>JBDREB010000075.1:0-3421 GCA_043820325.1 Planctomycetota bacterium | reverse complement strand
CGCAATCAGCAATTCGCAATTGGATTAACCATCCCGGGTCCTGTCGCCATTCCGCAATCCGCATTCTGCAATCCGCAATTGAACGGGGCATCCGCCCTCATATCGGCCCCATTTACCCTTGATTACCCTTGACATCCCCGGCCGATGGGCTAAAATAGGCAGGGTATTACCGCTTGGAGAGCGACCGATGCCATGCCGCGGGGGTTGGTCCAGATGAAAGGGCAGGTACGATGGAAAACCGGGAATCCAAGTTCCTATCCAGCAGCATTCCCGGTGAGTGGCTTGCCGAATTTGAGGCCGCCCGCCTCCGGCCGCTGTCCCTGCGGCTTCGGTACGCGTTCATTCATACCTACAAACCCGTGCTTGACGACGCGCCCTACCGCTCGTTCGAGAGCACGGAAGCGTACCGGGACTGGTGTGCACAGCATCTGCCGGAGTGGCTCGGTTATGGCCGCGTTTGATTACCGGCAGGCGGAGGAAGTACGGGATACCTTCGCGCGCCACGGCGTGCGCTACCTGTTTATCGGTAAATCGGGCGCCATTCTGCTGGGGTTTCCAGACACGACCCAGGATGCCGACCTGTTCGTGGACCGTTCACCGCGGAACGGCCGGGCGCTTGTCACCGCCCTCCGCGAACTGGGATTTGATCTGACCGACGAGCAGGCCGGGGAGGTTGTTCGCGGCAAAGATTTCATCCAGCTCAAGAACGGCCCGTTCGACCTGGATCTCATCTTCGCGCCTGACGGCATTGAACGCTTTGAAGACGCATGGAGCCGCCATCTCGATGTGGAAGGCTTCCCGGTGTGTCATCTTGACGATATCATTGCGAGCAAGGCGGCGACCAACCGTGTCAAGGACCGGGAATCGCTGCCCCGTCTGCGCAGTTTCCGTGAATACTGGATCAGCACAAACAAATCCCTATAGAGCCTGTTGCACAAACATACACGAAGCCCATATATTGTGGTCCATCATGCTTTCAAGCACAACAGGTAGTGGTCGAAAGGGTGGTTTTGGTCTTTGTGCAACAGGCTCTATAGTGCGGTTTTCAGGTCCCGGGCTGGATCTTCCTCGATTCCGTCCACAAGCTGGCGCACGCAATGGGGAGGGTTCGCGGCAGGGAGAACGACCAGTACCGTCCGGCAGGGGGCCAGGGAGGATTGAAGGGCATGGAAGATGGGAAACAGCGGTTCCAAGTTCCTGACAACCGGTCCATGCGTGCGGTAGCGTAGCGTACGATGGGAACCTACGGGAGTTTTACGCAGCCGTTTTGCGGCTTCTCCGCGAGCCAGGACTGCTCGGTCGGCTACTGGAGCGATCACGAGGCGGAAGCGAAGGCGTACGAGCGCAGGCAGGCGGCGGCGCAGATGGCGCTCCTGGCGCAGTGCGAACTCTTCCATCGCGTCTATGATCGATTTGCGCAGGGCGATCATCGCTACCGGCGCCACCTCGTCCATCTCGATCGCGAACGGACAAAGGAGCGCGACGACGACTACAAGATCCGATTCGACCTGCCCGCGCGGAAGCGGCGCGATGACGCGGCGTTCGACGGCGGTCCCGGCGGCCGCATCGCGGTTCATCTCTATCTCAAGAGCGGGGTCGCCCCGGTGCATCGCGAGCTGGCGCTCGCCGGCTTCATCCTGTCGCAGGCGGCGCACTTCCGCGAGCTCTTCCAGATCGAGGCCGTGGCTCCCGCCTTCGGCGGCGTCTTCAGCGGTTGGGGATGGACCGAGTCCTGCCTTGCGTTCCCGCGGGCGCTGATGATGGCGTTGGCGAACGAGGCGGCGTTGGGCAGCGACGGCTCGGTCAACGCGGCCCTGCTCCGCTCCGCGATCGATGGCGCGCCGATCCCCGCGGAAGTGATTGCGGCCGCCGATGTGGGCTTGCTGATCCGTTTCGCGCCCGACGCGCAGTGGCCGCAGATCCTGCAGCAGGCGATGACAACGATGGGCGATCTGCAGAGGCACGACTCCATGGTGCGTGCATGGTGGGGACCGCTGTTCGCCGAAGGGTAGCGATCATCCTGCTGATGTTCGTGATGGCCATGGGCATCGTCGCGGGTTTCGTGAAGAGCTTGTGATGGCCGGGATGCCTGGGGCATCACTTCAATATTGGACGGACCGGTTGGAAAATCTTTGCATTCCCGGCGTTTTACTGTACCATATTGATCGTGCAGATATGCGATTATGGGAGCATCGACATGAGGCTGGACCCGGGGATTGGTATGAAACGGATGCTTGCGATACTGGTACTGGTGGCGCTCGCCTGTTCCAAAGAGCCGGCGAAGCAGGACAACCCGCCCCCCATCATCCCCGCGGCGCAAACTGCGGTTGAGCACATCCAGACCGATATGATCGCCGGAGGGGAGCCCATACCCGCGACGCCCGAAGCACCTGCTCCGGAGGTTCAAGCGCCAAGCCCAGCCAAGGAGGGCGCAACCGGGCCCGTGGCTCCGGTCACTCTCGTGGAAGATAGCAGTCCCCCAGAACAAGAGGTCAGTGGCCCCGAGGTCAAAGGGGAACCCGATACATCCCTGACAGATCTTCGGAAGAAGGTGGCACAGCTTGAACAGGAAATAATTGACTTGAAACGGTGGCCGAAAGACATCCGCTCTGAAAAGAATACCAGGATCACGCAGCTCGAGACAAGGCGGTTCGAGATTGGTGGGCCTTATCGGGTCAAACGGTTTACGAATGACAGCCCTGATGGGGAGATCATTGTTGTCGATGACGGGGCGCGCCTCGTGACCGTGAATCTCGGAAGCAACGAACGAATGGTCCCGGGTCTTAAATTTGGGGTTTTCCGGATCCGGGACAACAAATGCGAAGATAAGGGCATGATCGAGATCAGGGAAGTCCAGGAGACAATCAGTGTGGGGTCCGTTTTGGAGCAGACCGGAACCTTCCTTGTCGGCGACATGATCGGGAGCCCCCTATACGACAAGAACAAGAAGGTCAAATTCGTCGTTGCCGGTGATTTTGAATCGCGTTCCAACCGTGAAATGCGCTCCAAGATCGAAGAATCAGGCGGGGTCGTTCAGGATGTCATGGATATCTCCGTTGATTTTTGTCTTCTCGGGTCCAAGAACATCGGCTATTTCCAGAACGAATCTGAACTTGGGGTAACATTAATGCGTGAAATACATATCGTAAAATTTCTGATGGATTAAATTGCCCCACCCTTTCGTGCCCGTCCGGTTCCCCCGGTCAAGCCGGAGGACGGGCTCGCCGGAGGGCAAGCTTTTTCGTGAGTTTTGTGGTAAAATTCCCATCCGAAACCAATCTCAGATTTCCTGATCCGGGCGGAAAATGGGTTGGCGCATTTTCACGTCAGGCAAGAGCGTAAATCATCCGCATTCCGGTCTCGGGATGGTGGAAAGATAATTCGTTCAGTTCGAGCAGCAAGGCGCCAATTGCCTTGTCAT
>JBDREB010000074.1:0-3355 GCA_043820325.1 Planctomycetota bacterium | reverse complement strand
CAAGGCAATTGGCGCCTTGCTACTCGAACTGAACGAATTATCTTTCCACCATCCCGAGACCGGAATGCGGATGATTTACACTCTTGCCTGACATGAAAATGCGCCAACCCATTTTCCGCCCGGATCAGGAAATCTGCACTTGAGTTCATCCAGGATGTCGTCGTCCGCGTAGGTATGCCAATCCGGGCGCCGGCGCTCCCGCACATGGAGCATCCCGAGCGCCTGCCACATCGTCGCGACCATCCATTTGCGCAGATCGCCCGCGTCATGCCATCCGCCGACCGTGTCGACATGCGCGCCGTTGTCCCGCCGGCGCGCGTCGTCCAGGTGGCAGACATCATGCCATCCGGGGACCGCAGATCCGCAACGCTGGATATGGGAGAAGTAAAAAGCCTCGTAGGCCGTTCGCAGGTATAGATCGCGCCGAACGAAGAACGGGATCGAGGTTGCGATCGGCGCGCCCCCGCCGCCGGGCAACGCCTGGACCCGGTAATGGCCCGGGACCAGGACCGCCGAAAAATCCATGACGCCGACGACACCGAACGGCGTTTCGCATTTCGCGATCGGGCCTTCGGCCGCGGTCCATTCGCCGCTCTGCCTGGCCTGGTCCGGCGCCCCCCCCCCCGCCAGATGGCAGGTCTCAACGGAAACGAGCTTGAAACGCTTGGCCTCCGGCGTCCACGGCACAAGATACGCCCGCTTGGGGCAGGGCCCGGATAGAAAACCGACTTGGGATACGGCCAGGATCGGCGACATCGATGCGTCTCCGGTTAAAGAGGATCACCCTTTGTGCAAGTCCATTTTTCTTGACCGTATTGACCATGTTGACTTCGTTGTCAATGTGGTCAACAGGGTCATTGCTGTCAACACTCTCATACCGGCCTCGTTCCTTTGCATTCCGGAAAGGTGGAACAACCCCAGAAATCGCCTTTCACCGACTTGCGCCGGCGCATGGGCTTGCTGCACAGCGGGCAGTCCGGCGATGGGGGCTTGTCTCTTTCCCGCGCCTCGATGCGTTTGGCGGTGAGCCGTTCGCTGAACCCGCCGGTTTCTTCAAAGGCCTTGCCTTGCGCTTCGATCTGGCTCTTGAGCATATTCAGAGCGCGCCCGATGATGACGAGCATGGCATTGGCCACCACCACCGCATCGTCGGCATCGAGCCACCGGGCGTACTTCTTGCGCTGCTCCAGCGCATGTTTCGCCGACTCGTGGACCATGTCGTCCGAGAATGGTGCCGGGTCCAGCGAAATGGCATTCACGGCTTTCGCTTCCGGCGCATGAACCGACCACGGGAGTTGATCCCGGTCGAGGATCACGATCTCATAATCGCCGCGCAGTTCGCTGAGACTCGCCCGCGCCACATCCGTGAGTTTCATCTCGGTGTCCTTGGAGGTCGCCGACCGTTCCGATCCCTCAATGATGTTCTGGCGCCCGCTGCGGGCCGCTTGGGTCATCTGGTCGTACTGCCGTCCCTTCGGGTCGTAAAACTTCGTGCCCCCCTCGCGGTGATCGAAGGTCAGAAAGCGGCGGCAGAACCGCAGGGTCTCGACCTGCACGATCGTAGCCAGCGTGAAGGAATGCAATTTGCGGAAACCGCCGTGTTTGTCGAACAGCTCAGGCATGATCCCCGGCCTCCTTTTCCACCACCTGCCTCATCCGCGCCATCCCCGTCAGCCGGGTCAATAATGTCATGTGTGTCAATCCGGTCATTTCACAGCCTTCCGGTGAAGGCTTGATGCAGCAGCGACTTCTTCAACGCCATCGGCGCCCAAGGCACAGGTCATCCTCCAAGCGCTCATTGTAGCCCCGCGGACGGGGATGTCAAGCCAATTGCCGAGACCTGGTCCCATCGTCCGGTACCGGTTTGTGGGCGGCGGGCGATCATAAAAATAATTTCGCCAAAAGCGCGACAATGGCCGTTTCCACCTTCAGGACCCTCGGCCCCAGACTTACCACACGGCAGCCGGCCTGCTTCAGCTTTTCGATCTCATACGGAATAAACCCGCCTTCGGGGCCGATGACCAGCACCAGGGGGCCGGCCATGTCCCGGCCGGTCAACAATTCTCCGCCGGGATCGGCGGCAACACCTGCCCGGCCTTTGATCAACACCGGCAGGACATCTTCGACGAACGGCTTGAACCTTTTTTGAAAAGATATTCCGGGTACCACCGTATCTTTGGCCTGTTCCAGTCCAAGGATCGCCAATTCCCGTAATTCCCCATCCCCCAGCACCGTGCTCTGCCAGAAGCTTTTCTCGACCCGGCGCGAATGGAGCAGGATGATTTCTTCGACCCCCATTGATACCGCCGTCTGGATCGCTCGTTTGAGGACAATGGGGCGCATCAAGGCCAGGCAGAGGATCACCGGTAATTTGGGCGGCGGCGATTCCGTCAGCACAACTTCCATGACCAGCACGCGGTCATCAATGGCAGTCACCCGCCCGGTGCCCGTATGGCCGCCTTCCAGCCCGACCGTCAATGCATCATTCACCGCCGGCTTCAAGATCTCCCGGACATGGTCGAGGCGGCGGCCGGCAAGCCGGACGGTCGCCGGCGCTATAAAATCGGAAGGGTGCAATAAGATAAGGTTCATATACGCCCGCCCTGCCTGAAAGACCCATCGCCCGGCATTCCGGGCTCCCGTGTTAAACGCATCAGATCATCGATCAGAACCGACATCTGATCGCCTTTCAACAACCAGACCCGAGTCCACCTATGTGCGTTGTGTACTTTACGGCAGATTCTGTCTTTTCATTTCCCCGCGTTCCACGCCATCATGCCGCCGGTCATGACCAGGACGCGTTTGAAACCGGCTTGGATGAGAATGCGGGCCGCGGTGCCGGCCCGGCCGCCGGAGCGGCAGACGGTGATGATCTCGCGGTCCTTGAACTTGTCGAGTTCCTTGAGCCGGCGGACAAGGTCGCCGACCGGGATGTTCGTGACGCCGTCAATATGCCCCAGTTCACCGGTGAGTTCTCCGGCTTCCCGGACATCGAGGAGGATGGGCGGCGGGGCGGCGGCGAGTTTCCGGCGCACTTCGGCCGGCGCCACACCGGTCACGGCCGCGGCGTTGACGCCCCCCGCCAGGGTCCCCTTCACTTCGCAGGCGGGCGCATCGGCCGGGATCCAGGCCGCGCGGGGGTCCGTGGCACAGGCGTAATTGGCCTTGAGAACATCCTTCATCCATTCGGCCGGTCCGAGTTTGAGGTCGGTGATGTAATTGCAGATTTCCTGATCCGGGCGGAAAATGGGTTGGCGCATTTTCATGTCAGGCAAGAGTGTAAATCATCCGCATTCCGGTCTCGGGATGGTGGAAAGATAATTCGTTCAGTTCGAGTAGCAAGGCGCCAATTGCC
>JBDREB010000073.1:0-6363 GCA_043820325.1 Planctomycetota bacterium | reverse complement strand
CGGGAGGGCGGGTTTCAAACCCGCCCCTACACGGTTGACATCCGGATGTTCCCCGTACAATCACCTGTGGGTCGAAAAAAGTGCCAAACCTTTTTTCCGAAAAACATGACCGGTTACGGATAGGGATCAGGAAATCTGAATATATGTAACACTTTCTTGGAGCGGACGCCATGAACACCAAGCTCACGCTGAATGTCGACCATGAGATCGTCAACAACGCGAAGAAATTCGCCCGGCACCGGCGGGTCAGTCTGTCGCGCATGGTGGCGAATTACCTGCAGGGGCTGGCGGACAGTGAGCCCGCTGTGGGCACCGGGCCGCTGTCAGTGGAGGTCCGGTCCTTGAAAGGCTCGGTGAAAATAACCGGCCGGAAGACCGATTACCGGAAAGAATTGGCCAAGGCGCTTACAAGAAAATACGCATGACCATCCGGGCGTTCATTGATGCCAATATCATCATCGATCTGCTCGCCGACCGGGCGCCATTTGCGGACGCGGCCGCGTGCCTGTTCGAGGCCATCCGGTCCCGGAGCCTGCGCGGGTTTACATCGGCCAATTGCCTCGCGAACATCCATTATGTCCTGAGCCATGTCAGCCGCCAGCGCACTATCCGGCAAAAGATCGCCGGCGTCCGCAGGCTGCTGGATATCGTGCCGACGGATGCCGCCATCATCGACCGGGCTCTGGCATCGGATCTTGATGATTTCGAGGACGCGATCCAGTACTATTCGGCCATGGCCCGCGAGGCCGGGTATATCGTCACCCGGGACCCGTCCGGTTTCGCCAAAAGCGCGATCAGGGTCGTGGACGCGGAAGAGCTGAACGGGATCATTGACCGCCAACGGGAGAGCAAACGGCCGGAGTAGGCGCCTGAAGCATCGATCGGCGTCTGGCGTATACATGTCGCGCGGTCGGGATCCCGGACCGGCCTCAGAAATCCTTGAGCGCCTCGTCGACGGTGAAGAAGATCGCGAGGAGCTGATCGAGGCCGATCACCAGGAAGACCTCGGCGATCTTTTGGGGCAGGTTGGCGATGCGGATGTTGATCTCCGAGCTGGCGCTGACGATGGTGCCGATGCCGGAGCTGTTGATGTATTCCACGCCTTTGAAATCGAGCACGATGCGGTGGGTGCCCTCGCGCACCGCCTCTTCGATAAGTTCTTTGAACTGGCGGTTGGTGTTGGCGTCGATGGTCCCCTTGAACTCCCACACCTCCACGCCGGAATGGATGTTGTTGCGGGTGATGAGGAGGCCCTCTTCGCGGCGGGGATCGGCCTGTTCCACCACCTGGATGGTGTCGAGCTCGAACGCGCGGCCGTCGGGGCGGCTGCTGTATTTGGAGAATTCCTCCAGCTCCTGCACGGCCTTGCGCCGGGCGGCGGTGGGATCGCCGGCCTTTACGCGCAGGCGGGCCGTGCCCGTGCGCTTGAACTTGTCCGTGTAGCAGACCAGGATGGTATAGGAGGGCACGCATTTTCCTTTATAAGCGAATAATATTGTACCATACAATGGGCGGTTTGTCAAGCTGCTTCTTGGAGCGAAAAGATCGGATGGTCGCAAAGCTGGATGGATTTACCGCAGAGGCGTAAAGGGTTTGGGGTGCGCAGAAGGGGAGGCGGATGCACCGCAAAGGCGCAAAGGTCGCAAAGGTTTAGGACCCGGAATGGATTATGAATTTCTCCGCACCCGCCCCCCCACAATTCTTCCTTTGTGTCCTTGGTGCCCTTGGTGGCAAATCTTGTCTTCTCTGCACCATAACCATTCTCTGTGGCAAGGTTTAAGTCTTTGACTTTTCGGCGCGGGATGGTATAATTCCGTTGCGTGAAAGGAGACCCGCATGAAATACGCGCTTATCATCGCCGACGGCATGGCCGACGACCCGGTTGCGTCGCTCGGCGACCGGACGCCCGTGGAGGCGGCCGCCACGCCCGCCATGGACGCCATTGCCGCATCGGGCGCGATCGGCCTGGTGAACACCATCCCGGAGGGGATGCAACCGGGCAGTGATGTGGCCTGCATGTCCATTTTCGGTTATGACCCGTCCGCTAATTTCTCGGGCCGGGGCCCACTCGAGGCGGGGGGCATGGGGCTGGATGTGGGCGTGGACGAGTACGCGTTCCGGTGCAATATCGTCACCCTCGACTATGCGGCCGGCATTATGCGCGACTACAGCGCCGGGCACATCTCCTCCGAGGAGGGGCGCGCCATCGTCACCAGCCTCGCCGAAAAGTACCGGGACGAGAAACGATTCTCCTTCCACCCGGGCGTAAGCTACCGCCACCTGTTCAAGGTGAAGAAGAAGGTCCTCAAGGGTATGCCCGAGTGCACGCCGCCCCACGATATCACCGACCAGCCTTACGCCCCGCACCTGCCCAGGGGGAACGGGGCGACGCTCCTGTCGAAGATCATGCAGTCGACCCGCGACTTTCTCGCCGACCACCCGGTGAACAAGGCCCGCGCCGCGGCCGGCAAGCGGACGGCCAACAGTTTGTGGTTCTGGTCGGGCGGCACCAAGCCGGCGTTCCGTTCGTACCGCCAGCGGTTCGGCCTCGCGGGCGGGGTGATCTCGGCCGTGGACCTGATCCGCGGCATCGCCTTTTTCGCGGGCCTCCGGACCATCCCCGTGCCGGGCATCACGGGGTATTACGACACCAATTACGCGGGCAAGGCCGAGCACGCCATCCGGGCGCTCGCGCAGGATGACCTGGTGATCGTGCATGTGGAGGCGCCCGACGAGGCTTCGCACAACGGCCACCCCGACGAAAAGGTCCGCGCGATCGAAAATATCGACCGGCATATCCTCGGGCCGGTCCACGCGGCGCTCAAGGCCTGCGGGGACTACCGCATCGCCGTCCTGCCCGACCATTACACGCCCCTGGCCACCCGCACCCACCGCGCGGGGGCCGTGCCCGCGGCCCTGTGCGGCACGGGCATCGCGGCCGGGAGCGCGCCGGGGTTCTCCGAGCGGGCCGCGGCCGCGGGCGCGTTCAACATCGCGCACGGGCACAAATTCATCAACTATTTCCTGGGCCGCGACGAATGACCTACCCCGGCGCGGGCGGGGACGGCCGGCCGCAACCCCTCCGCCGCCAGCTGCCGGCCGTGACCGGGCCGCGCCACCCGGTGGCCATCGCCTGTCTGGACCTGCGCAGCGCCTTCAATACCGGCTCCATCTTCCGCACGGCCGACGCCGCCCGGTTGGCGAAGGTCCATCTGTGCGGCACCACGCCCTTTCCACCGCATGACCAGATCACCCGCACCTCGCGCGACACCCACAAGGTGGTGCCGTGGGAATACCATGCCGACATCCTCAAACTCATCGCGCGCGAAAAGGCGCAGGGGGTCACGATCATCGCGGTCGAGACCGGCCCGGAAAGTGTACCCTACGACCGGGCCGTTTACCCCATGCCCGTTCTCCTGGTGCTCGGCAACGAAGCCCGCGGCCTGCCACCCGAGGTCCTGGCCGCGGCCGACAGGGTGGTGAGCATCCCCATGCTCGGCGCCATCAACTCCCTCAATGTCGCCGTGGCCGCGGGGATCGTGGTATACGCGGCGATACGCAGGCCGGCGGATGAAGATACGAAATAAAGTCCTAATTTGCCGCAGGGAATTCACGGACAGTCTACCGGCACAAACCACCGCAGACTTGGGGGTTGTTGTCAATTCATCTTGACAAGGCATTTCCGTCTGTATAATGATCGCCTTGGTATCGGTCTATACCGTTCACAATTATCCAGCGGGGATTTGACGGCAAAGGCGAAGGGACCCGATCGGTCCGGGACGGGTAACGGGGCATCGGAGGAAAGTTAATGGGGCATAAGGATCATCCGCTGGAGACGCATTCCCTGTTCGGACCACTGCCATTGGAACTCGCCGAGAATTTGCGCGCGTTAAATCCATGGTGGTCTGGTGACGAGGCGGTCCGCCCGCCCGTGTTCCATCGGTGGCCCTTCAACTTAACGCTGCGGCATCTCAAACAAGGCATGACGCCGGCGATCGTGCTGCGCGGTCCCCGCCGCGTTGGAAAAACCATCCTTCTCAAACAGGCCATCCAGTCCCTTCTCGCGGAAGGTGTCAGCAGCAGGCGGATCCTCTACATCCCGTTCGACGAGCTGCCCACATTGCGGGGCATACGCGAGCCGGTCCTTGCGATCTCAAGATGGTTTGAAAAGATCATCTTGATGGAATCATTCAACAAGGCGGGCAACGCAAACCGCCCGGCGTACCTGTTCCTCGATGAAGTGCAGAACCTCGACGCCTGGGCGCCGCAGGTGAAGAATCTGGTGGACAACCATGCCGTTCGCGTCCTAGTGACCGGCAGTTCTTCGCTTCGGATCGAAGCGGGCCGCGACAGCCTGGCCGGCCGTGTCACCACCCTGGAAATGGGGCCGCTACTGTTGCGTGAGATCGCGGAACTCCGGTTCAAATCCACCCATGTTTCGTTATGGGGCGATAACGGACTTGACCGGTTGATGAAGCCGGAGTTCTGGACCGACGCCGTCCGCCGGGGTGCACAGGATGCCGGCATCCGCCATCAGAGCTTCAAGGCGTTTTCGGAACGCGGGGGGTATCCGATCGCACAGGAAAAGCATGATACGCCCTGGCCTGAACTGGCCGATTATCTGAACGAAACCGTCATCCGGCGGGCAATTCAACACGATCTGCGCATGGGACCCAGAGGACAGAAACGGGACGAGAAACTTCTGGAGGAGGTTTTCCGCCTTTGCTGCCGCTATGCCGGGCAAGTCGCCGGATCATCCGCGTTTGTACCGGAAATCCAACAGGCGCTGGCGGCCAACATCGGCTGGAGCCGGGTCCTGACCTACCTCCGTTTCCTCGACGGCACCCTGCTTGTTCGGCTGGTACAGCCGATCGAATTGCGACTTAAACGGAAAAAGGCGCCCGCCAAGTTGTGTTTGTCGGATCACACGCTCCGTGCCGCCTGGCTGCAGGAAATCGTACCACTCGACCCCGAGGGCTTGACGGCGAATCCACACCTGACCGACCTTGCCGGTCATCTTGCCGAGAGCACTCTGGGGTATTTCCTGGCATCGATCCCCAACCTGGATGTGGCGCACTTCCCATCCCGGGGAGACGAGCCGGAGGTTGACTTCGTCATAACCATCGGCACCAAGCGGATCCCCATAGAGGTCAAGTATCGGAAGCGGATCGACCCGCTGGACGATACGCGCGGTCTCCGTGCTTTCCTGGAAAAAAGCGTATACAACGCCCCGTTCGGACTGCTCGTGACACTCGACGACGATGTCCATGTCCCCGATCCTCGTATTATACCGATATCGCTTTCATCCTTCTTGTGGACAAGGTGACAGATTCAGATGAGAACCGACCGGTCTAAACGGTCGTATGATATCGATAGCGGGCTTGCCGGTTATAACGGCACTTCAGCATCCTTCATGGGCTTGACTTCCAACCTGGGCAAGGAATACGAGCTGGATGGCGAAGGCAACCGCGGCGCGGTGACCGCCATCACCCCCGGCACCAGCGTCCGCACACCCTACACCAAGAACGCAATGAACGAGTATACATCAGTCGGCCTTGGCGAAAACACCGAGAAACTGGTCTTTGATGACAACGGCAACCTGATCAAGGATGGCCGGTTTGAATATCGGTACGACTACGCCAATCGGCTGGTGGAGACTGTTAACCCCGATCCGAATAAAGATGCTGGCGAACTTGACAAGGTCGTGTATGATTTCGATGTCCTTGGCCGGAGGATCGCGAAGAAAGTGTTCAAGATAAGTTCCGAACTTGTCAGCACCTTGAACGATGAAGCATCGACCAGGTACTGGTCAGATGGCACCGAAGAATTGGAAGAGACGGATGTCACCGGCGCGACATTGCGCAAACGGTATACCTATGGCACGGTGATAGATGAGGTCTGCCGTATGGATCTCTTTGGTGTTGGTCCCACTCCTGAACGGTCGTATTATTACCATGGCAACCATCAGGGGACAATATACACGGTCACTGACGGTGAACTTTCGCACTTTTTAACGCCCTCGCTTAACATGGCCCACGCTTCAACTATACCCTCAAAACCGTAAAATTCAACCGGATTTTCTTGCATTTCAGGTGATTATGTGTCATACTATCTGATAGTGGTATCACAATCATATAAGGAGGTTCGTATGCCACGGACACCGAAACCGGACGCCCCCCTTGTTGCCCGGGGCACGGTCATCAAGCTGCGGCGGCTGTGCGGCAAGCCCAATTGCAGGTGCGTCGACGGCCAATTACACGAGTCCTAGGCGCTTTCCTACAGCCTGGAATGCCGCACCCGCATGATTATGCTTTCCAAGGAGGTCGTGCCAGTCGCGCGCATGGCTGTCAAGCAGTACCGCAA
>JBDREB010000072.1:0-7645 GCA_043820325.1 Planctomycetota bacterium | reverse complement strand
TGTCTGGATTTCGATTCCTCGACTCGTATCATATCCCACCGGCGTAATTGGCGCAAAATACTTTGCGCAAGTTCAGCAAAGTTCGTTTTTGTGGAACTGTGAATCATCCGGGATCACAGAGAGGTTTCGCAAGTCCCTCGAAAGTGAAAGATGCTATCGCGACCTGCTTGGCAGATGCGGTCGCGCATGAACAGGAATTCAATTGGCGGGATGCATTGTGCGCCGTTGACCAAGCGGTGGCGCTCGATGATTCCAACCTGGCCCTTAAAAGGCGTCGGAACCAGTGCCTTTGCTCAGCAGTAAGTTATCATTTAAAACTGGCGGATGGGTTTGTGTTAAAGGAAATGTGGCGCGAGGCGCTTCAGGAGGTGGGGAATGCGGAAGGCTATCAGGATAACGATGAGACCCGAACCGCGCGAGATACAATAACCGGCCGGGCAGTGGATTATTATCTGGCCCATACCGAGCAGCTGCATAACGAAGGAAATTGGAAACTGGCTCTTGTTGAAGTTGATACTGCCGAGTCCTTTCTGCAAACCAGGGGTACGAAGGCATGGCGCACCAAAATCATTGAAACCGCCCAGTCCCATCATGTCGGCAAGGCTCAGGATTATGCTGAAAAGCGGCAGTGGGAGGATTGTCTCCAGAACATGGACAGCGCATTGAGTTACGAGCGCTCTGAAGGGCTTGTACAAATGAAGCAAATGTTCGTGGATCACAGGGATGCTTTGGTTATATACCAGGCTTGCGAACCGCAGATCGTCAGGGGTGATTATCTGGGTAGCATCGAACCCCTCGAACGGGCATATGACCTCTTCCAGGAGAATCCGGAGATCAATGCGGGGTTGTATAAGATGTATCGGATGCAATGGGAGGTCCAGATCCGAGCCAACGAATACCATAAGGCGTTAGCAACCTTGGCCAAAGGTATTAGCCTTTCCTATAATGATGAACTGTCGGATCAAGCTCTGCAGAAGATGTCAACGGAACTATCGCAGAAATTGGAAGGCGTTTATAGCGAATTGATGCGGATTGCCAGGCAAAATGGCTATATCGGACATGCGTATATTTTTGCCCGGTTGATCAATCGGTTCGATGATGAAGCCATCGGGGCGGAGCTTGAAAGATTAAATGAAGAACTTGTGGATGCCAGTCGGGCCCGAGTGGCGGTACTTCCTTTCCAGAACCCTTATAGCGCATATGGGGCTAATGTGGGCGGGGTAATCGCGGAGCGTCTGATGGGTGGCCTGGGAGACAATTCATCCCTGTCGCATACGGTCGTGTTTGCTGACAGTAATGAGGCGATGCGGCTCTGCCAGGAATACAATAACAACCGGGCCCAATTACTGCAGGTGACTGATGCAGGCAACTCGGGGCGGCCGGATTATCTGGTGTCGGGGACGGTCAGAAAGTTCCAGATCAAGAAATTGCCGGTCTCACGGAATAACCAAACGGCCCAATATAAATCAGGCAGCCATTCTGAAGAAAACCCCGAGTGGCGGACATGGTATGGGAAATACCAGAACTACCAGAGGGCCCAACAGGCGGCAAGCAACTTGACACCGTTGCAGCAGCTGTTCGTTACTGTCGTGGCAAGTCCGGGCGATGAACCCGCACGGTATATCTAGGTGGATGATTATTCAAATTATGCTTATTGCATTGAAACACACCGGATCGCGGGAGAGGTGGAATTGCAATGGGAGATCATAGATCTTCATACCGCCCAGACGGTGGCAACGGACAGATCCTCATTTTCCTGTGAGGACAGTGACACATATGTTGAAGGGTTTCCTGCAGCAGGGGTGAACCATGATCCACTGGTGTTAAAGTCGGACCAGGAGATTGAGGAGACGCTCCTGCAGAACATTTCCTACCGGGTGGCGGTGCCCCTCTGTAACATATTTACCGACCTTCCTTCGCATCTTTACGCAAGTGCTCAAACAATGGTGACTATGAACCTCCCTATGCAGGCGGTGGAAAAATATGTCGCCTGCCATATTTTGGAGCCCCGATCGGATATTTATTCGATAAAAGTGGAAGCGATCATCGATTTTGAGACCTTAACATGCTTGACCCCGAATACCTTTGGCGCCGTATATGAGCGGTTGAGCGGTAAAAAACCGGATACGGGTTGTCTGGTGAAATTAGGCTTCCAACCAGGAGTCGCATCCGAAATCGGCGCGGTTGCTGTGGCGGCGCCCATGGTCACATCAGGAGAGCGATTCGCCGTGATAATCGGCATCTCAAAATATAAAGACACACGGATTCCCGGGTTGCGATATGCCGCTGCAGATGCCAAAGCGATCTATGAATGGGCGGTGTCGCCTGCGGGTGGGCGGTTCGCCCCGGCCAATGTTCAACTCATTATAGACGAGCAAGCCACTAATGCCAATATTAAGACAGCGCTATTTTCCTGGCTTAAAAAAGCGATTAAAGAGGATATGGTGGTGATCTATTTTGCCGGGCATGGTTCTCCCGAATCACCTGACGATAATAAGAACCTGTATCTGTTCCCCTATGATGTTGATTATGACAATATTGCGACTACCGGATTTCCCATGTGGGACATAGAAACTGCCCTGCAGCGGTTTATCAAAGCCCAGAAAGTCGTGATTATTGCCGATGCATGTCATTCGGGAGGTATTGGCGAATCTTACGAGATCGCACGCCGGAGTAATCGCGGGATCAAGATCGTATCGATCCAGGATGGCTTGGAGAAACTGGCAAACATCGGAGATGGTATCTGTGTATTGTCCGCAGCAGATATCAATCAACTTTCCCAGGAAGGGGAACAATGGGATGGTCATGGGGTGTTTACCTACTACTTGCTCAGAGGTCTAACCGGTGAAGCGGATTACAGCAAGGATAAGCAGGTAACATTAGGTGAATTGATCCCGTTTGTATCAGAAACCGTACGCAGGGCGACAAAAAACGCCCAATGCCCGACGGTAACCGGTAAATTCGATCCGGCAATTTCTCTGGGTAGATGATTAGAGTTGACCACTTCGGTAACAGGACCTCTCGGCGCAAAGGCACTGATTATGTCGGCCGAAGGGCGGAAGCGGAAGGATACCTAAAAACCCGATACCGATAGTCTTGCCGTCGTCCTGGTAGGTGGCTTCCTTTTGCAGGTCTTCTAAAAACGCCGGGGCGGGCTGGGTCGGCAGAAATCGGTTCTTATGCCAGACGGCTTTGAAGAGGCCGGGGGTGAGGCCGGGGATCCGGCGGAGGGCGTGTTCGTCGGCAGGGGACAAAGAAGCCTTGAAGTAGCGCTTGAAGAGGCGGACGGCCGAATCGGGCAGAAGGGGCTTGAAGAGGACCTTCCAGTCGAACCGCCGCAGGGAGGCCTGATCCAGGCCGTCCAAGAGGTTGGTGGCGAAGCACATTCCGTGACGGGTACAGTTTCGCTGGTATCCGGGGATGAAAGCGCCGCACCGGCGGTGGTCCCCGGCCGTCCCCTTACCGTGGAGGTCACGGACGGCGACATGAACCTGGACCCCCAGGTGCGCGACCGGGTGCGCGTGAGCGTTTCATCCGTCTCAGGCGATTACGAAGAGGTGGTCCTGGAGGAGACCGGCCCGTCCACGGGAAAATTCCAGGGCGCCATCGCCACCCGGCCGAACATCGGCGCGTTCCGCGAAGGCGTGCTCGAGCTCTTCGAGGGCGAAAAGATCACCGTGACCTATATCGACCAGGCGCAGGCCTACGGCGAACGGAATGTCCGCGTGGAAAAGGAATTCCGGGTCGCGAGCGCGGGGACGCGTTTCGCGCGGGAGTGACCAGGTCGGGCGTATCCGCAGAAAGTTACCGTTACCCCTTCCCACCCCGTGTCAAAAGTGCCCATATCCGGGGTTCCGATGTCAACTTCTGAAACGGATCAACGAGTGGGTGGTTCGGCAAATTATTCGGCCATTCTCCAGACACAAAAAAAGGCGGGGCTTGACGCCCCGCTTTTTGCCGGACGAACTTGGGCAAAGCCGCGAAGTCCGTCGGCGGACGCCGGTACATCGGACCGCGCTTGGCGGTCCTACTTTAATCCGGCTGACCAATACTATGGATCATGATTTCCGATTTGGCAAATAAATCCGGAACATTTTATTTCGTGGTCACGGCAGATGCGGCACGCGGAGCGCCGGGCTTAGAGTCTATCCGAAAACCTCTCCGGGCTTCGGTCGGCTGCGGCGGCGCCGAACTTTGTCGCCCTGCATCGGCTATGCGCTCTACTCTCGGCATAGCCTGCTTCGGGCTTCGTGCCCGGCCCGTTCGACCTTTCGACTTCGCTCAAGGTCGTGGACTGGCGCTCAGGGCCCTGAGCAGTGTCGAAGGGCTTGTCCTCGCACGACCTCGGGCCTTCGGACAGGTTTTCGGATAGGCTCTTATTCGAAAAGTCCCCCTTCGTCCGCCACCGCCGGCCGGCCGTCGAATGAAATGAAGGGCGCGGCGCCGATGAGGCGCCGGCAGGGCCGGCCGATATCCGCGAGGCCGGTGATCCGTTCCCCCTGGCGCCGGAGGTCGATGATCCGTTTCACGGTCTGGGGACCGAACCCGGGCACGCGCAGGAGAGTGAGGCGGTCGGCTGTATTGACATCCACGGGGTAAAGCTCCGGATGCAGGCGGGCGAACCCGGTCTTGGGGTCCTCGTCGAGCGCCAGGTTGCCGCCGGCGGCCACGGGGATCTCCTCCCCGCGGAACTGGTACTTGCGCATGAGGAAATCGGCCTGGTAGAGACGGTGCTCGCGGGTCAGCATGTTGGCGCTCGAAACGGCGGCGCGTTCGCCCGGCAGGTCCGGGGCGCCCGCGCCGCGCTGGTAGGCGCTGAAATAGATCCGCGCCAGCCGCAGCCGGTCGTAGAGCCCGCCCATGTAGCGGATGATCTCCTGGTCCGTCTCGTCGGAGGCGCCCACCACGAACTGCGTGGTCTGGCGCACACCTTCGTAGCGCATCCCCTTGCCCGTCAGCCGGCTCACGAGTTTCAGGGGCCGGATGATGTCCTCCAGGTAATCCTTGGCACCCCCCAGCCGCTTAAAATGCTGCGCGCCCGGCGTCTCGATATTCACCGAGACCATGCTGGCCAGCCGCAAAGCCTCCTCCACCGCGGCGTCCGACGCGCCCGGAATGACCTTGAGGTGGAGATGGCCGCGGAACCCCTGCCGCCGCACGCGGCGGGCAATGTCCGTCAGGCGTGTCATGGTGGCGTCGGCCGTGCCGATCACACCGCTCGAGAGGAACAGTCCTGACACGCGGCCCGTACGATGATAATCCAGGAATGCATCGGCCGTCTCCTCGACGCCCAGACTGCAGCGCCGGATATCCCGGCCGGCACGCAAGGGGCAATACTTGCAGTCGTTGGCACAGGCATTGGATACGAGCGTCTTGAAAAGGAAGGTCGTACCCCGGTCGGGCAATGATACAGGATAGATCCAGGTGTTGCCCGCCGACCGCCGCCGCCGGTCGGCGGCAGTGTTACCGCAGGCACAAGCCAGATCATACTGCGAGTCGGTCGAAAGAAGCCGCAGTTTCTCTTCGGTATCGAGCGATTTATGGGTTTGGGCCATGGCCGGGGCTACCCGATGCAAGCAGTCGGAAAGTCGGGAAGTCGGGAAGTCGCCCCGAGACGCAAAGAGCGCTCGGGGTCCAGAGCGTGAAGGTCGGAAAGCCGGAGAAGGCCTTCGGCTTTCCCCAGCCCATACCATTCTTCCTTTGTAGGGACACAAAAGAGTCGCAAGTCACATGTCGCAGGTCGCAAGTCCGGGAATTTGGATTTGACCTGAGACGTGCGACCTGTGACCTGTGACTCATGTGTCTTTCTCCGTGGCTTGTTATTCGAACAGTTCCACATTCCCGCCCGTATGCAGGAAGAGCACATCGGCGCCCGACGCGAACTTCCCCGTGCGCGCGTAGTCGATCAGACCGGCCGCCGCTTTGCCCGTATAGACATGGTCGAGTATAATGCCCTCCCGGCGCGCAAAGAGTTCCAGCGCTTCCGTGCCGGCTGCCGTGCGGGCGGCATAGGCATCGCCCAGGTAGGCGTCGTCCACGATGATGTCGGCCGGATCCCAGGCCGCGCCGATGAACGCGGCCGTTTGCCCGACCAGGACGGCGATCTCCCGCTCAAGCTGGGGCCGGTCCTTGGCCACGGCCATGCCGATGATGCGGCCCGGCCACCCCGTCAGCCGTTTGCCCGCCACCAGCCCGGCCTGCGTGCCGGCCGAGGAAGTGGCCAGGACCAGGGCCTCGAATCGCACGCCCTGCGCCGTCGCCTAGTCGCAGATCTCGGCCAGGCCGGCCACATACCCGAGCGCGCCCTCGGGCGTGGACCCGCCCACGGGGAGCCGGCAGACCCGCCGGCCCTGACCCGCCAGCTGCCGCTCGAGCACGGCCGCTTCGCGTTCCCAGGTGTCCCAGTCGGCCGAGTCGATATGGTGGATGGTCACACCGAACAGTTGGTCAAGGCGCAGGTTGCCGGTGGGCGCCTCCGGCCGGCGGCCGCCGAGCACTAGGTGGACCTGCAGCCCCGCGGCCACGCCGCACCCGGCGGCCATGCGGCAGAAATTGGACTGGTTGGCGCCCACGGCGATGAGGGTGTCCTGCCTTGCCGCCACGGCCTCGGCGATAAGAAAATCCAGCTTGCGCGTCTTGTTGCCGCCCATGGCAAAACCGGTCAGGTCATCGCGCTTGCACCAGAGGTTCACGCCCAGGCCGGCCGAAAGCCGCTCAAGCCGGTGGAGCGGGGTGGGCAGAAGGGAGAAGTTCATCCGCGGGAAACGGGTCAGCGCCCGGGTAACAGCTTCCATGGGATACCCTTGTCAGCAAAGGCGTGCATCCAGGTGCATATTGTAAACTTTTGTTCAGTATTGTCAACCCCAAACAGGTCCGCGCGGGCGCGTGGACCGATCAGGCCCGCTTTTTCGCTTGCATCCGGCGGAAATCCCGTATGATATATGTTAGGAAATGTTCGGCAATTAAGGAAATCGCATGAGCCTTGACCGGCGGGCCCATCCGCGCATCAAGACGATCGATCTGGTTTCATATGAGAACTACGAGACCACCAAGACCGAGCTCATGCAGGGGATGGGCAAGACCATCGACCTGAGCCTGGGCGGGGTCTGCTTCGAATCGAGCCATGCCCTGCCGCTGGGCTCAAGGATCAAGCTTTCCTTCGCCCTGGGCAAGCATGTGGTCACGGCCGAAGGTGCGATCATGTCGCTGAACCTCATGGCCGACCTGCATGTGACCATCCATGTCAAATTCGATACGATCAGCGACGAGGATCAGGCCGCCCTCAAAATGTTCCTTGACGAGAAATAGTCTCCGCAAGCATCGCGGGCTCATCGCCAAACAACAGGCATTGCAACGACTTGATATTGAAACAACATTATATTCAAAACCCGATCGGATTGATATCACAGCCTGATGTCGCCCTTGTGCTATATAGCATTGATTCCAGGATTTTCTTTGCATTCCCGGGTTTCACCGGTAGTATGAGGTAGCCACTTCAGATGATTGAGGGACTTGCAAAACCTCTCGGTGAGGACATATTGACATGGGCAATGACATATTGACATATTCGGATTGCGTGTTGTGTGGGTGCAAAGGCCCATGACTTGCGTCACCGGGGGCTGTTTTGGGTCTTGACGGACAGTAG
>JBDREB010000071.1:0-10983 GCA_043820325.1 Planctomycetota bacterium | reverse complement strand
AATACGATTATTATATCCGGCTATCGGATATTGTCAACAAAAAAACGGCATGAAAATATAAAAATGGGCAACCGCCATTATCCGTGGCCCCCACCCCAACCAACCACATTTTTCCATTCAGGCACCTGAATAGTAACGAATTTAAAATGAAGGTTTTTCCGGTCACTTGACCGCAAGAACCGTTTTGATCGCGGGCATCTTTTCCTTGAGGAATTTTTCGATCCCGTGCTTGAGGGTCTGCTGGGCCATGGGGCAGCAGGCGCAGTGACCGGTCAGCCGCACCGACACCGTGGCGCCGTCGGCCGAAACATCGACCAGTTCCACGTCGCCCCCGTCCCGCTGCAGCATGGGCCGGATCTCGTTGATGAGGGCCTGAACCTTCTCTTTCATGGGGTGTCCTTTCGTCCGGTCATTCCTGGATATACACGATCACCCGGTCGTGGATCACCGCGACCAGGTCGGGGAGCCCGTCCCCGCTGATGTCGTCGAAGGCGAGTTCGCGTGGTTCCGAGTTGCCGCGTTCCCGCCCCCCCATGCCGTCATCCTCCCGGGGGCCCCGCTCAAAGACCTGGAAGCGGGCCAGGGAGGTCAGTGTGTCGCCCGCGAGGCCCAGGACCTCGATGAGGTTGTTGGTGGTCTCGGTCAGCACCACCTCGGCCTGGCCGTCGGCGGTGAAATCCCCCGGTACGGCGTAACCGTAACTGCCGTCCTTGATGCGGGTCTCGAACATCGCCCGGACGGTGAACCCGTCAGCCGGGCGGGCCCGGAAGAGCAGGCCGAACTGGCGCGCGCCCCTGACCAGGATGTCGGCGCGGCCGTCGCTGTCGAGGTCTTCCACCAGGAACCCTTCCGGGTCCAGGCCTTCGATGTCCATGGTCCCGATGGGGGCGAAGGCACCGTCGGCGCCGCGCTGCAGGATGTCGAGGTGATTGCCGGTCCCGTCGAACAGCATCAGTTCCGGCGTGCCGGTCCGGTCGATGTCGATCGGGAGGGCGGCCTTGACCGTGCCGCCGCGGGGGGCGTTGACCTGTTCGATCACCCGGAACATGCCCTGATCGACGGTGACCAGCCGGGCGAAATTATTCCGGGCGATGATCATTTCCGGACGGCCGTCGCCGTCCATGTCGCCGACGGCGAACTGCGCGCGCTTGACATTCTCGATCACCCCCAGGTTGCACTCCTTGGCGGCGGTGATCTCATTGAACCCCTCCGCGGTGCGCAGGAAGACCCGGAACTCTTTTTCGTGGCGGACAAAGACCACCAGGTCGTTACGGCCGTCGCGGTCCGCGTCCGTGACCACGATGTCGTCCACATCGGCCTTGATGGGGTTGACCGGCGTGATGACGGTCTCACCCGCGGCCGTGCGGACCCGGATCAGCCGCTGGCCGGCAACCTCCGGATTGACGGCGGCGTAGACCAGGTCCGGTGTGCCGTCGCCATCCATGTCGCCCATGCCGATCATGGAGGGCTCGCCGGTCAGCGTCAGCGGGATGGGGAACCCCACCCGGCCCCGCGGGTCCAAGCGGCAGATGCCGGCCGTCTTTTCATCGGCGCTGAATACCGCCAGCTCATTGCCGGGGGTCGGCTGGAGATCGCCGATCAGGATGCGCGTCGCATTGATGAGCGAGGGGCAGACCTGAAAGCGGTCGAAGGCCGTGGCCCGGTCCTGCAGGTAGACGGAAACGGCCGAGATCTTGGGCTCGGTGACCACGATATCCGTGCGGCCGTCCCCGTTCAGGTCGCCCGTGGCCAGGTTGCGTTCCCGGGCCTCGGCCGAGGGATAGGGGTAGAGGACCGGCGGCGCGAACAGGTCGGCGGAGGCCGGGACGCCGTGTTCGTATTCGCCCACCATCAGGCGGCCGGAGACTGTCTGGATGTAAAAGATCTCCGCGCGGCCGTTGCCGTCGACATCATGGACGCCCAGACCGCGGAACTTGTCCAGGTTGAAGAGGTGGAACGGGCCGAAGTCGCCGGCGGCGGTCTGGAACCGCACCCACAGGGAGCGGGTGGCGGCGGGTATGGCAAAGAGCAGGTCGGGCCGGCCGTTGCCGTCCAGGTCGGCCACGACCATGTCCTGGAGGCTGGAGACAAGATCCTCGGGCAGGGGCAGGACGGTGGGGGCGCTGTACCCCGGATCGGTGTCGGGCCGGAAAATACGCAGGCCATCCTTGGCCAGAACCAGCACGGCCGGCTTTTCCCCGGGGCCTAGGGGCAGGACCTGCAGTCCGTAACGGGCATTGATCGCGCCGGGGATGTCGACCGCCCGTTCTTCCGTGAAGGCGAAGGGGGTCGCTGCCCGCAGGATATGGAGACCGCCCGGTTCGCCGATGAAGAAGATCTCCATCCGGTTATCCGCGTCCAGGTCGGCGCATCGCAGAGAATCGATGCGCGCCGTGACCGGGATCTCATGGACCATGAAGCGGGAATCGTAGTTGATCACATTGATGTTGTCGATCTCCTCCTTGACCTGGATGGGTTCGCGGGCGGCCTGCGGGTCGCGGTTGGCGAGGATCTCGATCTTGGCCTTGCGGTTGTTGGCCAGCAGAAGATCGTTGCGGCCGTCGCCATCCAGGTCGGCGATCGAAAGCAGGCCGATGCGGCTGTCGAAATTGTACATTTCCATGCCGGCGAAACCGACCGGGCGCTCGGCCGCAACGGCCGCCATGACGCACGCGAGCAGGCCGCCGAGTGTTATGCAATGGCGCATCAGGGTGTCTCCTCAAGTACCGCGAATGCCCCCTAAGTGTATGGAAAACCCCCGCATGTCAATAAAAAATCCTTGCATTTCTCCCTGCCGGGCATATAGTACGCTCTTCTTTTTCCATAGGATGCTTATGACGCGCTGGATATGCGTTGGGTTTGCGGGTCTGGCCGTGGCGGCCGGGCTTGCCGCCGGCGAGGTGGAGATCATCCGCCTCAAGGGCGGGGCGGCGGTCGAAGGCCTGGTGCTCAGCGAAAAAGAGGACCACCTGATCGTGGACCTCGGCTTTGCCGGCCTGACCATACCCATCGGTGACATCGTCTCCCGGACCCCCAAGGACGCGGGCGCGGGCGCCGCGGCCGGGGTTGAACGGGCCGAGGATATCTACACCCTGTGCACCATGGAGGAGGCGACCATCCAGGACAAGGTGCGCCGGTTCGGCGACGGGGTGGTGCTGATCAAGACCCCGGCGGGCCTCGGGTCGGGATTCGTCATCAACGACCAGGGCTGCATCGTCACCAACCATCATGTGATCGCGGGCGAGACCCGCATCTTTGTCACGGTGTTCACCCTGCAGGACGGTCAGTTCGCCAAACAGCAGTACAGCAAGGTCCGCATCGTGGCCGTGGCCCCCGCCCTGGACCTGGCCCTGCTGAAGATCGAGGAGGCCCTCGTCGCGCCGCTGACCAAGGTCTACCTGGGCGACAGTGATCGCCTCAAGGTCGGAGACCAGGTGTTCGCCGTCGGCAATCCGTACGGCCTCGAGCGCAGCGTGTCGGAGGGGATCGTCTCCACCAAGAGCCGGGCGTTCGGGGGCCACCTGTTCATCCAGACCACCGCGGCCCTGAACCCGGGCAACTCCGGGGGCCCCTTGTTCAATCTCGCGGGCGAGGTGATCGGGGTCAACAGCATGGGCTACCTTTTTTCCGACGGCCTGGGTTTTGCCATCCAGGTCAATGATGTCCGGAGTTTCCTCCGCAACCGGGACGCGTATGCCTATGACAAGGACAACCCGAATTCGGGGGTCCAGTACCTTGATCCGCCGCGCAGACCCGTGCCGGCGGCGCCTGCGGAGTCGGCGGCGGTAACGGGTGAAACTGAAGGAGTCCGTCCATGAAACAGATTCTGCTGGCCCTGGTGCTCGCTGCCGCGGCCGTGACCGGTGTTGCCGCCGCCGATACGATCGGACCGGCCGTTCCGGCCGACGCGTTGGCCTATGTCTACCTGGATGTACCGGCGTATCTGGACGGCTTGGACCATTATGCCGGCCTGATGCAGATCGTCGCCGAAGGCAGTTCGGTGCGCAAGTTCCTCGCCCCGGTGCTGGCGGAATTGGAAAAGGCGTGCGCCGAGGCCGATGCCGAGCACAAGCTCGATTTCAAGATCGAAGAAAGCCTGCCCTGCCTCAATACCGGGTACGGTCTCATCGTTTCCGGGGCCTATACCAGGGTAGAGAACATCCCGGCTGGCATGCTCGTTCTCCAGGCCGGCGGCAACGCGGAAAAGATCGGGCATATCGTGGATGTGCTGATCGAGCGGCTGGCCGCCACCCAGGCCAAAGCGATCATCGACACCGTCCCGGTCGATGGGGCCAAGTTCCACCGCGTGGTCTTTCACCCGGTGGCGACCGATGCCGCGGTCCCCGACTGGATCGAAGGCGATGAAGCGCGCGCCCAGTACGCCGCGGACGCACTCAAGGAACAGGAAAAAGCCGCGGCGCGGCTCAATGACAATCCGTTGGTGATCGGGGTGCACAAGGGCTTTCTGACCGTCACCAACTGTCCCGCAATGGCCGAGGCGTTCTTTGTCAATTGCGGGGCCAAGGAACCGGCCGGACTGGCGGCGCAGGCCGATTACCAGGCGGTCATGGCCCGCGTCAACGGGGCCGGGGCGCCGATGAAGCTTTATGTCAACACCGCCTGCCTGGTGGATTGGCTCAAGAAGATGCCCCCCGACATGTTGGATGCGCCCAGCGAAGCCGATCTCCAACGGGTGGTCACGGCGATCCATTCCTATGGTTTTTCCGACCTGGCCGCCGTGGGCCTGGCCCTGTCGTTCCAGGCCGACCGTCTTGATGAGGCCATCTACCTGGCCTGGCCGGCCGGGGATCGGGGCATTCTGAAGGCCATGCTCAAGGACCGGGGGACGCCCGATGTTCCCGCGGTGATCCACCCCGACGCAGTGGCCCTGGGCGCCTGGAAAGGCGACCTGAAGGAGATCTATCTGGCGGTCATCAAGCTCATCACGGAGATCGAGCCCGGATTCCCGGAGCAGTTCGCCAAGAACCAGGAACAGATGCAGCAGGCCCTGGGCTTCGGGGTGGAGGCCCTGATCGGGTCCTTCACGGGTTCCGTGGCCTTCTACACCTGCCCACCGGAACCGGTCGCCGCGCCCGCGCCGGCGGCCGTAGGCGCAGCCGGGGACGAGACGGAAGAACCGGAACCCAAGACCAATGTGGTCGCGATCATGCTCGACATGACCGATGCCACCGTAATGCCCAAACTGCTCGAGACCATGCTGTCGCAGATGGGACCGTTCGTCGCCCCGGAGGAGTTCATGGGCGAAAAGCTCTATGTGGTCGGCATGCCCACGGGCGGTGCCCAGCCGGCCTTCGGCCTGATCAACAAGCGCCTGGTCATCGTTTTCGATGCCGAGGAACTGCGCAACCAGGTCCGGCGCGCCGCTTCCGAATCCCACAAACTGTCCGACACGGTCCGGGACGGCATCAGCCAGCTCAAAACCATGCCGCCGGCCGGGTCGATCATGTCCATGTACCGGGCCCGGGGGAATGAATCCCAGCTGGCCAAACTGTATGATACGCTCATGAAACAGCTGGTCGATGAGGTTAACAGCGAACTGGACCTGGAACTCAAGGCGGAGGACATCCCGCCGTTCAAGGAATTCGAGGGGCTGCTTAATATCGATTCATTCATCAAGGGCGGCATGGTCGAAGGCGGCTACCTGATCAACTCCCAGTCCTTCAATCGCAACACCCGCGAAGAGACCAAAAAACCGTGAACTGATCGGGGCGTGGCGCAGCTTGGCTAGCGCGCTTGCATGGGGTGCAAGAGGTCGGTGGTTCAAGTCCACTCGCCCCGACCATGAAAAAGGGAGGCCGCCCGGGACTGCACCGGGCGGCCTTCTCATTGATACTGAATGATTTATGACGCTACCGACAAGGTGTCCATCAGCCGGATTTTATCTGCCGTCCCAGAAGCTCGGGCACATGAAAATTCCGGTTTTTACCCGTAAAAAGCCCAAAATTGCCCAAAAAATTGACACAGTTTTGACATGGTCGTATTTGGAGTCCCAAGGGAATAACACTTAGGAAAGCGGGGCCTTGCGCGTACCTCTTTCCCCAATCGGTCAGCAACGATCGATTCAAGCATAAACCATACTCATTTACCCAGCTTGAACCATGCCTGCCATGTCGATCACCCCAACCTTCCATTGAAAGCATGTTGACACCAGGGATGCAACTGTTATAATGGGATCCGGAAATCAGCGGTTGGCCGTTGGAAACGATGGCTGAACATATTCCTTGGGAGAGAGACCTATGCCGGTCATGACAACCATTGACACACGACGCAATCTGATCATCCATGCCGTTGATGGTGCCTTGACCCCCGCGGGGATCGGTCGTGCATTCAAAGAAGTCATGGGGCATCCCGACTATCAGCCGGGCTTGAACGCTCTCTGGGATGTCCGGTCCGGGCATGTCCAGGTCGGCCCCGAAGAAGCCCGGCAGCTCAATCGTAGCAGTGCCGGCATCCGCCGCAAGCACGGTCCCGGCAAACTGGCCGTGGTCGTATCCAGAGCTGTAGATGACGGCTCGGCCCGGCTCATCGGCACATACGCCTTGACCGGTCCGGTGGAATACAAAGTATTCGGCGAAATGCTTATTGATTTAGCTCATAACTGGCGCCTTCCGGCCTAGTAACTGGCTATATGTAACAGTGCCCGTCGAGGCGCAGGCCCGTATGAGTCGGTCAAAAAGTTCCTTTCCCCAGAAACGGCGGTTGAAACGGTAACACACCTCGCCAAGGTACGCCTGCAAATGCTTCTCCGATACACCGCGGTGTGTGCCGCGGAGAACCGCTTTGGCGTTGGAGATCACGCGATGGACCCAAGACAGGAGTCGCCCTGTGTCCGAGGGTTGCCGTAGCACCACCCGGCAGTGGGCGAGGTTCTTTTTTCGGGCCGCCTTCTCGTAGGACCTCCATCCGTCGGTACGAATCGTCTCCAAGAGCTGCCGACCCTCCGCAGTTCCAGCTCCACAACCAAGTCTATCCAGAAACCCTTCGATGCTCTTGGCTGATGCGTCTTTCACTACCTGTAGATGGGCGAACCCCGGTCTTTGTCTCCCCTTGGCATCCAAGTAGAGAGAAACGGCGCACAGAACCGTACTCTTGCACTCACTTCCCCGTCCAGGCGTCTGTCCCGCAGGCCCGAAGAACGATTCATCCAGCTCAACAAGACCAGCCGGCGTGTAATGTGCGTCTCGGTCAGACATCGCCTTACGGACCTTGTGAGCCATCAGCCACGCCGTCTTGTAGTCGCGGATGTCCAAAAGCCGCTGCATTTCCGCCACCGAAGTGCCCACCTTGTTAGTGGCCATGCGATAGAGGAGCCAGTACCACTTGAGAAGCGGTGTCCGCGTCTTATGGAAGATGGTGCCGGCCGTGACACTGGTCTTCGAGTCCATGACCTTCCGGGTCCGAATGAACCAGGCCTTGTCATGACCACACCGGGGGCATACGAAGCCGTCTGGCCACCTGATCCTGTTGAGGTGGTCCCAACACGCTTCCTCGCCCGCGAAAGCCCTCTGGAAATCTAAAAGCCCGCGTGCCTCGTATTGCTTGGCCATGACCCCAATTATACCCGATTAAGTCAATAAGCATTTCCGGCGAATACCGGGCCGCCATCCAATGGCTGGGCCGGAAGGGAACCATCCGCAGCAAATAGTTCCCCGACAAACACCCGGGGAAGTTGCCAAACAAACATCCGTGAGTCATACTATTGTAAAACATTCCCATGGTTGCCGGTTGGCACTTCGGTTGGTGATATGCGCGAGCACGCCCGGACGGTCCTTGACACGGCAGGAAATTGTGTGGTTCATGCAGGTCCCCTTCAATATACCCATGGCATTATAACTGCGGCTTGGGGGAAATCAATAGAAAACAAATGAACATCCGGATCATTGTACAAGTACAAGTATAAATGAAATATGTGAGCGAACATGAAATAAGCGCAGCTGAAGCATCCGCCTTGACTGCGCAGCATCGGGCGATTATAGACAATCGCATTGCAGATTGGATCAAAGCAGTGCGGTTGCTGTCGCTGGAGTACATGCAAGGGCAGGTTTCCCGCAATAAACGAGGTGCATTCCACTTCTTGCATGGATCCTCCGCATGCGAAAACCATCGTCCATTTGGCATGGAAACAGAAAACACGTAATTCCATATATAATCTATTGGAAGGATGAAACACATGGCAAAGAATCTGGTCATGGTGGCTGCGGTCATTGGTCTTTTAGTTTTGGGAACTGTTTGGGCCTTGGAACCACAGGACGCAGTCCAGGCCCAGGCCGGCCAGCCGGTTGTACAGCCGGTGCTGGCTGTAACACAATGGCAGGGCACGCCGGTCAGCCTTGAAAACTTGAAAGGACAACTGTCGGTTGTGGTGTTTTTCGACGATGCTACCAGCTGCCAGGGCCCATTCTGGGCCGGTGCAGCTCAAAAGATCAAGGAATATACGGACAATAATTCCATCCGGCTTTTGCCCATTGGTGTTTTCAAGAACCCCTCCAATTTCAAATCCTTTGCGTGCAGGCTGTGGGGCAACGACATATCCATTGGCCTGGATGCAGGCAATACCACCAATAAACTTCTGGGCGGCCCAATTAACAATTGCGCAATTGTGATCCTGGGCCCGGAAGGGGACACGCTGTGGCGCGGCGGTAACTTGACCAATGGCGATTCTAGTTGCAATGCGATGCTGGAGGCCATCGGAAAGCATTCTGGCACTGGACTGGTGGCCGGGATCACTGTCCCGGACAAGGCGGTAATGCTCCCAAAGGCAATCGCTTCAATCAAGGACGGCAACCTGTCCAACGCGAAGGACTGCCTGAAGAACGCACTGAAGATCGGAAATGAAGCAGCGACCGCAGCCACGCTTCTGGAGCGCATTGAGAAACTGTGCACTTGGAAGAAGGCCCAGTTCGACGCGCTGGTCACAACCGAAGGAAAGGCCTGGGATGCGTACAAGGTCGGCGAAAGCTATCTGGCCTGCTTCTCCAAGGCCGAGGACGCAAAGAGCGTCAATGAAACGCTCAACCAGATGAGGAAGCAAGCGATCGTAGCAAATAACCTGGTCGCGCTTAAGATGTTGCAGACTGCCATGAAAAAATCGTCCGGCGCTGTAACCAAGATCAAGAAGGACCTGGATGCCATAGCAAGGCAGTTCCCTGACACTGAATGCGCAGCTCTGATAGGGCGCATGACTGACTGTACGGTTGACGGAAGCCCAGGTCAGCCGCATAAAACCGGCGGCTGCATAATGCGAAAAAAGCATTAGCATGATCCGGTAGGACGCCTCAATAGTACTGAAAACAGGATTTGGATCGAGACCAGCGTCTTTTATTTCGATTCCGCTTGTTTAGAGCCTGTTGTACAACCGCTTGGGTTTGTGCAACAGGCTCTTTTGCTGCAGGCGAAACTCATCGCGAGCAATCATTCTTTATGTGATGTGATGTGCCCCTGCCCTGTGGCAAATATGCCGGATTCGCAAGCCGCAGGTCGCATGTCCGGGATTGACCTGTGACTCTTGATCCATCTGTGGCTGTATTATTTGCTTTCGGTGTTTATGACTGTCCCGATCCGCAGCCCCACGCGCACGCGGCCGTCGGCCGGTATTTCCAATCGCACGCAGCCGGCCGGGAAGAGAAGCACCACAGTGGAACCAAGCTCGAACCTGCCAAGCTCGTCGCCTGCGTCAAAGGCAGGTTCGCACTCCACTGGCATGACGCGGATAGATACGGGCGGCGGAGAGTAGTTTACCGGCATTTTGCCCACGTTGAAGGCTCCGACCATGACCAGTGCGTAGATACCCCACTGCGCCTGTATGATGGTCACGCGGCGCCGGTTGCGCGCAAGCACAGGCCCGAACACACGGTAGGATTCCACGGTCACAGGCAGGAGCCGGCCACCAATCAAGTGATGGCCGATAACCCGGCCTGAGGCAGGGACATGAACCCTATGGTAATCGCCATAGCCCAGGGGAAAGCCTTCCCGCGTCACCGATAGGGCGATGCACACCTGCTTGCAGTCGGGCCGGTGGCCCCGTGAGTATCCGCGCCGGGCCTGGCTGTTGCCTTCCGCCTTGCCCTCGAAATAGGTCGAGGTGATATCATACAACACCAGGTCGTAGTGCAGGTCAAACAGGGTCCCCAATCTGGTCTTGAGATGGATCTCGATCGCCGCTTTATGCGGCAGTAATTGGTCCAGGGCACGGTAGAGCCGATTGTCGTCCACCGCCGATGCAGGTACCCCCAACAGGTATTCCAGGCCGCTTCTTTCATACAGATGCTCGGCGATATAAAGCTCGCTCGACGGATCGAGCAGCCGGCACAGGACCAAGAGCTTGGCCATGGCGTCCCAGTCAATCGTCTCCCGGCCGGCAGGCAGGACCTGGCGCAGGAATCCGTCCAGCCCCAGCCGCCGCATCAGCTCCAGGCCCAGCCAGTAGCCGCCGAAGTCACGGATGTTTTCCACCCGCACCAAGCCGTGCTCCACTTCCACAAAGCGCGGCAGGGTGCTTTCGAATAGTCCCGCTGCGCCGGTCTCCGACCCCGCGGCCGTGGCTTTGACCCCTAGGCGGCCCGCCTCGTCCAGGTCGCCCAGATACGCCACGGTCCGCTGCCGCGGGCCGCGCTCGGTCCGATATGATTCCACCAGATACCAGTAGGCGTGGCGCTTGCCGCCTTTCTTTCGGTAGCCGGGTCGTATGTACATGCCTTTAGTATGACATGTTTTTGGCGCTTGGCAACCAGGTTGGTCTACACTACATCCACTTTTGAATTCCGAAACCCGATTGCTGCTGGTTTAGACCAGCTCCCGGCATCCGACACCCCAAAGATTTTTCCCAACTGCAGATTTCCTGATCCGGGCGGAAAATGGGTTGGCGCATTTTCATGTCAGGCAAGAGTGTAAATCATCCGCATTCCGGTCTCGGGATGGTGGAAAGATAATTCGTTCAGTTCGAGTAGCAAGGCGCCAATTGCC
>JBDREB010000070.1:0-4580 GCA_043820325.1 Planctomycetota bacterium | reverse complement strand
GAAGAAATGCGTGATGTTCATTTGGATCGCAACTCGTTTCATGGTGATTGGAATTATATCATCCGCCCAAATTGCAAGACTGACTTGCTACCTTAATATATTAACGCCGCCTAAGGACGGGCTGATCGATCAAAGCCTCATCGCCGAAGGGATAGGCGCGGATAAGAGCGACCTTAACGGCCTGCTCCAGACCTATACAGCCCTTGTCTATGCCAGCGGCGGCCGGCCGCACAAGGGCAAAACCAATGGGCTGGTCATAACCGAGGCGATGCGGAAAGAGTTGAAAGAAACGGGGATCGAGATCAAGGCCGGAAGTCTTGGCGAGAAGGTCCGGGAGTACATCCTGGGCAAGGTGGTGGGCCGGTCGGAGTATGTGCGGAAGTTCTATGACGAATGGCTGAATCCCGGATACAGGGGCGCCCGGCGCAAGCGCCATGCGGCGAAGTGGCTCCGGGACCTCGGTCAGGGGCTTTGGACCGCGTGCAGTCGTGAGGCGCTGGGGCTCAATGGCGACACGCAGGCCGGTTCCAACACCGGCTGACGCATCGGTGCCCCGGCAAAAATAAGATCGTCGGTAACAGTTTACCCGGATGAAACGATCATATGAGACCTGGATTGCCCGATCAAGTCGGGCAATGACAGAGACAAGGGGAAGTGCTTATGGGCCGTCCTGTAGCATCCGTCATCCCCCGGCTTGACCGGGGGATCCAGGCCTTTCATTCCGCTAAAGTGTTATGATCGTCGTAAAAGCATCAGCGGGGGTGTACCCGGATGGGGAGTGTCGTACGATGGGCGGGTCCCTTTTGCTTCGGGATCACCCTTGACAAGGCGGAGGATATGGATAGAGTAACGGGGGTCTGGAAAGGTCCGCCGCGTGTGTTATATCGATCGCCAAGAACCGGGAGCTGCTCGAATCGTTCTTCCGGGCCTATTTCGCCGATCCTGGCGCGTTCCGGCCGGCCTGGTTCGTCTCGGCCTTCACCCGCCCCGAACACCCGGTGATCCTGAACACGGCGCCGGCGGTGATCGGCCGGGCCCGTTGGGGGCTGGTGCCGTCCTGGACGAAGGATGCGGCGGCGGCCGCAACGATCAGCGGCCGGACCTTCAATGCCCGGGGAGAGACGATCCTCGACAAACCATCATTCCGCGCCCCGGCCCGCAAGCGGCGGTGCCTGGTGCCGGTCGACGGTTTTTTCGAGTGGCGTTCGGCCAATGGCCGCAAATACCCCTATTTCGTGCACCGTACCGATGGCGCCCCGTTCGCCCTGGCCGGTCTGTGGGATACATGGGCCGTTCCCGAAACAGGCGGGGAGCTCTGTACCTTTACGGTCGTCACCACCGAGGCCAACCCGCTCATGGCTGCGGTGCATAACACCAAGAAGCGCATGCCCGTCATCCTTCCCCGGGCGGCCGAAGCGGCCTGGCTCGACCTGCGGCTGCCCGAAACAGAGATCAGCGGCCTGTGCGCCCCCTACCCAGACACCGACCTGGAAGCTCATCCCGTTTCGCGCCTGGCTTCCGATGCGCGCGCCGAACGGGATCGGGCCGAGGTGGTCGAACCGGCACAATACCCTGACCTTCCGCCACTTGGGTCCGAATGACCCGGTCATGACCGCCGGTGCGGCCGGGCGGCCTGTTCCATTCACGCACATACGCGGGGTGATTTCACTTGACTTCCGACCCGTGTCTGCTATAATTTTATTTTTGTATTTTCCGGTTGGTGTATCTGTTGTGGCACATATTTTTGTATCTCTGGTAATAAGGAGGTGTCGATGAAAGCGGCAGTGGGAATTTTGGTTGTTCTGGTGATCATATTGTTCATTGTGGTTGGCACCACATCGTCGGCCAAGTCCGCGGCGTTGACGACCAATGCCACGCTGGATAGCGACCTCAAGACTGCCAAGGCCGAGGTGGCCCAGCTCACGACCGATCTCGATGCCGCCAAGGCCGACGGTGCCGTCAAGGGCACGAAGATCGCCGCCCTGGGCACGGAACTGACCGGTGCCAACGGCAAGGCCGATGCTTCCGCCAAGGAAGTCACCAAGCTCAAGGCTGACATGGAAACCGCCAAGAAGGCCGGCGATGCCGCTGTCGCGGCCAAGGATGCGGAGATCAAAGGTCTGAAGGACCAGGTCGCGGCCGCCAAGGCGAAGGCCGATGAGGCTGCCAAGGCTGTCGAGAAGTCAAACGCGAAGGCCGCCCAGCTGGCCGCCGCCGCTGAAGCCGCCCAGGCCCAGATCGCGGCCGGCACCGCAGCATTGGCTGAATCCCAGGCCCAGGCCCAGAAGAACGCGGATGAAGCCGCCGCCCTCCAGGCCAAGCTGAACAGCATCACCGCCCAGCGCGCCCTGTGGCGCGGCAATGTCCTGCTCGCCAGCGACCGGGCCCCCGACGCCGTGGCGGAATTCAATGCCGCCCTGGCCGCCGACCCGGGTGCGATCGAAGCCCTCAAGGGCGTGGCGCTGTGCTATGAAGCCGCCGGCAACAAGGCCGAAGCTGTGACTACATGGGAGGCCTACCTGGCCGCCGGTCCCTCCGAAGCGGGGGTTGCGGATGCTCAGAAACATCTCGAATCCCTTTCGAAGGAGTAACGCATGGCCGCGCGTCTTTTGATCATCGCATTCGTTGCCGCCGTGATGGCGGGTTGCGGCGGTCCCACGCCCGCGCCCGTACAGCCGGTGGCGCCCACCGCGGTCGTCGCTCCGGCAGAGGAAACGGCCCCGGTCACCACGAAGTTCTGCTCATTCACGCTCACAAGCGGCGTGACCCTGCAGGGGCTGGTCGTGGCGGACAACAAGAAAGATATCACCATCCGCACTGAAGATGGTGACCTGACCATCGCCAAGGCTCAACTGGCCAAGACGGCCCCCGCCGCCCTGCCCCAGGCGTTTGACCAGGAGCTCGTTTCCGGCGTTGAGGAGGGGATCGAGTCCCTTCCCGGCTGGAACGCGGCCGACTGGAGCAACCCGGGCACCGTGACGGTCGAAAAAATTTCCGGCGACCTGCGCCTGCGCATCAAGGCCGAAAGCGGCGCCGCGGAAAAGTCCGCGGTCCGCGTGGCTACCGGTCTGGACCTCTCCACCAATGCCGCCCTGACGATGGATGTATTCAATCCGTCCCAGGCTTCGACCGTGGTGGCCCTGGCCGTTGTCACCGGCGAAGGCAAGGTCTATTACGAATCCCAGCCCATGGAAGTCCCCTTCGGCTGGAGCCGCAACCTGACCGTGGCCCTGGCCGCCGCCCAGTTCAAGAGCGAAGCCTCGGGGTGGGAATATACCGCCGCCCTGGCCGATCCGGGAACGGTCAGCGAACTGTATGTCCTTGTCTACAACGGCGAACAGCCGGTGGAGATCGTCGTCAACAACCTGTTCGTGAAGTAACCGGTCCGCGGCCGGCAACGGCCCCGGAAAGGGAGCGCGCATGACGATCGCCGACATGGAGGAGATCCATGTGATTTCTTCGAGGGACGGTTCATCCGAGCCGTCCTTCTTTTTTTTCCCCGTCGACCGCGCCCACGCGCCCCTGGTGGTGGGCCTGCATACCTGGAGCTGTGACCGTTTCAACCTGGTCGAATCGCTCCTGCCTGAATGCCGCAAGCGCGGCTGGGCCCTGCTCCTGCCCGAATTCCGCGGCCCCAACCTGGCCGCCAACCCCCGGGCGGCGCAGGCGGGCGGCTCGACCCTCGCGCGCCAGGATGTGCTCGATGCCATGGACCATGTCATCACCGCGCGCCCCATCGACAAACAGCGGCTCTTCCTCATCGGCGGCAGCGGCGGCGGGCACATGGCCCTCCTTTTAGCCGCGGCCGCGCCCGACCGCTGGCGCGGCGTGAGCGCCTGGGTGCCCGTCACCGACCTGGCCGCCTGGCACGGCCAGAACGAAGGCTACGCCCCCCACATCCGCGCCTGTTGCGGCGGCGCGCCCCGCGCCTCGTCGGCCGTGGATCGCGAATACAAAGATCGTTCGCCCCTCAATCATGCCGCCCGCATCGCCAAGGCCTGCGTCTCGGTCCATCACGGCCGGTTCGACACCAGCGTGCCCCACAGCCACACCGTCAAGCTCGTCGAGGCCGTTGAGGCGCATAAACCCATGCGCTTCTACTACGACATCTTCGACGGCGCGCACGAGATCCTCTACCCCGAGGCCTTCGCCTGGTTCGACCGCCTCTCCGAAGGCGACCGCCGCCGCACCGAACGCCTGAGCGGATGAGAACTTCGCCACAGAGGGCACAGAGAACACAGCGGGGGGGACGGTCAGGGTTAAGACAAGAGGGGCTCTGCCACAAAGTTCACAAAGCACACAAAGGGCGGAGGCAATGCCTTGGTCACTTAAATACAGATTTCCTGATCCCGGCGGAAAATGCTTTGGCACTTTTTGGCGTCAGCTAGGCGCGTGAATCAACCATAGGCCGGTTTGGGTGGTAAGTGCCCGTAAATAAATAACCTCAGATTTCCTGATCCGGGCGGAAAATGGGTTGGCGCATTTTCACATCAGGCAAGAGTGTAAATCATCCGCATTCCGGTCTCGGGATGGTGGAAAGATAATTCGTTCGGTTCGAGCAGCAAGGCGCCAATTGCCTT
>JBDREB010000069.1:0-5110 GCA_043820325.1 Planctomycetota bacterium | reverse complement strand
GACCCACAGGTGATTGTACGGGGAACATCCGGATGTCAACCGTGTAGGGGCGGGTTTGAAACCCGCCCTCCCGTCTAATCGCGAAACGGCAATAAAGGGCGGGTTTGAAACCCGCCCCTACGGTAACCACCCAAACCGGCCTATGGTTGATTCACGCGCCTGGCTGACGCCAAAAAGTGCCAAAGCATTTTCCGCCGGGATCAGGAAATCTGCCCTTTCCGAACCTTCGACCCCATCCGTGGCCGGCATTTTCCGGAAAAAGAAACAGGCGGCCGGCCGGTTGCCCGGCGCGGCCGCCTGTGCGGGGGTGTGAGGGATCGTTACGCGGTCGGAGGTTCGACCGGCTTTTCGGCCGCCGGAGCGGCTTCGGCCGGGGGCGCCTCGCCCTTCTCGGCTTTGGCCGCGCGTTCGGGCGATTCGCCCGCCTCGTTCAGCTTGCTGATGCGCTCTTCGATCTCGGGGTTCGGGATGTTGCGCAGGGAGAGCCGCAGTTTTTTCTCATCCTTGTCCAGCTCCAGGATCTTCACATAGACCTTGTCGCCGATCTTCAGGACATCCTCGATGCCGGCGACCTTGCGTTCCGCCAGTTCGCTGATGTGCAACAGCCCTTCCAGGTCCCGCTCCAGTTCCACGAAGGCGCCGAAACTGGTCAGTTTCGAAATGACCCCTTCCACGATCAACCCCTGACGGTACTTTTCGGGAATGATCGTATCCCACGGGTTGATCTCAAGCTGCTTCATGCCCAGGGAGACCCGTTTCTTGTCCTGGTCGACGGCCAGCACCTTCACATTGACCTCGTCGCCCTTGTGGAGCATTTCCTTGGGATGGGTGATCTTCTTCGTCCAGGACATGTCGGAGACATGCAGCAGGCCGTCCACGCCTTCATCAATTTCCACGAAGGCGCCGTAGGAAGTCAGGTTGCGGACCTTGCCCTTGAGGATGGCGCCGATGGGGAACTTGTCGCGGACCATTTCCCAGGGGTTCTTCTCGGTCTGCTTCATGCCGAGGGAGATCTCCTGCTTTTCCTCGTCGATGTTCAGGACCATCACGGTGACCTTGTCGCCGATGTTGACGACTTCGGACGGATGCTTGATGCGCTTGGTCCAGGACATCTCGGAAATGTGCACCAGTCCCTCCACGCCGTCCTCGATCTTGACGAAGGCGCCGTAGGGCAGGATGTTCACGACCTCGCCGGGGACGGTCGCGCTGGGCGCGTACTTGTCGGTGATGCCGCGCCAGGGGTTCGGGCTCTTCTGTTTGAGGCCCAGGGAGATGCGCTCGCGGACCTTGTCGAAGTCGAGGATCATGACCTCGACCTCCTCGTCCAGCGCCACGATCTCGGACGGATGGCTGACACGGCTCCAGGACATGTCGGTGATATGCAGGAGACCGTCGATGCCGCCCAGGTCGATGAAAGCGCCGAAGTCGGTGATGTTCTTCACCACGCCCTTGCGCATCTGGCCCTTCTCCAGGGTGGCGAGCAGGGTCTGTTTGGCGGTTTCACGGCGCTCTTCGATCAGCCGGCGCCGGGAGACGACGATGTTCTTCTGTTCCTCGTCGATCTTGATGATCTTGCACTCCAGGTCCTCGCCGATGTAGGAGGCGATGTCGGGCCGGCGGCGGATGTCGATCTGCGACGCGGGCATGAACACCGGCACGCCGATATCCACCAGCAGGCCGCCCTTGATCTTGCGGATGGCCTTGCCGCTGGTGACATCGCCGACCTTGTGCTTGTCCAGGATGTTCCGCCAGCCGAAGGCCAGGTCGGCCTTCTTCTTGGACAGGATCACCATCCCGTTGGGGCCTTCCATCATCACGATGAAGACATGGACTTTGCGGCCCACTTCGCGATCGAGCGGGTTGTCGAATTCGCCCGCGGGCACGAAGCCCTCGGATTTGTAGCCGATGTTGACCGCGACCTCATCGTCAAAGATGCCGACGATCTCGCCCTGCACGATGTTGCCGACCCGGAACGCTTCGAGTTCCTTTTCGTACGCGAGTTCGACCTCGGCGTCGGAGAGATCGGCCATCGAGGCATCGACCTCCGCCTGCGTTTCCGCGGTACTCAATTTGAATTGATCGAAAAAGTTCGTCATGGTTTTCCATTCCCTCTATCGAATGCGCCCCGGGGCAACCATGGCCCCCGACTCGGGCTGGATCAAGGCCCCGCCGCCGGGCCACGCGGCCCGGCTCCCTGGCGGGAGCCGTCTAATTCCATCAACGATCGTCATTGAACAGTTCGTGCATGCGGAAATCCAGCATGCGGGTCATCGCCTCCAGCCGTTCATGCGATGCAAGGTGCGCGTAGTCGGCCGGGTAGATCGGCTCACCGAAGCGCACGGCCAGCCGGTTGAAGGGCCGGGGGGCGAGGGAAGGCCGCGACCGGCCCTTGGGCCAGATCGCAAACGCGCCCTTGATGATGACCGGCACCACCGGGGCGCCACACCGTTCGGCCAGGAACGCGGGCCCTTTCTTCACCGGGCCCAGAGCGCCGGTTACGGTACGGGTGGCCTCGGGGAACATCAGGATCACCCGGCCCTGCTCCAAGCGGCACATGGCTTCACGCAACGCCGTCCGGTCGGCCGTACCGCGCCTGAGCGGGATCGACACGCGCAGCAACCAGTCACCGAAGCGGAAGAACGCGCTATTCCACAGCGTATGCCGCGCCATGAAATTGATGGTATGGGGACAAGCCGCACCGACAATGAAGGGATCCAGAAAACTCTGGTGGTTTACAGCGAGAATGTATCCGCCCCCGGCGGGAAGGTTTTCTATCCCCCGGGCGGTCAGGCCGTAGTACAGCCGGAGCAATCCGATGATCACGGATCGGATAATGCGGTAGGCGCTGCTTCGGGAACACGCGTAAATAGACCGCTGTCCTTTACCCAAAAACCGACTGGTCAATGACAACACTGCCTTTGAAAGAACGAAAGAGCGCATATTGTACCGCCGGCGCGTGATTTGCAAGTGAAAACGCATAAAAAGTTTAGCGGCTGGGATTGTAAAACCCGCGTCGGTTACGGCACGGGTACTATGAAGGGCCCGGGTTGTTCATGTTCCCAAGCCGTAACCGTTGCCCTTGCCGATACGGGCATCGTTACCGTAGCCCCGTTCCTGATGTTAAAACCGTCTGCGCTCAACGCCCAACGCTGAACGCTTGTCAATCCCCGAAACAGATCCCCAGGCTCCGCGCGGTGATCATGGTATCGCAGTCGAGGTCGACCCCCTTCATGCGGCCGATCACCTTCTCCAGCGGGACCGTGCGCACCGTGGGCGGCGCCAGGGAGACCATCACGCCGCGTTCGCCCGTGGCCAGGCAGCGGATGGCCGCCGCGCCGAAACGGAGCGCCAGCAGGCGGTCGAAGGTGGTGGGCCCGCCGCCGCGCTGAAGGTGGCCCAGCACCATGGACCGGGACTCCTTGCCCGTGCGATTGCTCGCCTCCTGCGCCACCCATTCGGCGATGCCGCCCAGGCGCACCTCGCGGCCGATCTCCTTGGCACCCTTGGTGAGCATGTCGCCGCCCTTGGGCTTGGCGCCCTCGGCCGCGACCACGATGGTGAAATGCCGTCCGGCGGCCTCGCGTTCGTAGATCTTGTCGCAAACTTTGTCCATATCGAACGGGATCTCGGGGATCAGGATCACATCGGCCGTGGCCGACACGCCGGAATTGAGAGCGATCCAGCCCGCATACCGTCCCATGACCTCCACCACCATCACGCGCTCGTGCGCTTCGGCCGTGGTGTGGAGCCGGTCAATGGCGTCCGTGGCGATGGAGACGGCCGTGTCGAACCCGAAAGTGACCACGGTCTCGGCCAGGTCATTGTCGATCGTTTTGGGCACGCCCACCACGGGCAGTCCCTTCTGTGACAGCTGGTAGGCGATACGCAGCGACCCGTCGCCGCCGATCGCCATGAGCGCATCGAACCCCTGCGCCTTGAACTTGGCGATGAGTTCGTCCGACCGGTCCACGGCCTTGACCGAGCCGTCGGCCTGTTTCACCGGATACTCGAAGGGATTGCCCTTGTTCACCGTACCCAGGATCGTGCCGCCGAGGTTGGTGATCCCACGCACCGTGGTACGCGTCAGGGGTATCAGGCCCTCCTTGGGGTCCATGTCCAGCAATCCCCGATACCCCTGGCGGATGCCCCACACTTCCCAACCGAGCAGCCGGGCCGAATAGGTGGCCGCGCGGATCACGGCATTGAGGCCCGGCGCATCACCGCCGCCCGTGTTGATGGCAAGCTTCATGGTGTTCCCTTTAAAATGGTCCACCCATTATATCTACGGACGGCGGGGAAGCAAGGGGCATTTTATCCGTGATACGCGGCCTGTTTGCGCCATGGCGCGGCTGCGATTGACGGAACCGGTCACCCTTGCGTTTTGCCGCCCACCTGCTGGTATGGATATCCAGGCAGACCCATCCGCTCAAACCAGGGTTTGGTCCACGCCGTCTGGCGCGCAAAGACATCCGGGGATAGATCTTCAAACAGGAGCGCCGGGGCATCCGCCAACAACCGGAACGGGGAAAGCATTTTAAAAACCGCCGGATCGCCTTCAATCCCCGCATATTCAGCCTGATGGAGCGGAGGTAATACCCGGCCGCCTTTATCGGGGCCCCCGCCATTTGGTGATGGGTCCCCATGATGTACGCCGTCAATTGGATACGGGCGGCATCCCGGGCGGGCCCGCACTTGAGCATGATCGCCCTGCAAACTGCCGCCGCATCGGTCTGTTCCCGGCCCGATTCCCGGCGCTCGCGGTCGAGTTGCAGGGCCAGTTCATTCAGTGGCCGCCGGAGCAGTTCACCGGAACAACCCGCTCCGTTGGGACTGACGCGGAACAAATATTCAAATTCTTGTTACACTTTAGCGGAATGAAAGGACTGGTTCCCCCGGTTCCCCCGGTCAAGCCGGAGGACAGGCTCGCCGTGGGATGACGGATGAAGATGGATAATTTGCATCAGGCTTATTCTTGCGCTGTCATTGCCCGACAAGCCTGTCCTCCGGCTTGACCGGGGGAATCGGGCAATCCAGATCTCCGATGATCGTTTCACTCGGGTAAAGTGTTACAAATTCTTCAATAACGCCGAACTTCCCATGCCCGGAAAGT
>JBDREB010000068.1:0-3206 GCA_043820325.1 Planctomycetota bacterium | reverse complement strand
CACCCTGCTGTCTGTGTGCGCTCCGAGGCGCACGGTTGGGCACGGCATGCCGTGCCCCTACCAAACAAGATCCGGCTTGAACCAGCGTTCCGGAATCGGGTCATTATGATGATTGAGATCTGGCCCCTTAATTATGGGGCGCTGTACTAAGGAGACGGGTATGGGACGGAAACAATGGTTGTGGGTCGTACTGGCCGCGGGGACGGCCCTGACCGCGGCCGGCTGCGGCAAGGCGGCGGCGCCGGCCGGACCCGCCCCGGGCCCGGCCGCGGGACCGGAAGCGCCCGCCCCGGGCGGGGAAGCTTTCCAGGCCGCGGTCACCTTCGCCACTGCCAACCCGGAAGCCGGCGACATCGCCGCGGAACGGTTCGCGGCGGTGGAACGCGATTTCGCCGGGACCCCGTGGGCGGTCCAGGCGCGGCAGCGGCGGGAAGAGTTCGTGGCCCGACTGGCGCAGTCCGCCCTGGCGGCAGCCGCGGCCCGCGAGGCGGAGGGGGGGCACCCCGCCCTGGCCGCCGCCCTGGCCGCCTATGGCGCGGTCGTCCTGCAGTTCCCCAACACGGTCCAGGCCGCCGAGGCCATGGAATGCCGGGAAAACCTGCTGCGGAAAACCACGCGGATCGAACTCACGGCTGAACCCGGGATCACCCTGCTGGAGGTCCGGCTCAAGGCCCGCGTCACCAGCCCCTTTGAGGGCGCGGCCACGGAACTGTTATGGACCATCGGGGGCCCGGAGGAGGCCGGGGATCCCGAAAAGACCGTTCGGTTCAATGCCCCCGGCGTTCATCCGGTGACGGTCCGTTGTGAGATCGGCGGCATCATCGCGGCCGAGGCCGGCCTGAACCTCGACTTGGGCCTGGAGGCCTGCCGGGCGCGGCTGGCCGGCCTGCTGCGTGAGGCGGCCGACGACACCCTCCGCGGCCGTTATGATGCGGCGCTTGAGCATTGCGGCGGTTTTGTCGGCGTGGACGCATTTGAGACGGTTTTCGCCGCGGCAACGGGAGGCATCAACCAGCTGGCGACCGGGTTCCCCGGACTCACGCGGCGTCTGCAGGAGTTATATCGCAACCGGGATTTCGACGGCATGGTGGCCTGCCTGAACAGCGAACCGGGCCGGGACCTGCCTTTGGAGGCGGGTGGCATTGTCGGGACGGTCATCAGGACCGAGCTGGTCAAGGTGGCGGCGCTGCAACGCCTCTGGCGCGATCTGGAAGGGTTGGTCCGGGCCAATGCCGGCAACAGCGTGCGCCTGGGCGGCATGAAAGGGAAGATCGTCACCGTGGCCGGCGGTGCGATCGAAATGGACCTGGCCGGCCAGGTGTTCACCCTGCCCGTGGCCCGGTTGCGGACGGCCGAGATCGAGGAACTCGGCACGACGGCCCGCATGCCGGTGCCGGTCGCCGCGCTGGCCGGTCTGTATGAGGCTGAAGGTGATTTTGCCGCGGCCCGCAGCCGCCTGCAGGGCGCCGTCGCCCGGGGTGAGACCGGCCTGGAACAGCTGTTGGCGTCGGTCGACGGCCGGGAAGCGGCCGCACTGGGCGTGCCGGCGGTCACCACCGGCGGCGGCCGACCCGCGTCCGCACCAGCGGCGGACGCCGTGGAAACGGGAGGACCCAGCGCCCGGGAGCGGTCCCTCACCCGCCAGGTCGCGGGCATGCGTAAAACGCTCGGCGATCTCGAAAGCAACCAGAAACGCCTGGCGGACCGGCTTCTGAACCTCGACGCCCAGATCAAGCAGCTCGCCGCCCAGCGCGACAGTTATGAACGGGCCTACCGCATCGGCATCGAGGAGCAATACGATGACTGGAAACAGGCGCAAGAATCCGTGAAAAAGCTTGAAGCTGAACGGGATTCGTGTAAAATACAACTTGACTCCGTAAATCGCAAGATCGATTCGGAAAACAAGCGGTTGCGCAGTCGGGAGCTTGAACTGAACCGGCTTTCACAATGACCGGCCGAACTTGAAGAACAAGGAACCCGCGATGGACATCACCACCCCCAGCCTGCCGCGCCTTTTGGAACGCCTGGCATCCACGGCCGCCCTCCATCTGCCCGTACCCCGGGAAGGGGGGGGGGCTTTTGAACCGTGGGACGGCCGGGCGTATGACCCCGCTGTGCTGAACACCCGCATGAGCATCAAATCGTTCTTTCTGCCGGCCGGCGAAACGCTTTTCCGGTTCCAGCGCGAGGGCGCCCGGGCCCCGTTCGTCACCGCCCCGGAGGACAGCGGCACGGGTCCGGCCGTCCTCTTCGGTGTGCGGCCCTGCGATGCGGCCGGCATCGCGGCCGTGACCCGTGTCTTCGCCAAGGACAAAGCTGACCATTACTTCATGCGGCGGCGTGAACAGACCGCCATTGTGAGCGTCGGCTGCACCGCGCCCGACGCCTGCTGTTTCTGCGCGAGCGTCGGCCTGTGCCCGCATTCGGAGAAGGGGGCCGACCTCTTTCTGGCCCCCCTGGCGGCCGGCGGATACCGGGTCAAGGCCTGCACCCCCAAAGGTGAAACCCTCCTGACCGCGATCCGCGACACGCTGACCCCGGAAAAAGGGGCCGTGGCCGCTCCGCCCGCGGTCAAGGGGCCGGTGATCGCCGCCGACGCCCCCGCGCGGCTGGAGGCCCGGTTCGCCGACCCCGTCTGGGCCGCGGTGGGCGAGAAATGCATCGGCTGCGGCACCTGCACCTTCGTCTGCCCCGTCTGCCACTGCTTCGACATCGTGGACGAAAAACACCGCGACAAGGGCGCGCGCCTGCGCATCTGGGACGCCTGCCAGTTTGAACGGTTCACCCTGCACGGCTCCGGCCACAACCCCCGCGCCGGCCAGCCCGAACGGATCCGCCAGCGCATCCTGCACAAGTTCGCCTACCTGCCGAAAACGGACAATGTCTGCGGCTGCACCGGCTGCGGCCGCTGCGTGCGCCAGTGCCCGGTCAACCTCGATATCCGCGAGGCGGTCACGGCGGCGCTTGGGTCCTGACCGCAGGCCGGCCTGCTGTCAGAGGTCGGAAAGTCGGAATGGTCGGAAAGTCGGAAAGCCGGATTCATAAAAAATGCTAAATGCCAAATGCGTAACACTTTAGCCGAATGAAGTAAAAGAGCGGGGTACCGGGTAAAAAAACCTCGCGGCATTGTACCCCTTTTGCCGTTGGAAATCAAGCGGATTGCAAAAAAGATGGCGGAATTATATTGACAAATACCTGCCCTTGTA
>JBDREB010000067.1:0-19440 GCA_043820325.1 Planctomycetota bacterium | reverse complement strand
CACCCTGCTGTCTGTGTGCGCTCCGAGGCGCACGGTTGGGCACGGCATGCCGTGCCCCTACCAAACAAGATCCGGCTTGAACCAGCGTTCCGGAATCGGGTCATTATGATGATTGAGATCTGGCCCCTTAATTATGGGGCGGTGTACTTAGTGTTCGTAAAGAAATAACATGGACTATTCGACATAGAGATTCCGTCCGCAGCCAAGGCGCGCGGAGGAGGCATATCAATGGAAAGATATGGCGACGACGCGCAACGCCGGATGCGGACGGAAGATCATGTCCCCTCCGGGCGCACGGTGCTTGGTGGCGAGGGATGTTCATTGCGGTTGGTCCCTCGATGCTACGGCCATATCCGGATCGCATTTCAATACCTCCACGGCACCGTGCGCGAATGGTCCATGTAATTCCTTTACGAACCCTTAATCGCGATTTTCGTAAACTTTTTCGTGACTTGCGCGTCTAACATCATATAATTTGAGGCATTGGTCAGCGATGCGGCCGACTTGTCCGGGCCGTGATTGAAAGGAACTGGTGTGCCCCGCCGATCCGTTTATGTATCGATATGTATGCTGGTCATGCTCGTCATGACCATCGGGGGACAGGAAGCGCAGGCGCCGGCCTTGAATGGACCACCGCCCGGGCCCGAAACTCAGGCGCTTCCGGCCCAGGCCGAACAGATACAACAGGAGTACAACGGCGCCGCGCCGGCGCCGATCGAGCCCCCACCGCCCGTAACGGAACCGGCCTGCTGGTTCGATCAGCTTGCGGTCACGCTCACCGGCGGGGATGGCACCCTTGATGCCGCCTTCACCGGCCGCCTGGAGATCCGTTCCCCGGAGCCCGTGAAACTCCCCCTGGCGCTCAAAGCCCATGCGCTGGTCGACTCCAACTGGGGCAAAGATGCCCCGCTCTTCTTCGAAGGGGACCACCTGTGCGTGGCCCTCAAGGGGCGCCGCACCTTCGATGCCGGCTACACGGTCCATGTGGAGGGTCGCGAGAACGGGCCGCTCAAGGGACATGATTTCAACCTCTATGTTCCCGACCATGTGATCGGCGCCATCCGCATCGACCTGCCCGCGCACCTGGCGCTTGTTTCCGGCAACGGCATGCCGGTCACCACCGGTACTGCCGATCCTGCGGGAGCAAGGACCTGGACCCTGCATACGGCCGGCGGCGGCATCTACCCGTTCATCCTTCATGCCCCGGCCGAAGAACGGGCCGTCCGGTATACGGTCGAGGAGCGGATCACCCTTTCCATCAGCGACAATGACCGTTTCGCCTTTGTCCGCAAGTCGGCCATCCGGGTGGCCATCCATGCCGAACAGGTGCGGGAACTCATTCTCGACCTGCCCGCCGACCTCATCCCCTCGACCATCAAGGCCGGGTTCAACTGCCAGTCCCTGGTTGCCGACGGCCGCCTTGTGCTCACCCCGGCCGTGCCCCTTGAAGGCGAGGCGTTCATTCTCATCAAAGGTGTGCATCCGATCGGCGAGGCTCCGGTCGTCATCCGGCCCATCCGGGTGGAGGGAGCGCTCTCCCAGCGGGGATCGATCAACATCATCGGCCGTCCCAACCTGGCCGTCACCGATCTGGAACGGGAGGGGGTCTCACGGTCCTCCGCCCGCACGGCCAACACCGCCGTGTTCTTTTATTCGGCCGCCGATGCCGTTTTGACCCTTGGCGTCACGGCCAACCCCGTCCGGGAACAGTGGGAAGTGCTGACCCGCCTGACCTATGTGGCCGGCGGCTTCCGGGGTTCGGCCCATTACCGGCTGCATGTGGACGGCGGAGCCCAGACGGCAGTGGAACTCCTGCCCCGCGGGGGCGCCCTGTGCACGGGCATCCGCGGGACGGGCGTCACCGGCTGGGCCATGGAGGGGGAACGGCTGAAGATCTCGTTCGCCCACGCCGTTGAAGAAGCCGAATTCGCCATCGATCTCCATACCGAATCAACAGGTGATGAAACTGTCGACCTGCCCGGGTTCATCTCCCCCGCCAACCGGTTCGTGGAAACAGTGGCCTTGGACCTTCCCGACGGGTTCGCCTTCACGCCCTTGGACCTGATCGAATTCAAGGCCATCGAGCCTCTTATCGCCCCCGCGGCGGCCAACGCTCCTCCCCAGGCTCCTGTACCCGGGCTTTGGTTCCGCTGTGAACATGCCGGCCGTGTCGTGGTCCGCATCGACCGCCGCCGGCCCTTCATTGAGGGCTCGGCCGCCTACTCGTTCAATGTGCGCACCGATGCGGTAACACTCGATATCGACCTCCAGGGCACGGTCAGCCAGAAACCCATCCGCGCACTGGCCTTGGCCCTGCCCTCCGGGTTCGAGACCGACAGCGTGGAAGGGGAGCTGGTCGACGGCTGGGAGGTCACCGCCAGCCGTCTCACGATCGGCTTCCGGGGCGAAATGACCGGCCCGTTCCGTATCCATTGCCGCCTGGTCGCACCGGGCAGCTCCACACCGACGATCAGCCTTGACCGGGACCAGCTGGTCTTCGACAAGGTCGATCTCCGGGCCGTGATCGAGTATGCCCCGCATTTCGAGTCGGACACATGCACCAGCCCGGGCATGGAAATGGCGGCGGGCAAGGAACCCGGCCGCATGGTCTTTGAAGGCCGCAAGGGCCGCATGACACTGGCTGCATCGTTCCGACCGGCGCCACTCAAGATCGACACTTTCATCAAAGCTTTCATCTTCATCCAGCGGGACCGGGTCGAGGTCGACGCCGATGTGGTCCTGGATATACCGTCCCGTCCGGCTGAGAGCGTGGAATTGGTCCTGCCCGATCCCCCGGCCTCCACCCCTGAGATCACAGGTGAACAGGTGGCGGTCTGGGAGACCTTGAGTCCCGGAAGGTATCTGGTCCGATTCCGGGAACCTGCCGGCGGCACGGTGCGACTCCGTTGCCTGTGGCCACTGGCTGCGTCTGCCGGGGGTGCTTACCGGCTCGGCCTGCCCCAGGTGACGGGTGTGCAGGAGGCCGGCAGCGTTGTCGCCCTCATCAAAACCGATGCGAACATCGAGGTGCTTGACATTGCGCCTATAGGCATGACGGCCGCCGATTTGGGAGCCGACACCGGCGCAGGTGAAGGACTGATCAGCGCGTTCGTATCCGACAAGCCGGCCGGTGCGGCCCTCGCGTTCCGCGCGGTCACTCATGCGACCCGGGAGACCACGGCTGTGACATGCACCCGGCTCACCTGCGCGACCCTGCCTGGTCGTGGCGGCTTGGTCCACATCGTCCAGGCGCCTCTCGTCAACCGGAGCGCCCAGTATTTCCGGGTGACGCTCCCGGTAAAGGCCCGTCTGATCGGGACCTACCTGGATGGTGCCCCGGTCCGGCCGTTCGCGGAAGGGGACCGGCTCATGATCCCCGCTGCCGCGGCGAAGGGGCGGACCAGTAACCTTGTGGTCGTCTACGAGACTTCAGATAACGGTTCCCTGCGCCTGCCCGATATCGACGCCGGCGGGATCATGGATGTTGACTGGGAGATCCTGACCAGCGGCCGCGACATCCTTATGGCCGGCGGCCGGGATTATGTACGGGCGAGTACTGTCATGCTGCCACCTGCCGTTTACACGGCTTTCATTCCGCACTTCAGTCGGGATGCCGTCAAAGGCTTGGTCTTTGTCCTGGCGGTCGGTCTCCTGGTGTGCCTGGCCGTATGGCAGCATATCCGCCGACGGCGGCAGGCACGACTTCAAGGCCGTCGCCGGCCTGCCGTCGCAGTCACACTGATCGAGATCCTGGTCGTGATATGCATCGTTGGTATACTGGCCTCCATGTTCCTGCCGGTCCTTGCGCGTGCAAGGGAGGAAGGCTGGCGGACAAGTGACAAGAACAACCTGCGGCAGATCGGTACGGCCCTACAGATGTACGCGGCTGCAAACAACGGGGCTTTTCCCGATGACCCACAGGTGCTCCTCGGGCAGTATATCACTGACAGCCGATGCTTCCCGGAGAGTTATCATTATGTCCCGGGCCTGTCTGTCGAAAGCCCCACTTCAGCGATCGTCATGTGGGAAGATCCGTCCCAGCATGCGGAAGAGGGTGCCAATGTGCTCTATGGGGACGGCCATGTCACCTGGATGACGGTCTCGGAACTGGCCCGGAATGTACCGGCGTACGGTTATAGTGTCGGCGGGGTGGTGACAAGGCTTCAGACATTGCCTGGAACAAGTGACCTCATGACCGATTGGAAACTGCATTCACAGGTTTATTCCCGGCAAAGGGATGGAGATCTACGACAGACCGCCACCGCACCTGCGGCAACGCCAAGCATGGGATTCCAGTTTGGAAGGGACGACGGTCAGGTAATCACCAAAGATAACTTACCCATCGATGAATTTAGCAGCACCTCTTGCTTTGGCACGGCCGCTTCGACTGCCCCGGTTAACAAGGAACTTGAACAACAATTCAACGCGTCCCTCCAGGCCGAGGATGTGGCTCAGGCACAGGAATTCATCGCCCAGGCCGACCTCAACTTGGCGGCGGCCGAACGCCATGCGTTCCGGGGCGATGCCGAAAAGAAGATCAAGGGCGTTGCCGGCGGGAAGCTGGCCCGGAAGGCCGCGGAGGAAACCGCGGGCTCCGAAGAGACTCAGCGCTCGCGTGCTGAGATCGAAAAGGCGTTCGATAATGTGCAGGCCGCCCTGCTCCTCAACCCGAACGATCAGCAGGCTCAGGGGCTCTACTGGAACTTGAACGAACAACTTGGTAAGGACCGGGAACAGGGAACCGCGGAACTGAAAGGCATCGTCAGCCGGAATTATCTTAATACGAACAATCAGGTCGATATGGCCCGCAATGTCGCCAAGGCCGACGAGGCCATGGCCCAGGGCGACCTGTACAGCGCGGGCAATTATTTCAAGAGCGCCCTGGAACTCTCCCAAAAACAGGAGATACAGAGCAAAGCCTACCGCGACTGTTTAAATCGGGCCCGCGAGGGCCTGAACACGGTGGTCGCCAAATCGCGCCAGACAGGCAGCCGGGACCTGCGGTCAAAACTTCAGGACGCCAAGAGCCCCGGAAAGCCAGGTATGACCGGGGCAGAGGTAGGGTCCGGCGACCTGACCGTCAACGCAAAGGATACTGACCTGGCCGCCGAAGATCTGCTCTCGGCTTGGGAAGGGGCACTGGCCCAGGTGGCAGAGGGTGAGAACCAGCTTGTACTGCCTTTCGGTCCCGAACCAGCCTCCCGACCGGCGCAGGGACTTGTTGCCCTACCAGCGGAAACAATACCGGCATATGAAAAACCATTCCTTGGGCCCTTTACCGCCCAGCCCCGCATGCTCATGGCCCCGTCCTCGTCAGAACAGGTGACCGACACAGGAATCAAGGTCGCGATCATGCAGAACCTGGCCTGGCTGCGAGGCGACCGGGCCGGAGTGGTGTCGGCCCAGGAAGGCCGCGGTATCGCGGCCGGGACCCGGCCGGTCGCGCTCAACATGGACGCCAGCACTCTGGTCCGTCACCGTTTCACCGGTCACCCGGCCGGCGGCGCGATCACCTCGCTCGCACTCACGATCGTACCCGAGCGGTTTGTTCTCCGCATCGCCTTCCTGTGCCTGGTCCTGCCGCTGGGATTCCTGTTCCTGCGCCGCGACGGGTGGATGGTCCTGATGCTGGCCCTGGGCACGGCTTCGGCCATGCTGATCGCCGCATCGCTGGAAGGTCTGACCGGGTATTGCACCGCCCACGCCGCGGCCGGCGGGGTGCTGGCCATCATTGCGGCCGTTGTCTTCATCGTATTCACTGCCATTGGACGGTACTTCAGAGAAGGGAGATCGCATGCGTAAATCGCTGTGCATCCTGTTGTTGTCGGTACTGGCCGCGGCGTGGTGGGGCACACCTGCGCCGGCCCGCGAACCGCTGGCCGACATGGGCATCCAATTCATGTACCGGGACGCCGTGCTGAGCGGCGAGGTGCGCGACACCATCGTGGCGTATACCCTCGATTGCACCCTGACGGTCTACGCCCGCGGTCCGTTGCGCCTGCCCCTGCTCTCCGCCCCGGTGGCGCTTACCGATTTCAAGGTGACCCGCGGTGCCGCCGCCGGCCTGGTACCGGTGGTCGACACCGAGGGCGTGGCGCTCATCGCGCTCCGGGAAGGGGAGTACACCCTGCATGCCGCCTTTGTGGCGCGGGTGGAGTCCAGGGACGGCCGCATGCAGACCGTGATCCCGCTGGTCCCGGCCGTCAAGTCGGTCAATACTTTGATGATCCCCGGCATCGGCATCAAGGCGGCCTCCGACAAGGGGGCCGGGTTGACGACCGAGACCCAGGGGACCGCCACCCGGGTGACGATCTACGCGCCCGGGGAGCAGGTCCTGCCCTTGGCCTGGTGGGAGGAAAAGGTGCGCGCCGAAGCGGTCGAGGCCATGATAACCTGCGAGGAGAGCATCCTGGCCCGTTTCGGGCGCGCCGGGCTCATGACCATGACCTCGTTCCGTTTCAATATCCTGCAGGGTACCGCGGAAACTTTGAATCTGTCCCTGGACCCGGGGCTTAATCTGCTGGAGGTCAAGGGTGAAGGGCTTTCGTACTGGAACCTGCAGAAGGGTGAAAAATCCCAGACCCTGGAAGTGATCTTCGCCCGGCCCATGACCGGACGGGTCGACCTTCAGGTCACCAGCGAAGCGCCCATCGCCCAGGTACCGGCCCGCGTTGCCGTGCCCCTGGTGGTGCCGGTCGGAACCCGCAAAGTATCGGGCTACCTCGCCGCCTTCGTGGAAAAGGGGCTCAAGATCGAGGTGGTGGGCGCCGATGAGGTCCGCCAGATCGATGTGGCCGCCCTGCCGGCCGATATGACGACGGGCGATACCGCCCCCCACCTGGGTTTCCGGTTCATCCGCGAGCAATTCACCCTGGCCGTGGACCTGAGCGAGATCACCCCGCGGGTGTTCGCCACGGTCTTCACCCAGGCCAAGCTGGGGTTGCAGAACATCAAGGCCCGGACCCTGATCGGGCTGGACATCAAGAACGCCGGGGTGTTCGGTTTCACGATCGACCTGCCGCCCGGGCTCAAGCTCCTTGACATCAACGGGCCTGATATCAATTCATGGAATGTCAAGGACGGCCGCATCAGCGTGGACCTGCGTTCCCGCGCCCAGGGCCAGTATGTCCTGGAGCTGTCGACCGACTTCCCGGTCAAGGATCCTGCCGCCACCCTGTTCCCGGCCGTGCAGGTCAACGGGGTGGAAAGCGAACGGGGATACATCGAGATCGAACCGGCGGCGGGCATGAAAATGCAGGCGGCCGAACTGACGGAATGCACGCAGATCGACCGCATCGAACTGCCGGGCGAGTTCGCGGCCCAGGCTTCCACGGAAACGAGCACGCTCTTTTTCCGCTACATCAAACACCCGTTCCGGCTGGTGAGCGCCGTGGAGCACATCCAACCCGAGATCAGCGCCCAGGTTAACACGATGGTCCGGATCGAGGAGCGCGGGCTTGAGACGGTCTACGACATCACCTACCTGATCGACAAGGCCGGTGTCTACACCCTCGACATCGCCCTGGACCCGGAACTCCTGCTCATGGAGGTCAACGGGCAGAACATCGACATCTACAAAAAGGAAGGCGACCGGCTCAAGGTGGTTCTCCAGAAGAAGATCAAGGGCGAATACCGTCTGACCGTGACCTGCGAACGGCTGCTGAAGTCCCTGACGCCCACCATCACCGTCCCCGCCTTCCAGCTTCTCGGGGTGAAGCAGGAAAAGGGGACCGTGGGGATCGCCGTGGCCGTGCCGGTGAAACTGCTGGCCCATCCCGAAGGCATGCGTGACATCCGGGAGGTCGATCTCCGCACCGTTGACCGCGAGCTCCGCGCCGCGGGCATCGTCCAGGCCTACCGGTATTTCAAACAGCCCTGGCAGCTCGAACTCAAGACCCAGACCATCGACCCCCGCCTCAAGGGGACCGTGTTCAACTTCGTATCCCTGGGGCGGTCGGGCGCGGCCGCGGCCGTGGCCTTTGAATACAGCATCGAGGACGCGGAGACCTCCGTCTTCACGCTCGCGTTCCCGCCCGGCGCCGAGGAGGTCACCATCAAGGGCGTCGAGGCCAAGATCCCCGAGCCGCTCGGGGGCGGCCGTTACCGCGTGACCACCAATACGGGCCGGATGGGCACCTACACCCTTTTCGCGAACTTCCGCCTGCCGTTGGCCGCTGACGGGAGCTTCAATTATGGCGGTGTGCGCATGGAAGGGATCGGCCACCAGACCGGGTTTGTCGTCATATCCTCTTCCGGCGAAATGGAAGTATCGGTCGATCCGGCCGCGGATGGTATGAAGGGGATCGTGCCGGTCGAATACGAGGATGTGGACGCCCATTTCAAGGTCGGCATCACCGAACCGGTGCTCATGACCGGCCGTTATGTGGAGCCCGGTTTCAACCTGCGCCTGCGGACCGTGACCCATGATCCGGCCGCCGTGGTCGTGGCCGTGGTCGAGGCGGCCCGCGCCCATACCACCGTTTCGCCCAACGGCACCATGATGACCGATGTCTATTTCAAGGTGCGCAATACCACGGAGCAGTTCCTGCGCCTCAACCTGCCGCCGCAGTCGGAGATCATGCATCTGGTGGTCAACGACCGGATGCTGGCCCCCAAGGCCGACGGCGAGGCGACCCTGGTCCCGATCGCGGGCGTAGGCGGGCGCGCCAGTGACTTCCATGTCTACCTCCGGTACAAATCGCCCGTGGCGGTGCTGGGTGCCTGCGGAACCCTGCGGTTCGATTTCCCGGGCACGCCCATGAAGATCATCAGCCTGGGCTGGTCGTTCGACCTGCCTGACAATTTCCGCCTCGAACCCGGTATATCCCGCAATATCGAACCGGTCGACGGTTTCCGCGGCAACTTCGGGAACATGAACGCCAGTTACACAGGCGCGGCCGGCAGGGGCGGGGAAACGGCCGGGAGCGCCGGCACGGAATTGATGGACCAGATCAACCGGAAGGCCCAGGAAATGAACGCCGAAGGCGCCGGCCGCAACCGCTCGATGGTGACCGGGCCGATGCCCGGTACGGGCCGCATGCTCTATTTCGCCGGCATGTTCCCCATGGACCGGCCGGTCAGTGTGGGCATCAAGTTCGTGCGGACGGGCTTGGGACAGGCCTTGATGGCATTGATCATACTGGCCGCGTTCGCGGCCGGTTACGCGTTCTACAAGTATCTGCCGCTGGCCAACCGGACCAAGACCATGGTCCTGTTCGCCCTGGTCATTATCGCCGGGATGGTCCAGGTTGGATCGGGCCGGGAACGGCCAGCCCTGATCGCAGCCGCGCTGGCCGCCGCAGCGGGTGGCCTGGTGTTCGTGTTCGTACGGGCCATAGCCGGTCCGCGCCGGTCTGGGACGCCAAGCACTCCATCTCCATCAGACAAGCAGAGCGGGGACCATTCGAGCGCGACATAAATCCCTTGACGGGAGGGGCCCGGTTCAAGGAACATGGGCATTATTGGAAATCGTTAAGTCAGGTTAAATGCGTCTGATAATATTTATTATGTTTTATTGCAAACCGTTAAACTACAGCCAGTTATGACTATACCAACGATCATTGGTCAATGTCGGACCAATACGGCCTTTGCCCGACTCTATTCGGCTGATCGCGGCTATGAACTGGCATTAACATTATGCCTTTGGTTTCGGAATTTCTTCCGCCCCACTTCCGTCCGAACTCTTCTGTCCGAACTTCAGTGTCAGATACCGATTTAATCTTGAGACCCGTGAAAACCGGGAGTTCTGCCCGACGCGTTTATTTGCCCTGCAATGGGAAACGCATCCAGGTTGCAGCCTCCCATTTTACGGCAATAAAGTTGGCAAGGCAGATCATGGTGTTCGGCCGGCTGATTTTGGACCGGAAACGGGTTTTGCCGCTGGTCCAACGCATCATATTGCAGGCGGAGGCGGTTGGCCATCGTTTTATGCAGGATGCCAAGCCGGTTTAATTGCTGCGGTCGTATTTTGCCGATCGCCGCTTGTGATATATTTCACTTGCGGCGCGGTCTCAGCGGTCCTTGAGATACTCGATCGCCCGGTCGATATTCTCCGGTTCGGTCTCATACGGCAACGCGCCGGTACCCACACAGGATCCGGGGCGGCCGGCGATGATGGCCATGACCCGTTCCAGTTCAACCCGGATCTCTTCCCAGGTCCCGCGTGCGATGATCCCGGGCCTGGTGTTGACCCGGACCGTGAGCCCGCGGCGTTCCCGTACATGGTCCATGAAGCCCTGCTGGTCGGTTTCGGCCGGACAGATCACATAGGTCGTGCCCGTCTCAAGCATGGCATCGAGGATCGGCAGCGTGTCGCCGCCAATGATGCACGGCACCGGATGACCACAGATGCCGGCCAATTCCCCGAGGCCGGCGGCCAGAACGGGGAGTTCAATATCCCGGAACTGTTCCGGTCCGAGCAGAGGCGGCGCGGCGGCCGATTCAAAAAACGCCACATCCAGCCCCTGCCCGACGATCGCGCGGGCCAGGCGGGCCTGCCCGGCCATGAGATGGGCCAGGACCCGGCGGGTTCTGACCGGGTCCAGTATCACGGCGACCAGGAGGTTTTCAAACCCCATCAGGTTGGAGGCGATCGAGAACGGGCCGCCCAGCGGGATGCGGATGTCGGCGGCGGGGAATTCCTTTTTCAGCCGCACCGCCGTCCGCAATACCATGGGGATCCGGCCGTCCTTGGTTGGGTCCGGGTGGGGCAGTCTGACGATGGTATCCGGGTCGGGGTACGGGTGGGTGGTGATGGCCGGGATGCCGTTACCTTCCGGTTCGGCCACGACCGCGCCGTAGGCCTCGGCCTCGAGGTTGTAGATGTCAATGCCCACCACCACCGGTTGATGGCGGTACCGGCGATAGGCCGCGGCATGGGCCTGGAAGAGCATTTCCGGGTCCCGGGCGGCCTGCCAGGGCCGGGCTCCGATCAGACGGGCGGCATGTTCATATACGGATGGTGTCATCTGCATGGCCATCCGGGCCGCCGCGACCATGTCGAGATGGATGGGGTTGCCGTCGAGGTTGGCGGCGCGCGCGGCCGGGTTGCGGCCCTGGCGGGTGCCATGAAAATTCAGGGCATGGTTGCGGATGATCGAATCGCGCCCGGCCACGCCCGGCAGGATCCCCTTCCGGCCGCCGCTGAAACCGGCGTAGTAATGGGGGGCGATCACGCCGGTCAGGATCACGGCCCCGGCCTCCGCCACGGCCCGGTTGATGGCCACGGGCGTGCCCAGCGGGGTGGTGCCGAGCATGACCTGCGCCGCCGCATCGGCCGCATCGTGGACGACGGTCCGGAATCGTGCCGTATTGTCAGCGCCCGCGATCGCCGCGCAATCCGCACGCATGGTGCCGGTGTGGGCCCCGCCGCCGCAGACCAGTGTAACTGCCCGATCGGGGATGCCGGCGGCGGTGATGACCGCGGCGAGTTCCCGGATGATCGCATCCACCGGGTACCGCCGGGTACGGTCGGCAAATACGATCGCCGCCGACCGGCGGTCCCTCAAAAGGTCGGCCAGCGGCGGCGCGCCGATGGGTGCGGCCAACTGTCGACGCACTTCGGCGGCGGGATCCACTGCAACCATGACGGGCGGGGACGCGCATTGAATGCGGGTGTTGGTATCGGGAAGACGGTAGACGAGTTCCTGCCTGCCGAACGGGAGGCGGATATCCACGCGGTTATCTGCCTCCGCTCTTTTCCGTGAGCATACGGTCGATGGAATCGGCGGCCGTCTTGCCGGCGCCCATGGCCAGGATCACCGTGGCGGCGCCGGTAACGATGTCGCCGCCGGCATAGACGCCGGGCAGGGCCGTGAGGCCGGTGGCTTCGTCGGCCTGGATCGTGCCGTGTTTGGTGGCCGTGAGGCCGGGCGTGGTCGCGGGAATGATCGGGTTGGGCCGGTTGCCGATGGCCACGATGACCGTGTCGCATTCCAGGTCGAACTCACTGCCGGCGACCGGCACGGGCCGGCGGCGGCCGCTTTCATCGGGCGCGCCGAGTTCCATGCGGATGCAGCGGATGGCCTTGACGCAGGCCTTGTCGTCGCCGATGATCTTGACGGGATTCTGGAGGTAATGGAATTTGATGCCCTCCTCCTCGGCATGGTGGATCTCCGCCTGCCGGGCCGGCATCTCTTCGCGGCTGCGGCGGTAGACGATGATCGATTCCGCGGCGCCCAGGCGCAGGGCCGTGCGGGCGGAATCCATGGCCACATTGCCGCCGCCCACGGTGACCACACGCCGGCCCCGCAGGATGGGCGTGGTGCCCTCGCTGTCATAGGCCTTCATCAGGTTGCTGCGGGTCAGGTATTCGTTGGCGGAGTAGACACCGCAGAGGTTTTCGCCCTCGACCTTGAGGAACATGGGGAGGCCGGCGCCGGTCCCGATGAAGACGGCCGCGTAACCCTCCTGTTTGAAGAGTTCCGCCACCGTGATGAGCTTGCCGATGATATGGTTGGGAAAGAGGCGGGCGCCCATCTGGACGAGCTCATCGACCTCCTTGAACACGATCGCCTTGGGCAGGCGGAACTCGGGGATGCCGTAGGTGAGCACGCCGCCCGGCTTGTGCAGGGCCTCGTAGATATCCACGCCGTACCCCTTGCGGAGCAGGTCGCCGGCGGCGGTGAGGCCGGCCGGGCCGGCGCCGACGATGGCCACGCGCTCCTTGCGGGTCTGTACAATGGCCTGGACCGGGGTCGCGTCATGCTCGCGCTGGAAGTCGGCGGCGAACCGCTCAAGGTTGCCGATGGCGATGGGTTCGTGCTTCTTGCCGAGGACGCACAGCTTTTCGCACTGTTCCTCCTGCGGGCAGACCCGGCCGCACACGGCCGGGAGGGTATTGGTGGTCTTGATGACCGCGGCGGCACGGACATGGTCTCCCGCCACGATGCACTTGATGAAACCGGGGATGTCAACCCGGACCGGGCAGCCTTCCACGCACTTGGGCTTTTTGCATTGGAGGCACCGCTTGCCCTCACGCGCCGCCTCCTCGGGAGTGTAGCCGAAGGGTACTTCCTTGAAATTGCTTTTGCGTTCGCCGGGAGCCTGTTCCTGCATCCGTACGCGTGCATCAACCATGGTGCGCATCCTTGGCAACAGCCTGTTCCAGGCGGCAGACGGATTCCTTTTCCTGGCAGGTATACATCGTCAGCCGCTTCATCAATTCGTCGAAGTTGACGGCATGCCCGTCGAATTCGGGCCCGTCCACACAGGTGAACCTGGTCTCGTTGCCCACGGTCACCCGGCATCCGCCGCACATGCCCGTGCCGTCGATCATGATGGCGTTGAGGCTCACGATCGTGCGCGTGTTGAAGGTTTTGGTGAGATTGCACACGAATTTCATCATGATTGCCGGGCCGATGGCGAAGACCACGCCCACCTTTTCGCGGCCGAGGACCTCCTTGAGCACATCGGTCACGAACCCCTTGCGGCCCACGCTGCCGTCATCGGTCGTGATGTGGCATTCGTCGCTCAAGGCCTTCATTTCTTCCGCGAGGATGAGCAGGCGGGACGAGCGGGCGCCCACGATCGAGATCAGCCGGTTCCCCTTTGCTTTGAGCGCACAGGCGATCGGGTAGATCGGCGCGGTGCCGATGCCGCCGCCCACGCAGACCACTGTTCCGAAATTATCGATCTCGGTCGCGTGCCCGAGCGGCCCCACGACATCCAGGAAACTGTCGCCCACCTTAAGGCGGTCGAATTCACGCGTGGACCGGCCCACCACCTGGTAGATGATGTTGATGGTCCCCGCGGTGACATCGCCTCCCACCATGGTAAGCGGGATCCGTTCGCCATCTTCATGGGCGCGGAGCATGATGAACTGGCCCGCCTTCCGTTTGGCGGCGATGCGCGGGGCGCGAATGCTCATGAAGGTCACTTCGTCGGTAAGCTTCTTCCGGGCTGTGATCTCAAACATGGCTGCGGTTTCCGTTCATCAGTTGGTGAAAGCCGGAAATTATATGGATGGCCGCCGACATGTCAAACGATTATTGGCGCCCGGACCCCTGAAATTCAAGGGGCGCCCGGAGGCGCCCCTTGCGTAGACGGTGCAAGCCGGTATTTACCGGCGCTGGGCGTTGATCGCCTTGAGCGTGTCCTTGGCTTCCTTGCCGAATTCGGGATGGTCCAATATCTCCTTGTTGCTGAACAGTTCCTTGGCCCGGGCGAATTCCTTCAGCCGGAAGGAGACCATGCCCAAGTGGAAGTTAATGGAGGCCTTGTTGGTGCTTATGATCTTTTCAAGGTAGGACTTGGCTTCGTCGTTGCGGCCGTTCATGGCCAGGGCCCATGCATACAAATCAACCGTTTCCCAAGTGCTGCCGAGGGCCACGGCCTTCTCGGCGCACTTGAGGGCTTCGTCGTAGCGCTTGTTTTTCAGGTGGCTTTGGGCCAGCAGCACCTGGACCGCAGTCTGGGCGTTGTCAAGTTCCAGGCTCTTGTTGAAAAGGGCCAATCCGTCGCCGGATTGGCCCAGGTTCATGTATGCGGCACCGGTCTTGTTGTAAAGGTCGATCATCTCCGCTTTGGCCAGGAGCGTGTCCTTGGGCAGCAGGAGGGCCGCCTGGGCATAGGCCGCGGCGGCATCCTTCCAGTTCTTGAGCTCAAAGTGGCAGAAGACCAGATCGCGCAGGATGCGGATATCGCCGCCGTCGGCCAGTTGGTTGGCCTTGGCCAGGTAGCCGGCCGCCTCGCGATACTTGTCTTCGGCGCCCTTGTCTTCCTGTTTGGCAAGGTCCCAGCCGAGTTCCAGGAGATACCGGCCGGTCATATGGTTCAGGTCGGCCTTGTCCGGATTGATCTTGAGGGCTTCCAGCAGGGTGGCAACGGCCCGGGCCTTGTCCTTGATGTCATTGTAAAGCAGTGCGGCCTTCTTGAGCATCAACTCGGTATTGGCCGGCTCCAGCTTGAGCAGGTTGTCATACACGCCCACGGCATCATCGAACCGCTGGTAGGCCACATAGCGTTTGGCCAGGGCATCCCAGCCGATCTTGTAGGACGGATCGATCTTGACGCATTCTTCAAAACTCTGGGTGGCTTCGTCCAGGGATTTGGTGGCCTCTTCGGCCTGTCCGGCCGCATTCAGCAACGCACCCATTTCCTCCTTGACCACGCCCGTGTAATAGGCGATGTCCGCGTCCTTGGTGGCCGTGCGGCCCTGGATCGTCCGGACGATCTCGTACTCGTGCAGGGCGATGCGCTTGTCGGACAGGGCATCCTCGGGGCGGGTGCCGGCGACATTGCTGCGCAGATAATGGGCGTAGGCCAGGTCCTTGTGGTAATAATGGTTCTGGGGATAATAATCGATCGCCTTGCGGTAATAATCGATCGCTTCATTGAACCGGGTCTGGAGGCAGTAGACCTGGCCCAGATACCAGTTGGTGGTGGGATCGGTGGGATCGAACTTCAGGGCCCGTTTGCACTTGCGTTCCGCCTCGTTGTAGTCCGGGTTGTTGATGCGCTTGGCCAGCGAAATGCCGAAGGTCCGGAGGGCGGGATAATAATCCGGCTTGATCTGGAGGGCTTTTTCGGAATTTTCGACGGCTTTGTCGAAATCGCCCAGCTGACGGTAAACTTCGCCTAGGAGGGCCGGCGCTTCATAATGCCCGCCCTTGTAATTAACGGCGACGCATTCCTCCAGGGTGGCCTTGGCCGTGTCGAACTTTTCCTTCTGCACTTCCTGTTTGGCCCGGGCATACAGGACCTCGACATGGGCGGCCGTGGGCAGGTCCAATTTCAGCGCCTCGGAGTAATCCTCGATCGCAAAATCAAGTTCGCCTTCCTTCTCGTATTCGATCGCTTTGCGGATGTAGAACAGGCTGTCATCCGTAAAATGCTTGAAATAGACCTTGGTCTTCTCATCCATCACCCGGCGCAGGGCCATGACTTCGATCCAGGGCTGCTGGGCATAGGTGTCACGGACGATCCCGAACACATCCACCACCTCGTAGGGCTTGATGTCGCGGAAGAGGGGGTATGATTTGGAATCCTTTTTGATGTACAGGAGCGGATGGTACTGTTCGCGCTTTTCATCGTCGATCCAGAGCCGCGCATCCTCGGACCATACGCCGAAGTTGATGGTATCGGTATTGACAAAGTGGGTGTTCATGGCCACGAACACATCGCCCGTCCGGCCCATGAGGCAACGGAAGGTGATGGGAACATTGGTGAACATGCCGGGCTGTTTGACGAGCTCTTTGAGGTCGACAACATTGTATTTGTGGGTCTGGGCCCCCCCGGCTTTTGCAGCCGTCCGATCGCTGCCGCAACCGATCAAGGCGAGCACCATGATCGCGATGATTCCCGTAACGCCGGCAAGTCTCATTTGCATACCCCTTAAAATACAGCTGCATTGGTTTAAAATCGCACACTATCCAGCAAATGCAAGAAAATGAGATTATAACCATGCGGAAATAAAGGTCAAGCATTTTTTTTATATTTCATACATGACGGACTCGCAAAAAGTCCACAATCCTACTGTGTGCGCACTTTTCCCCGTAGCTGCGACCCTTGCGGTCGCCCATCCGGAGGCGGGGTCAAGCCCCGCAGCTACAAGGACTTGCGAGGAAGCATGGTTACCACCGGCAGGACCGTCCCGGGACCTGTGGAGCATGACAAAGATCCTTTTTGCGAATCCGTCAACATTGAGCATTAAGAATTGCCCTGCCCTTCGTAGCGCCCTGGCGAAGGAGGGAGCATTGTGCCGTTGTCCGGAAAGGATTCACCGCAAAGGCGCAAAGTTCGCAAAGGGTTCCGGATCGGCTGCTTACTTCGGCCTTCAAAATTCGATGTCCTGGACCATGAGCGCAGTTGTTCTCAACCTTGAGCGAAGTCGAAGGGTCGAATGGTTCGATATTCGATATTCGCCCTGCCCTCATCCTGCGCCCAGTTCCCGGCGGCGCACTTCCCAGGCTTTCCGTCCTTCCGACCCTCTCGCTTTGGACCCCGAGCAAGCTTCGCGTCGAGGGGCGACTTTCCGACCCATCCCCCTTCCGGCTTTGCGACTGTGCGACCGTGCGACCGTGCGACCCCTCCGCCCTCCACCGACACTTCACCTGCGCGGTATTGTCGGGGATCTCAATTGTGGAAGGCACGCAATGTATCGACATCTTCTCTCACCCATGTGTTGTAGGCGGACAAACGAAGGACGCAGGCAGGTCTTCTGACTTCCGGATCTTCCGGCCGCCCCGCCTTCCCGGCATGCGCCAGTGGCTTCGGGCGACGGCCGTCCCCGGTTACAGCGGCAACCACCGTAACGGATTAGCACCGTTTTCCCTATTGTTCCCGACCCGGCGAAACCGGTCGGGAGACCGTGCGTCCTGTAAAACGATTAAAAGATCAAAAAGACCCTTTTAATTATAACGCAATTCGGTGCATGTCAAGGAGTTTTCCGTGAATTTCCCGGGTAGGCCGCGAACAGGATTCATGAACCGGCATACGGAAACAAGAGGCGTATCGGTCGATGGTGTACGGTTTACGGCTATGATCCTGACCGAAAGCCGCGAACCGTATGCCGTTGCGCCTATCATTCCCGGTATTACTTGAGCGCAATGAAAAGACTGGATCCCCCGGTTCCCCCGGTCAAGCCGGAGGACAGGCTCGCCGTGGGATGACGGATTATGAGATATATGATGAGGAATGTGCATCGGGCTTAGTACACCGTCCCACAATAAAGGGGTCAGATCTCAATCATCATAACGACCCGATTCCGGAACGCTGGTTCATGCCGGATCTTGTTTGGTAGGGGCACGGCATGCCGTGCCCAACCCAATTGGCCCCAAAACAAGCGCCGACCCGGGCTGGATCTTCCTCGACTCCGTCCGCAAGCCAGCCACGCGAGGGCACGGCATGCCGTGCCCCTACAACGGAAAAGAATGCCACGGGGGTACCGGCGCGCCCTCTTTTGACCCCTGCTATGGGGCGGTGTCTTTAGAGCCCGCGCCCTGATCAGATCAAGCGGTCCCCTCGCGTTCCCTGATCACCCGCGCGCCCTCCACCATGGCCAGATAGTTCGCGGCGGGTACATAGTCGGGTATGGAGTTGCCCGAGCCCAGGGCGTATCCCTGCGCCGCGGCGCGGTAACGGGTACCGCGTTCGATCACCCGCGCGCGCACTTCCGCGGGCCGCGACTGGCAGAGAAAATCCATGTCGAACCCGCCCAAAAGGCCGATGCGGCCGCCGTAGCGCTCGATCCAGGTGTCGAAGGGCGCGATGGCGTCCTCGTTGGAGTGCTTGGCGTCGATGCCGAGACCGATGGCCGCATTCATGAGGTCGAAGATGCACCCGCACGAGTGCCACAGGAACGGCCGGCCGTGGGCGTGGACCAGGTCGATGATCCGCTTGTACTGGGGCGCGATATGGTCGTGGAAAGTGCGCGGGTGGGTGAGGAGGGAGGTCTTGAACCCGAGATCGTCGCCGAACCGGCAGGCGGCGAAGTGCACGGCATGCCGTTTGAGAAATTCACCCCAGATCGTGTGCATGAGATCACCGATTCGGCGAAAAAGCTCCGCGTAGGCGGCCGGGTCGTCCACCTCGAGGAACGGCAGGTATTCCAAGCCCACCAGGTCCTCGGCGATCTCGAAGACGCCGTTGCCCACGCCGCCCGCGGCCCGCATGCCGGGCGGCAGGGCGGCCGCCAGCGCGGCGAAGCGCGGGGCGGCCTTTTCCCAGAAGAGCGCCGGCAGACGGTCCCACGGATAGGCGGCCAGGTCGCGCCCGTTCTGGATGGGGCCGGCCATGCCGCCGGATATAGCGCCCGAACCGGGCAGGACCTCGGTGATGCAGACCTCATAGCTCACCACATCATATGTCATGGCGCGGAAGAACCCGCAGTACTGCCGGAAGAATTCGGCCAGGTCGGCCGCGCCCCCCTGGCGTAGATCGGCGAACCGCACCCCCGTGATCCGCTCCATGACCGTGGGGCTGATGATGTGTTCATGCAGCGGCAGGCGTGCGGGGCGCCGGTTGCGGACCGCCGCCTCGAACATTTGCCAGTCGGGCTGAAAGTCCATGGTATCCTCCTCTTAACGCGGCCTGCGGCCGCAACCAAAGAACGGTTCACGGTACGGACCAGGATCAGGAGCATCTGCCACTAAGTCACTAAGTACACCGCCTCACAATTAAGGGGCCAAATCTCAATCATCATAACGACCCGATTCCGGAACGCTGGTTCATGCCGGATCTTGTTTGGTAGGGGCACGGCAGGCCGTGCCCAACCCGGGGACCCAAAACAAGCGTCGTCCCGGGTTGGATCTTCCTCGACTCCGTCCACAAGCTGGTGTACGCGCGGGCACGGCATGCCGGGCCCCTACAGCGGAAATAAATGCCACGGTGGTACCGGCGCACCCTCTTTTGACTTTATTATGAGGCGGCGCACTAAAACACAAAGGGGGGCAGGTTTTGATCCGGAACAATACCCCGTGTTACCTTTGTGACTTCGTGACT
>JBDREB010000066.1:0-4972 GCA_043820325.1 Planctomycetota bacterium | reverse complement strand
ACGGGAGGGCGGGTTTCAAACCCGCCCCTACACGGTTGACATCCGGATGTTCCCCGTACAATCACCTGTGGGTCGAAAAAAGTGCCAAACCTTTTTCCGAAAAACATGACCGGTTACGGATAGGGATCAGGAAATCTGAAGTGATGATGGCGCAAACCGTACATGTGCCGATCATAATTTTAGCCCTCCGGCCGGGGATGTCAAGATAAAATCGACCGGTAGAACGCCCCCGGGACCTTGTGACGGCTCTAAAGCTTGATCCCCAGCCACTCTGTGGCGTTCTGCCAGTAGAATCGCTCCTGGAGGTCGGCGGGGATCTCCAGCTCGGCCAGGAGCCGTTCATTCAGATCGAGCCAGCGCGGCGGGTCGGGGTTATCGGTCGAGAAGCAGAGTTTTTTATACCACACGAGCGCCAGGTTCTGGTCGGGGTCGGCCATGTCCACCCCGGGCAGAGGCTTCAGCAGGCGCCGCAGTTCGGTCGCCTTGGCCGGCTGGCCGCCGCCGCCCGAGTATTCGCCCCAGATACGCTCGAAATGGGTGATGACACTGAGCCCCTCCTCGTACAGAGGCATGCCGATGTGGCCGCACATGATCCGAAGGTCCGGGAAGGCGCGGCCGAGGGTGTCCATGCGCATGGCGCGCATCTTGTCCGTGGAGACCCCGTCGGCGCCGTCGTTTTCGTGGATGGCGAGGAACCCGGTGTGGAACAGTATGGGCATGCCCAGCGCCTCGGCCCGTTCGTAGATGGGATGGTAGATCTCGTTGTCATAGGCGTATGAGGCGCGGATGCACTTGAGGCCGTGAAAACCCTGTTCCTTGAGCTTGTCCACATCCTCGGCCTCGTCCGGGTCCCAGCCCATGTCGACCCGGCCGAACCCGACGATCAGGTCCTTGTACTCACGCATCACGGCCACGAACTCGTCGTTGGTGAAGGTGTGGTCATTCGGTTCGAGCCCCAGAACCATGACGCACACTTTCACTAGGCCGCACTGCTCCCAGAGCGCCACACGCGCCTTGATATCCTGGGTCTTGTGCATGTGCGTGTGGACATTGATGATCTTGGAGGGGGGCATGGCTTTCCCTTAAACGGGAGTCGCAAGGCGCAGGTCTATGGGAGTCCGGAGTCACAGGTCGCAGGTCGCATGCAGAAGAGTCGCAGATTTCCTGGACCTGAAACCTGGGACTCTTGATCTACCCGACCTGCGACTCATATGATTTCCTCTGTGCTTCTGTGGCCGTCTCAATCCAGGCTCGAGAGGATCGCCCCTCGCACGGCTTCATAATCGGCGGACACTTCGCGGGGCGGGTTCATGAAGCGCGCATCGACCTCCACGAGCTGGCCGGTGTGGTACTTGACCTTGAACTCGGAAAATTTGAGGCCGTGGGCCGTGGAGATCACCACCGTGCGGTCGCTCTTTTTCACCACGCCGGCCTTGACCATCTTGATCAGTACGGCCAACGCCACGCCCGTGTGGGGGCAGTTGTACATGCCGATGCGGTCGCCCCACATGGCGGCATTGGCCAGTTCGTCTTCCGTGGCCTGTTCCACGATGCCGTCGAACTGCTTCAGGGTCCGGATGGCCTTGTCGATCGAGACCGGGTTGCCGATCTGGATGGCGCTGGCGAGGGTCGGCTGGGCCTTGACCGGCTCGAACTTCCAGTTGTTCTTATAGGCGAGGTAGAGCGGGTTGGCCCGCGCGGCCTGGGCCAGAATGATCTGGGGCAGGCGCTTGATGAGCCCGAGGTCATACATCTGCATGAACCCCTTGCCGAGGGCGGCCACATTGCCGAGATTGCCGCCCGGGATGATCACCTTGTCGGGCACCTCCCAGTCGAACTGCTGGACGATCTCGATCGCGACCGTCTTCTGCCCTTCCACGCGCAGGGAGTTCATCGAGTTGGCCAGGTAGATGCGCGGCTCCTCGGTGATGCGCTGGACGATGGCCATGCACCCGTCGAAGTCGGTGTCGAGGGAAAGGACCATGGCGTTGTTGGCCACGGGCTGGATAAGCTGGGCGGTGGTGACCTTGTTGCGGGGGAGCAATATCACGGCCCGGATCCCCGCCCAGGCGCAGTAGGCGGCCAGGGCGGCCGAGGTGTCGCCCGTGGAGGCGCAGGCCACGGCCCGGATATCCTTGCCGCGCGCGATCATGTCGTTGACCTGCGAGACCAGCACGGTCATGCCCAGGTCCTTGAACGACCCGGTGTGGCTGTTGCCGCAGAGCTTGATCCACAGGTCGTCCACGCCGACCTCGCGGCCGAAGAGCCGGGCCCAGAACATGTTGGAGTTGCCCTCGTAGAGGGAGACGATGTTGTCGTTGGCGATCGACGGCAACACCCATTCCTTCTTGCCCCACACGCCCGACCCGTAGGGCCACTCGGTGGTACGGCAGCGGCTGTCGAAGAGGTTGCGCCACTCCCGGGCCGACCGCGTCTTGAGCGCGGCCTGGTCATGGGTGACATCGAGCAGGTTGTGGCACTTGCCGCAGCGGTAGACCACCTCGTCGAGGGGATAGGTCTGCCCGCAGGCTTCGTTGATGCACTGGAACCAGGCTTTAAAGGCGGGCATGCGTGTTCTCCCTCGAATGGATCGGGCACCGGCGGCACGGGCCGTCAGCGCAGTTTTTCCCAATTCTGACCGTCGGCGGCGAGCAGGAACCCGCCCGCCTCGGCGCAACCCTCGAGCACCTTGCGGCCTTCCGCCTTGCCGAGGATGAAGACCCCGGTGGCCATGCCGTCGGCGAAGGCGGCGTCCTCCGCGTGAATGGTGGCGGAAAGCAGGTCATGGTCCTCCGGCACGGGACGGCCGGTGCGGGGGTCGATGATGTGGCTGTAACGGACGCCGTTGATGGTCACATAACGCTCGTAACTCCCCGAGGTCAGCACCGCGCCCGACTTGATGGCGAGCGTATGCACGACCAACCCCTTGGTGCCGCCCGGGTCGGCCGGATCGCGCACGCCGACCTGGAACAGACTCCCGTCCGGCTTGGCGCCGAAGACGCCCAGATCGCCGCCCGCAAGCACAATGCCGCCGGGCACGCCGCGTTTGACCAGGAGGGCGATGACCTTATCGATAATGTACCCCTTGGCCACGCCGCCGAGATCGATCGTCACCGGCCGCGTCAGGCTGACCGTGTTCCCCTCGATGACCACGCTGTCGAACCCCACCTGCGCCCGGGCCGCGGCGATCTCCGCGTCAGTGGGCAGGACCTGGTCGCGGCCGGCCTTCTTCCAAAGCTCGATCAGCGGCCCCACCGTGGGATCGAAACAGCCCTGGGTGAGCCGGTTGACCCGCCGGGCGGTCGCCAGCACCTCGACCAGTTCGGGTTCCACCTCCAGCGCTTCACCCGGGGGAAGATTGTTCACCCGCGCCAGAGTGCCGTCGGGACGGTGGCGGCTCAAAATGCGTTCCAGCCGTTCGATCTCGGCCGCGGCCGCGTCCATGTCGGGCGCCCCGGTCGCTTCCGTCCGGCCGTACATGGTAATGATCACGGGCACATTCTTCATGGCAATGAGTTTGAACATGGCCTTCGTGAAGGCGGCTGGCGCGGGAGAGGCGACTGGTTCGGGCGATACCGGCGCAGGCGCCGGCGGCTGTTCCGCGGCCGGGGCCGCTGTCACCGCAACGGGAACTGCGTCCGGGCCGGGCAGCACCCTGGCCGGAACTGCCTTCCGGCAAGCGGCGCCGCCGGCCATAACAGCCAGCATTGCAAAGGCAAACATCAACAGATAGCGCACAAAAGCTCCTCGTCTATAGAGAAGGTGGCATCTTATCCGCCAGACGGGGAAAAGCAAGGGATTTCCGGATGGGGAAAAACATCATTATAAATACAGCATTCAGCCTGTAGCATCGGGCAGTTTCCCGGACATTGCCGGTGCTTTTGCCAGAGTTGGGCTATCCATGAATTCCCCCTACTCTTAGCGCGAGCGCGGCCTGCGGCCGCAACCCAAGAGCGGTATACGGTTGCGATAGGCGAAACGGTCTACGGCATACGGTCTACGGCCTTGATCCGGAATGTAAGTCGCAAGCCGTATACCTTTACGCCGGGAGTTTACCCCGAGCCCTGCCTCGGGGTTTCCGTAAGCCGATGGCCGGTGTATCTGCAAAAACATTGTAGAAGTCTCAAGAGAAACACCTGGACAGCACGGTCAAGGGGAAACGGGTCTCAATTTTCGTTCATGGCCGGCATCAGCCGGAATCGGCAGGCATTTCCCCCTTGAGCCCCAGCGCCTCCCGACTGCACGCGGTCCAAAGCCCTTGGCCGAGGTCCCGGAGCCACTTGGCCGCATGCCGCTTGCGTCGGTCGCCCCTGTATCCGGGATTCAGCCATTCGTCATAGAACTTCCGCACATACTCCGACCGGCCCACCACTTTACCCAGGATATATTCCCGGACCTTCTTGCCCAGACTGCCGGCCTTGACCTCGATCCCCTTCTCTTTCAGCTCTTTCTGCATCGCCTCGGTTATGACAAGACCATTGGTTTTGCCCTTGTGCGGCCGGGCGCCACTGGCATAGACCAGCGCCGTGTAGGTCTGGAGTAAACCTGCCAGGTCGCTCTTGTCCGCGCCTATCCCTTCCGCTATCAGACTTGTATCGATCAGCTCGTCCTTATTGCCCTTCAGCAGGTAATTGAGACTGCAGAAGGCATAATCCTCGGGCTTTTTGACCATTGAAGCCCGGAAGGCTATCCATGAATTCTACTCTTAGCGCGGCCTGCGGCCGCAACCCAAGAGCGGTATACGGTTGCGATAGGCGAAACGGTCTACGGCATACGGTCTACGGCCTTGATCCGGAATGTAAGTCGCAAGCCGTATACCTTTACGCCGGGAGTTTAGTGCCCGTAAATGAATAAAGTATCCATTTCGACATAGAGATTCCGTCCGCAGCCAAGGCGCGAGGAGGAGCCGTATCAATGGAAAGATCCGGCGTCGACGAGCAACGCCGGATGCGGACGGAAGATCATGTCCCTT
>JBDREB010000065.1:0-7844 GCA_043820325.1 Planctomycetota bacterium | reverse complement strand
ACGGGAGGGCGGGTTTCAAACCCGCCCCTACACGGTTGACATCCGGATGTTCCCCGTACAATCACCTGTGGGTCAAAAAAAGTGCCAAACCTTTTTCCGAAAAACATGACCGGTTACGGATAGGGATCAGGAAATCTGAAGTGTTGGGGATGGTGGTACGAAAGCAATTATTCTCTTCAACCCTTGCCTCCTATCAACCGGTCTCCCCCGCATTATACCCGCCTAGGGCGGGAGTCAAGAGGAAACAGAGAACATCGTATCCCGGGCAATCACAGTGCGTTGGGGTGCAGAGAAAACACAATCATGGGTGATAGTACGGGAAAACAGGTCCGGATCAGCGGATCAGGTCGAGTTTTTCGAACTCCTGGTCGTGGGCCAAGTCGAACTTGGCAAGCTTCAATTTGATCTTGCCCTGCATGATCTCTTCGGCGACGACATCGTCGAGATTGTCGGTTTCGAGCTGGACCAGGGGCGGCATGCCCGTGGCCAATTCGCGCTTGCGCTTGTTGATGAGCGCGCACAGGGCGAAATACCCCCCCACCTTGGCGACCAGTTCTTCGCGCGAGTAAAAAGTCAACATCAGCTTTTCTCCTCTATTTCTTCTGCATGTCCTGGACAACACGATTGATCTCACCGGTCAGGAAGGCGCGCAGGCCGGTCAATTCGCCCAGCGAACCCCGGTCCATGATGGCCTGCATGGCCACGGTGGATATGATGATCGACTGGGCCTCGTCCGTGGTCAGCAGGTCGGGCAGGATGGTCCGCAGGGCCGCCTTGAGCTGTTCGGGGGTCATGACGCCGCCGCCCCCGCTTGCCGGGACCATGGTCTTGATCGTCTTTTCGATCTCCAGCCGCACGATCTTGGTGATCTCGGCCGGCATGCCGGGTCCACCGCCCGAGGCGGCAGGCAACCCCCCAACCGCCACACCATCGGCGCGGAATTTCTTGACGCCGGGCAACCCGGCGGGCTGTTTGTCGTCATCCCCGAACCCGAACGGGCCTATGCTGCTCTCCTCGGGCGGCCGGACGGCTTCGAGCGCTCCGAAAGCCTTGACCGCCTCGACGGCCTGATCGACCATCGACTTGACCTCGTCGGCCGATATGCCGGCCGGCGGGGTGTTCTCGGCGACCATGACCTGGATGAGAGCCTTGAAATCCTCCGTCTGGAAGACTTCTTGGACCTGGGCCGCCACCAGATCGGTCACCATACCCTGGAGCGCGGCCGGATCGGGTGCGGCCGCCTGCGGGGGATTGTTGGCCAGAATGGCGTTCACCGTGGCGTCGACATTGACGGCCCGGCGGGCCGCCTCCTTGAAAATATCGGAGGCCAGCAGACCGGCCACGGCCTTCTTGAGCTCTTCACGCACCGCGGCCAGGTCGGGGCCGGCGGGCTTGGCGGCCTTGATCATGCTCTCCACCTCGGCCGGTCCGACATATTCGACGCCCGCCACCACCTCTTCGGTGATGCGCCGGACATCGGCTTCGGTGATCTGGGGCAGGCCGCCCAGTTTCTCGGCCACGATGGCGGCCACCTGGTCGCCGGAGAGCGCCTCCATGCCCGAAGTGGCCTCGGCCACGATGGACCGGATCTCCTCGGTGCTGGGGATGACCAGGGTCCGCGTGGTGTCCTGGGCCGCCTTGAGCGCGATCTTTTCCACATCGACGCGGGAGATCTTCTCATAACCCTTGAGTTTGACCGCGATGGCCGTGTCCACATCCGTGACGGAGAGAACCTTCACCTGGCCCGCCGCCTCGACCGCCACTTCGCGGGCGATCCGTTCCACATCGGCGGCGGTTATCTTTTCAACCCCCTGCAGCGCGGCGGTCACGATCGCCTGGATGTCCTTGCCCGACGGCACCTCAACGGCGGCGGCGGCGGTGGCGGCCGCCTTGGTGGCGATCTTCTCCACATCGACGCGGGTGATCTTTTCGTAACCTTCGAGCGCCTTCTGGGCGACGGTCAGGATCTCCTTCTCGCCGGGGATCTTCACCCCGGCCGCGGCTTTGGCCGCCGCTTCGCGCGCCATCTTGTCCACATCGCCGGTGAACGCCTTGAGTTTGGCGGCGATCGCCTCGTTGATGTCGGCTTCGGTGCTGAAATCGGCGGTCGCCTGCTGGACGATCGCCTGGATGTCTTTCTCACCGGGCACTTTCACGCCCGCGGCCGCCTTGGCCGCGATCTTTTCCACATCAGCCGTAAACGCCTTGAGCTTGGCGGTGACCACTTCGGCGATCTCGGCCTCGGTGGGGACCTTGATCTTGGCCGCCGCTTCGCGGGCGATCTTTTCCACATCACCGGTGAACGCCTTGAGCCGGGCATCGACCGCCGCCTTGGTGTCGGCCTCGGTCCCGTAGGGTTCGAGGGCCTTCTGGACGACGGCCTGGATCTCCTTCTCGCCCGGCACTTTCACGCCTGACGCCGCCTTCGCCGCCGCATCGCGGGCGATCTTGTCGACCTCGGCCGTGAACGCCTTGAGTTTGGCTGTGATGGCCGTCTCGACCTCGGCGCCGGTGCTGTAGCCCTCCAGCGCCTTGACGACGACCACTTGAATTTCCTTGTCGCCGGGCACTTTCACGCCCGCGGCCGCCTTGGCCGCGATATCGGCGGCCATGGTCTTGATCTTTTCACCGAGTTCGGCCGAACCCAGGTGGGCCTTGACACCCTCGGCCACCGCCTTTTTCACCTCGTCGGCATGGACCGGCGGGTGGGCCTTGGCGAATTCGTCAACCTTGCGGGCGGCGCCGTCCTGGACCACCTTGGCGAGGGCGGCCCCCTTGATAGCGGCGTCGATGGCGGGCGTGATGCGGCCGTCGACATCGGCCGCGGAGAGCGGCGGGTTCTGTTCCCTGTCGGCCGCGATGGCCGCGGTGATCAGGGGGGCGGCCTCCTCGGGCAGATCGGCCTTGGGCAGCATGTCCCTAGTGCGTTCGACCGCTTCCTCTTCGGCCACCATTTCCACCATCTGCCGCAGGGACCGGGAATGGATGAGCTTCTCGATCTCATCCTTGAGTATCTTTTCGACCAGGCGCTGAATGTACTTGGGATCGACCTTCTGGCCTTTCTGGAGGTCACCCATTTCACCGTGGATATGCTTGCCGAGCGAACTCTCGATCTCCTCGCGGGCGACCTTGGCCAGGACCAGGATCTCCTCGCAGATGTGGATCACCTCGGCGTACCGTTTGGCGTTATACGATTCGTAGGCCTTGCTGTACTTGTCCTTGAGCGAACCCACATTGATCCCCAGGCCCTCGATCTGGGTGATGCGCTCGTTGGCCTGGGTCATGATGTCGACGGCGGTCTCGGCCGAAGCGTCCGAGTCCACCCGCCCGCCCGATGCGGCGCCCGCCCCGGCGGCGGCCGCCGCGACCGAATCGAGCAGGGGCTGGATCTGGGCGTGGATCTGGACGACCTTCTCATAATCGCCCTTGACGAAGAATTGCCGGGCCCGTTCAAGGAGCTTGCCCGCCTGGCCGGGATCGGCACCGGCATTGGTGAGATTGTCGAGCTGATCCTGGATGGCGTCGAGTTGCGCATGGGCCTGTTCTTGCGTCGTCATGCCTTTATCCCCTGATCGCGGGTAGCGGGTTCACTTGTCCGGATGGAACACTACAATTGCGCCGGATGGACCTGTTGATCGTGCGGCCGGGCCGCCGGATCAGAAACTTTCCTTGTCGCCCGTGGACTTGAACTCGGCGATCTCCGCCATATACTTCGAGCGCAGGTCCTTCAGGCGGGTCACATCCGAATGCAGTTTGTCGCGCTTGGATTCCTGCTTGGCCACGGTGGACTTGAGCGCCGTATTCTCCGCATCGAGCGCGGCGGTCCGGTTCTGCAGGGCGCCTACGCTCTTTTTGAGTTCGGCGATCTCACGGTCCATGGTGTCGCGGCTCATCCGGGCCTTGTCAAGGGCGGCCTTGGATGAAGTTTCGTCCTTCTGCCCACTGCCGATGTCCACCTTGAGACGGGTGATGTCGGCGTTCAGGGCCTTCTGGATGGTGACATTGTTCTTGGCTTCCACTTCGGCGTTCACCGTTTCACGGGTGATCTTCTCGTTCTCGTTCATCTTCTTGCGCAGGACGACGCTTTCGCGTTCCAGAGCGGCGGCCAGCAGGGCAACGGCGCTTTTGATATCGCTGGCGGTGGTTTTGGTCTCGACCATGATCTGCTCCTTAATTTACCTGTGGATCAACCGTACTTCGATCACCCTATGACCGTTCAGGTGGTCATTTCCTTGCGCTGTTTGGCAAGTTTTTCAATGTCGACATTGGCCTTCTTGTCGCGGTCCTTGAGTTCGGTGTTGACCGCCACCAGGCTCTGTAGTTTGCTGGAAAGACCGGCCAGTTCCTCGGCCAGTTCCTTTTTGACCGTCTCGTTCTTCTCCACGACCTTGCTGACCAGCCCCAGTTCCTTGCCCAGGTTGGCCCCCGCGGCCTCAAGCCGGGCCAGGTCGGCGGCGAGCGCGTCGCGTTCCCCGGTCAGCTGGGCGGTCCTGGTCTCAAGAACCTCTTTCTCCTTGCGCTGCTTGGTCAGATTGGCGCCCAGGTCGGTCTGCAGTTCAAGCGTACGGCCGAGCTCGGTCTCCGCATTCTTGACCTTGCCGGTAAGTTCCTCGAGCGACTGGATGATGTCGAGCACCTTTTCGGGCGACATGTCGAACTGTTCCGCGCCGCCGGTTTTGGTCGCCGCCGGTTTCGCCTGCTGGACGCGGTTCTCAGATGCCTTTTTAGCCGATGCAGATTTCTTCGCCATGAATACACTCCTTATTATCTTCCGCTTCGGAACACAAAGTGATCAATATGTGGGATAGTGTAACTATCTCCCTTTTTCTGTCAAGTAATATTTTATTTTTTCCAACTCCGTTTCCGACTGGAACATCCGGCGCCGCAACTCGATCTTCTGACGCGTTTGGCCGGCAAGGAGTTCCAACCCCGGCACGAGGCGGCCGCGGACGGCGGCGTCCAATGCCGCCGGGGTGACCTCCATCCAGCGCCTGGCGATCGATCTGAGGATGATAACCCCCGCTTCCCGGATGGGACTGCGGACCAGGTCCAGGTATTCAGCGGACGGGATCTGGGCGTTAAGCCCCAGGCCGGTGACGGCCGAACAGATGATGCCGTGATCCTCATCGTGGGCCAGCACGGTGAGGACCCGGCCGGCATCCGGCGTGTTATAAGCGCCGAGGATGTCGGCCACGCGCCGGCGGACGGACCGGTCCGCATCGTACCCCGAAGGCAGAATGAGCGCCATCAGGTCGACCCGGCCGGTGGCGCCGAACAGTTTGACCGCGGTCAGGCGGACCAGGGTATTGGGATCGGCTAAAACCCGGCGGGCCGATCCCCCGTTGATCCGCTGGGAATAGAGCGACATGCCCGAGATGCCCAGGATACGGTTGGAAGGCGTGGGATCCTCAAGAGCCACGGATTCGAACATGCCGGCCAGGGTGAGGTCCGTAAACCGGAGCAGGGCCTTGAGGGTGAATTCCCGGACCACCGGATCGATCTCATGCCGGATCACGGTCAAAAGGACCGGCATCGAACGGTCATCACCGATCAGGCCCAGCGCCTCCGCGGCCTTGGCGCGGATCCGGGCCAGGGATTGCTTGGATTGACGCAGACGGCGCTGGCGGTCACGGTCGGCCCGCTGGGGGGCCGCGGGCATGTCACCCGGCGTTTCCCAGCGGAACAGGAGCAATTCCTCGAGGATGCGGAGAGCTTCCGGGTTTTTAAAGGCGCCGATCCGCTCCACCGCCTTGTATTGCTCGGGCGGCGAGGCGAGCGTGTCGTAAATGGTATTCTCGAGTGCGCGCAGGGTCTGCGTCTGGGCGGCGGCGGTCACACCCCAGAACAGACCGATGCATACCCACAACCGCGCGCGCCGCACCGGTCAGGGTACCTGACAGATCGAACAATTGCCGAACCGGGACCGCAGGGTGGCCTCCAATGCGGCCAGCCGCTCATTACCGGCGGGATACCGGCCCACGCAGACCTGGAACCAGGGGCCGTTCTTCAGGATGAAGGCATCGCCGTACATGTCCTTGAGCATTTTGGCGAAACGCGCGGCATCGGCCTTGTCGTCGAATGTCCGCACACGGACGGAAAAGACGGGCCCCGGCGGCGCGTTGCCCGACTGCAGGCGCGCCATGAGCTGTTCGCGCGAGCCCGTCACCAGCATCGGCGGCGCATCCTTGGGCGCCAGCGCTAGGGCGGCCGTGTCGCCTTCGACCCCGCGGCCGCGGGCGTCGGCTCCGCCGCGGAGCCGGGCCAGTTCCGTGTCACTGAGGCGCCGGGTCTGGGTCAGGAGCAGATTGACCTCGAACAGAAAATGTTCCCGTTCGTTGTCGCGGCGGAAGGCATAATCCAGCCGGTGCAGTTTGCCCTGTTCCTCGTCGAAGACCATGGTCCCCTGCAGGCCCTCGACCACATTCAGGTTGCCGCCCTCCACCCAGGCCTTGTCATCCACGGCGAAAGCCACGATCGCGGCCCCCGAGTCGCCCGGACCGGAACCCCCCTTCGCCTTTTCCCGGAAGGTATAGTGCACCGTGCGGCCCGCCTCGTTCACGCCGAAGAACGACAGGTTGCGGACATAATCCCACGAGTCGCTGCGGCGGATCTGTTTACCGCGCAGGTTGACGAGGTCGCTGTCGAAGAAATTCAGGTTGCAGCACCCTTCGGGGAGGAACTGGGTATTGAGATCCACGGGCCTGACCGCCCGCTTGCTGAACCCGGCCTGGTCGCCGGCGGGCGGCGCATTGACATCCACGAGCATTTCGCCCCGCAGGTCCACACCCACATCAAGGAGGACGCGGGTGATGGTCAGGACCCGCGACTGCACCAAACGCCGACGGGCCGGATCCGCCGCATCGGCGCCGCCGACGGCGAACTGCTTCACGCTCAACTCGTAAATATCCTGCGTGCCCTCAGCCGTGCGATCGCGATGCGTGAAAGTGTGCTTGCGCCGCTCACTCAGAAAAAAAATCGCCAAAAGCACCGCCAGGATGCAGCAGCCGAGTATGATAACGGTATCTTTTTCCTGGGCGTCCACGCCTCGTGTTCCCGTCGGTCAATGGTCCATGGAACAGAACCTGTGCCCCGTCACCCGGTCGGCGGCGGCGCCATCCCCATCCATTATACGGTTTCCCCGGCCGGTGTCAAGGAAAACCGCCGGGGGACAGCCGCGCGGACCTTATGCGACCTCTTCGAACTTGCCCGCCGGCACCCCGCAGACGGGGCAGGAGTCGGGCGCCTTGTCGTATACCGTGTTGCCGCAGATGCCGCAGACAAAGAGCTTGCGGCCGGGCAGGTCGCGGCCGGCCTTGACCGCCTCCAGCGCGGCGGTGTAGAGGCCGTGGTGGATGCCCTCCACGGCCATGGCGTTCTTGAAGGAGATCTCGGCCGGCTTGTTGCCCTCGGCCCGGGCCGTCTTGATGAAGCCGGGGTACATCTCCTTGAATTCATGCCCCTCGCCGGCGACCGCGGCGGCCAGGTTCTCAGCCGTGGTCTTTATGCCGCCCATCACCCGCAGGTGGGCATGGGCATGCACGGTCTCGGCCGCGGCCGCGGCCCGGAAGAGTTTTGCCACCTGGGGTTTGCCGTCAGCCTCGGCCTTTTTGGCGAAGGCGAGGTAACTGCGGTTGGCCTGGCTTTCACCGGCAAAGGCCGCTTTGAGATCGTCGAGTGTGCCGCCCATCGGGAGTCCTTTCAACTGCAGATTTCCTGATCCCGGCGGAAAATGCTTTGGCACTTTTTGGCGTCAGCCAGGCGCGTGAATCAACCATAGGCCGGTTTGGGTGGTTAGTGCCCGTAAATAAATAACCCATCCATTTCGCGTGCGGTGCAGAGTGATG
>JBDREB010000064.1:0-4096 GCA_043820325.1 Planctomycetota bacterium | reverse complement strand
AGCATCTGGTGCATGACCAATCATCCTGAAGTCAGACCCCAGGAAGGATAGCCGCCGCAGCCCATTTGTCACGCGGAAAATGCGCCAAACCCGTTCCGGAAAACCATCAGTCCATCCCACAGGGATCAGGAAATCTGAAGTGAGGGTACTGGTCTGTTCCTGGCGGACCCGGACATCATCGGAGACCATCTCCAGCTCTTCGGGCAGGGTGATCACGAGCTCGCCCTCGTCCACCGGTTCGACCACCGGGGGCGGCTTGAGCTGGAGGTATTCCTTGATACTCTGGACGGTGTTGAGGTAGCGTTCGACCGGAAAATAGGTGTGACTGCCCGCGGAATGCATGAAGGCGGTCTCTTCGGGAACGGCCGAGACCAGCTCGATCCGGCCGAGTGTGTGCAGAAAATGGATGAGCTGGGTCAGGAGCCCCTTTTCGCCGGCGACCACCGCCAGCCGCATCCGCTCGCTGTGCAGCACGGGGTCAGGCCTCCCATTCCTTGAGGAACCGGCGGCAGGCCTCGGCCAATACACGGTCGCCGTTCCTGGCCGCCGCGGCCTTGAGCGCCTGCAGTTTGGCCTGGGACCAGGATTCGAGCGTCGCCATCTCAGTGCGGGTGGCGGTCTCGACCTCGGCGCGGATGCGGGGCTCCTCGGCCGCCAGGAGGGTCTTGACCTCCTCCGGAACCCGGTGTGCGGCCTCTTCGGCGGTCTTGATGCGGGCGGCGGCCCCGGTGCGGGCCTGTTCGATGGCGCGGGCCTTTTCCCCTTCGGCCTGCTTGACGCCCTGGAGCAGGGAGATCACATTGTCAGACATGGTGGCATCCTCTTCTTCGCATGGAAAGGGACGGATCTTCCAGAGGGGGAGCGGGTGGAATGCGCGTGTTCAACCTCCTCACGGCGGGGAGGCGGGTCGTGTGCGACCGGTTGTCAAATTGAACAATGATCAACATAATATTATATGGTTCGGGCTTAAAGTCAAACCTATTCTGATTCTTCTGATCATCCTTTGACGGCCTACTGAGACAGTTCCGGATGGAACCCGCCGTTGAGTCATGGACTTGTGATGCAGGCCATTTATGTAATAGCAGATTTCCTGATCCGGGCGGAAAATGCTTTGGCACTTTTTGGCGTCAGCCAGGCGCGTGAATCAACCATAGGCCGGTTTGGGTGGTTACCGTAGGGGCGGGTTTGAAACCCGCCCTTTATTGCCGTTTCGCGATTAGACGGGAGGGCGGGTTTCAACCCCGCCCCTACATGGTTGACATCCGGATGTTCCCCGTACAATCACCTGTGGGTCGAAAAAAGTGCCAAACCTTTTTCCGAAAAACATGACCGGTTACGGATAGGGATCAGGAAATCTGACCTAGAAAGGCGTGGAGCGGATGGTCACCCTGCTCCTGGTGGACATCGGGATGCTGCAAAAGGATGTCAGGACCCTGATCGACGCCTATGATGACCTGCAGGGCGAGTATATTGAGGTCAAGAAGGCATTGTTCGATATGCAGTATAAATAGAACACAGACTTTCGCTGACCTCGCCGCCCCCTTCGCACACACCTGGCGCCCATCTGAGAACCTCATCTGGGTCCCGATGGACGGTCAATTTCCAGCGTCCCTTCGGGGCAGTAAGCCCCGGGTTCGGAACCCCCGTCGGCTGGCCGCCGGGGCGATACCAACCACGGCAACTGCCAAGTGCCGGGCCCGGAAGCATCCGTGACCGCACTTCGGAGCCTCCCCGACCCGAATAATAACGATGAAATTGGAATATTTTATTTGACACGGCTTACATATTGTATATCATATCCATCATGTCGTTCATATATCCTTCGTCAGTCCCATTGACAGGAGCAGAGCATGATGACCGGCCGCAAAACGCATCTGGACAAACTTGTGGAGATCCAGAACAGGACCAAGTTTTCGAATATCGAGTTGGCCAGGTGTATCGGTGTCCACCCGATGACAATATCGAAATATTTCACCCACAAGGCCGTGCCGGACTCTGCCGTCCGGCAACGGATCGATGGAGCCCATGCGATATTTGAGCGCATGAATCAGGAATCGTGGTTCAAGAGACTCCTTCTCTTCGGCGGTCTTGCCGGCCTGATCTGGGCGATGCTTAACAATTTGGACGATAAACAGTAATTTGACCCGGGGGGATGCATATGGTCGAGATCACAGCGAAGCTCCTGACCAAGGGCGAGGTCGTCAAGATCCTGAGGCTTGACCAGAAAACGGTCAAGAGCCCGGTGACGAGCCTCAGGTACTTGGTCCGTACCAGACAGCTCATGCCCATGAAGATCTGCGGGGAACTGCTCTTCGACGAGGGTGAGGTCTACCGGTTCATCGACGCCTGCCGAAAAAAGGCAGCCGGGGGTTGACAATGTCCGCCCGCAGGTATAATATGCCCCATGGATTTGCAGGCCGCTTCCATGCCCCGATCGGGATCGCCGAAGGAAGGCAAGGAAGCGTATGAGCAAGCGTTCTTTCGCAAAACTGGGGTATATCGCGGTTACGATCGAAAAACGCGCCCGAGAGCACGGGAAGTCCCATTACCTGCGCTGGTACGATGCAAACGGCAAACGGTGCCTCCAGGCGGTCGGTCACGATTCAGCCTACGCGGAGATCACACGGCGGAAGATCGAAAACGAGCTGAACGCCCCGCCCGTTGCGGCGCCGCCCGCCCCTGCCGCTTTGCCGGTATCACAACCGGCGGCGGCCCCGGCGGGGCCTGTGCGCCGGCGGGCGACATTCGCTGATTTCAAGCGGATGTTCCTTGAGGCGGAGGCCAACAGCCGGAAGCGGACCATGGAGAGCTACCTGCATGTTCTGCGAATGTTCATGCGGGACTGTCCGGGCCTGACCTACCTCGACGAGGTGGACGGATTTCAGGTGGACCGGTATCGACAGACACGCCTGGACCATGCCGCGCCGACAACGGTGAACCGGGACTGCGCCCATATGCGGGCCTTGTTCAATCGGGCGATCCGCTGGGGACTGGTGGACCACAACCCGTTCAAGGGGCTGCGCCGCTTCAAGGAAGGCGACCATGTGATCGAGACGATCACGCCGGCCGAGGAAGACCGCCTGCTGAGGGCGATCGCGCAGAACACCAGCCCGCGCTACTCGGATCTCTACAAGCAGAAGATGACCTGCATCGTGAAAGTGGCGATCGAGGCGGCCCTGCGCAACGCGGAGATCCGCGGGTTGAAGTGGCAGGACATCTGCCTGAAGACCGGCAAGATCACGCTCGTCTCGAGGCCCGATTGGCCGACGAAATCGGGCAAGGGCCGGACCGTCTTCGTGAGCATGCCGACCGTGGCGCTTCTGCAGGATTACCGGGCGCGGACCGAGGGCCGGGCGGACGAGCGGCCGTTTTATTACGCGGGCAGTGCCGTGCTGGGGCACATCTTCGCCGCCCTAGCGAAGAAGGTGAACATCAAGTGCGGCATGCACACATTGCGGCGCACCAGCATTTCGCGCATGGCCTCGGCCGGTGTTTCGTCCGAAGTGCTCACGGCTTTCGCGGGGCACGAGGACATCAGGGTCACGCTCACCTATTACACGAAGTTCGACGAAAGATCCCTGCATGACGCGATGCAGGCCGGTGTCCGGCGGGGCCGGGAAGGCAGGGCTTTAAAGCCCGTCCAGGAGCCGACGGTGTCCTTACTTGACACCGTTTTGGACACCGTTTGAGGTTTTTATGGTTTTTCACCGCGATCCCCCGGGGCATTTCACCGAGAGATGTTTCCGGATAACTCTTGACAAATGCGGTCTTATGGCTAAAATGCCGGGCCGCTTTGGTCCTTTGTGCCGGAGTAGCTCAGTCGGTTAGAGCAACGGATCCATAATCCGTATGTCGAGGGTTCGAGTCCCCCCTCCGGCACCACTTTTTAATGATCCGCAGTCTGTGCCGCGCACAATCTATTCAGATTTCCTGATCCCTGTGGGATGGACCGATGGTTTTCCGGAACGGGTTTGGCGCATTTTCCGCGTGACAAATGGGCTGCGGCGGCTATCCTTTCTGGGGTCAGACTTCAGGATGATTGGTCATGCACCAGATGCTTTTGCCGGGATTTCCTGTAGGGGCCATCCGTGTCGGC
>JBDREB010000063.1:0-10148 GCA_043820325.1 Planctomycetota bacterium | reverse complement strand
CGATGACCCTTTGGGGTAGAGGCGGCGGATCAGGCCATTGGTGTTCTCATTGGTCCCGCGCTCCCAGGAATGGTACGGATGCGCAAAGTAGATCGTCAGCCTGGCGCGGATGGCCAATTCCTCATGCCGGGTGAATTCCTTACCAGGAGTTGGGGACAACCAGGATTTGGACCAGGAGTTGGGGACAGTGGTACTTAACCAGGAGTTGGGGACAGCCAGGAGTTGGGGACAGTGGTACTTATGCACCTTATCTATCCCACGATGTTTGCAGGGAAGAGGCAGCCGCCGGTCGTTCCGCTCCACATGTGCGACCTCCGCTCATGATCCCGCCCGTTCCTGTAATGACACCTTAGCTCCCGCTCGATCCGCCGGCCGATATCGGCCCTGCGGGCCACCGACTGCCGGCTGATCCCCAGCCGGGCGCCCACGCTGACAGATGATTCGCACAGGTCCACGGTCATCCATTTGCACACCAGCGCGCGCCCGCGGGAGCGGGCGTTGGCATGCCCGCGCCGCAGCAGGTCTTCCGGCTGCATGCGGACAGTTCGGGCCGCATGGGCGACCACCTTGTCAAAGTCCCACCCCTTCCGCTTGAGGACGCTCAGGGGCTTTTCGCTGGTTTGGGTGGCCTTGAGGACTTCTTCGACAAAGGCGCCGCTGCCCAGGATCCGCTCGTCGCCCCGCTCTTTGTCGCCCCGCCTTGAGGCTTTGACCAGTTCCCAGGTCCCGCCCAGGCTCCGGATCAGGCCGCCGCCCCGCAGGTCTTCGCGGATGCCTTCGGCGATCCCCGCCTGGATGTATTTCCGGTAGTCCCGCCGGGTCGCCTTGGGGTCGCGGCCGAATTGCCGCAGGACCGGTCGCGTGGCCAGCCAAGTCCGTTTCTGCCGTCCCATGTATACCGCATGCCCGGTCCACTGGTATTTGTCCAGCTTCCCCAGGTCGGGGACGATGCCCGCACTGAGGGGGTTTAAGTGGATATACCGCACCAATTCCAGGAAGTAGGCGTCTTTGTCGCACAGGATGGATTTGAAGCGGTTCTGGAAAAGCCGGCCGCTGCGATGATGCCGCCAGTTGTAATAACCCGCGTACCGGGTGAGCAGGATCTGCATGGCGAGGCTGATCTTGGCCTTGCCGGAGGTTATGAGCAGGTGGACATGGTTGGGCATGAGGGCAAAGGCGTGGCATGTGGCTGCGGTCTGCTCCAGGGCGATCTCGAGGCGGTTGAGGAATGATTCGCGGTCCTGGTCGTCCTGGAATATTTCCCGACGCTCTAGCCCCCGCACCATGACATGATGCAGGGCCTTTCGACTCCGCTCAAGGTTTTCAACCTTTCGACTCCGCTCAAGGTTTTCAACGCCCTTAAAATCGATCCGTGCTCTCCGCGGCATGGTGTATGATATCCGCGCCGGTGTATTGTCAAGCATTTTTTATCGGAGATAAAGTGCTAAAGTACCACTGTCCCTTACTCTTTGCCAGTCCGGCCTTACCCTTCGGCGCCCGGTTTGGCCTGGGCTTTTTTCCAGGAGTCCTTGAGGGGGACGGTGAGGTTGAAGACGGGTTTGCCGGGCCGGGTGTCGGGATCGGCGCAGAAATAGCCCCGGCGCTCGAACTGGCACCGGAACCCGGCCTCCGCATCCTTGAGGGAGGGTTCGACCATGGCGGTGACGGTCTGCAGGGAAGCGGGGTTGATGTGCCTGCGCCATTCCTCGCCCGTCCCTTCGCGGGGGTCGGGCACGGTGAACAGGCGGTCGTAGAGGCGCACTTCGGCCGCGACCGCATGGGCGGCCGCGACCCAGTGCAGGGTCCCCTTCACCTTGCGGCCGTCGGGGGAATCGCCGCCGCGGGTGGCGGGATCGTAGGTGCAGTGGAGTTCGGTGACCGCGCCCCGGGCGTCCTTGACCACTGCGGTGCAGGTGATGAAGAAGGCGCTCCGCAGGCGGACCTCGCGGCCCGGGGCAAGGCGGAAGAACCCCTTGGGCGGGTCTTCCATGAAGTCGTCGCGTTCGATCCAGAGTTCGCGGCCGAACGGGACGGCACGGATGCCGGCGGCCGGATCTTCGGGATTGTTGACCATCTCCATCTGTTCGACCGCGCCCTCGGGGAAATTGGTGATGATCACCTTGAGGGGCCGGAGGACGGCCATGCGGCGCGGCGCGGTGCGGTTCAATTCTTCGCGCTGGCAGTGCTCGAGCAGTTCGATCCCGACCGTGCTCTCGGTCTTGGCGATGCCGATGCGCCGGCAGAATTCGGCGATGGCCGCGGGCGTATACCCCCGCCGTCGCAGGCCGCCGAGCGTGGGCATGCGCGGATCGTCCCAGCCCCCGACCGTGCCGTCTTCGACCAGGGGGCGCAGGTAGCGCTTGCCCACCACGGTATAGGTGAGATTGAGGCGCGCGAACTCGATCTGCCGCGGCCGGTAGATGCCGAGGTTCTCGAGGTACCAGTCGTACAGGGGCCGGTGGTTCTCGAACTCCGTGCTGCAGAGCGAATGCGTGATACATTCGATCGAATCGGACTGCCCGTGGGTCCAGTCATAGGTGGGATAGATGCACCAGGCGTTGCCCTGGCGGTAGTGGGCCGCGCGCACGATGCGGTACATGACCGGGTCGCGCATGTTGAGGTTGGGGTGGGCCATGTCGACCTTGGCGCGCAGGGTCTTCGACCCGTCCGGGAACTCGCCGGCGCGCATGCGCGCGAAGAGGTCGAGGTTCTCCGCGACCGTCCGGTCCCGGCACGGGCTGTTGGTGCCCGCCGGGGTGATCCGGTGGCCCGTGGCGTCGAAGGCCTGGGTGCCGCGGTTGGCCTTGACCTCCGCCTCGGTCTGGTCGCAGACGAAGGCCCGGCCCTTCCCGATCAGCAGGACGGCCCACTCATAAAGCTGTTCGAAATAGTCGGAGGCGAAAAAGAGGCGGTCCTCCCAGTCGAAGCCCAGCCAGCGGATGTCGCGCTTGATGGCCTCGACATAGGCCGCCTCCTCCTTGGTCGGATCGGTATCGTCGAAGCGCAGGTTGTACCGGCCGCCGAATTCCGTCGCGATGCCGCAGGAAATGTGGAGGGCCTTGGCGTGGCCGATGTGGAGGAAGCCGTTGGGTTCAGGCGGGAAGCGGGTGTGGACCCTGGTGAAGCGGCCGGCAGCGAGGTCGGCCTTGACGGCCTCGCGGATGAAGTCGTCGGGACGGGTCGGTTCGGACGGTGCGGTCATGGTCGCGGTCTCCCTGTGATGCGTTTCAGCCGCCGTAAAGTTCGAGGGCCATCTTCTGCATGCTCTTGAGCGTGTCGGTCACGCCATCCCGGTATTCCTGCGGCACATCGGGGTTGCGGGCCAGGTCCTGCAGCCAGCCGTAGGCCTGCCGGACGCCCTCCTTGTACCCGCGGGCCAGGAACTGGATGGCGGTGTCGATGGTCCGCTTGAATTCGGGTTCGGCCGGTTTCAGGCGCCGGTGATTGATGATCGCGGCCACGCAGCCCAGGATGGTCTGCTTGTCCTTTTCGCTATAGGCGTCGTTCTCGGTGCGGAGCATTTCGAGGGCTTCCTCCACCACCTCGGCGTAGAGCGGGGCCAGGGCCTGTTTTTCGTCGCCCACGGCGGCCATGGCGGTGATCTCGGCCAGCACGGCCATCTGGTTCTTCCAGCGCACCAGATTGCCCAGGATCTTCCGCTTCACCGGGACGGAAAGCCCCTTCTGGGCGCCCAGGCCGCCCAGGCACCGGACGAGGGCCGTGGTGGCGGCCGGTCCCAGGATGACCTCCCACGACGCGGCCTTGTTCCACAGCACGAGGACGCTGTCGAGGATGCTTTCCTGTAGGGGTGTGCCGGCCGGCACACTGGCGCCGATCCGGCCCAGGGCATTGACGATCACGGGCAGAAAGTCCGTGTAGATGTCGGCCTCGGCCCCCATCACGAAGACATTGGTGTTATCCTCGATCATTTTGCGGCCTTTGACCTCGGGCAGTTTGATCGACAGGAAGCGCTTGAAACGGGCGGCCAGATCGACCTTGGTCTCCAGATCCACCTTGGGGCTCGAGCCGAGCCAGCCCAGGCCTTCCAGGATCTTCGTGCGGAACCGGGCGTAATCGGGCGCGCCGGTGAAGAGGTCATGGATCTCCTGGATCCGCCCCTTGGGCATGAGCGGCGAAAGACAGGCCCGGCCGAGGATCTCGGCCAGCACGCCCTTGGCGGGGTATTCGGTCGAAATGAACAGCTTGACCCCCTCCCGGATGCAGGTGTGGAAGACTTCGCGGGCCTCGGGCCCCGCCTCCTTGTCCAGTGCCGCCGCGCCGGCCGCCAGGATGGGGCTGATCTTGGCCGTGACCGGGTCGGCGGGAAAATCGGCGACATGGCGGAACATGACCTTGACCGCCGGGGCGCCCAGGCCGGCCAAAGTATCCTCGATCGCGAACTGGAGGTAGGGGATTGTGAAGACGGTCCACAGCCGCACCAATTCGCGGGCGATCCGTTCCTTGCGGTCCCAGCCGACCTCGGCCAGGGGCAGGATGCCGGCCTCCAGGAGAGCGATGATCTGTTTGCTGTCCGTGCGGCGCATGACATCCAGGAGCGCGTCCACCAGCGCCTCCTGGATGGGGACGGGCAGGAGTTTGCGCCGCAGCGCGGTCCCCATGAAATACATCACCGCCACGCGCACATCGGGTTTGAACCCGTCGAACATCCGCACGAGACCCGCATAGACGCCGGGGTCCTCGATGCGGCCCAGGCTGGCCAGCACCCGCCGCCGGCCGGCCTCGGTGGCGGCGACATCGTTGAATCCCGCCAGGATGGTGGTGAGAATGCGTTCGCGCTCGGCGGCCTCCGTGGTATAGGGCATGATCAGGGCGGCCAGCATGGCGCTCACCCGCACATCGGCGACCTTGAAAAGTTCCTCGTGCAGAAAGGCATACAGGGCGGGATCACCCAGGGGCAGGACCTTCTCGAAGAAGGCCTGGGTGCCGACGGCCAGGTCATCGGGCTCGCGCACGAAAACGCGCAGAACGACGCCGGCGATGGTGCGCACCGCCTCGCGGTCGGCGGCGAGCCGGTCGACGATGCCGGCCAGGGTCCAGAGCACCCCGTGCTTGGTGGCCGTACTTACATTGTCCTGGAGGCGTGACACCAAAATGCGCGCGCCGATCACGGACTCGGCCGCGGCCACGCGGGTGAGGATGCCCTCAAGCCGCTTGATCGCGCCCGGCATCGCGGCCGGCGCCGCCGTGCAGAAGGCCATCATGGCGTCGGCCAGGTCCGTGTCCAGGCCGATCTTGATCATCGCCCGCAGGGCCTCGGTGCGCACGGTATTGTCCTCGTCGGCCAGGGCCGCGAAGAACAGGTTGCCGCGGGTGATGATGTCCAGGTCCGAAAAAAGCGCGCGGCGGATGGCCTCGACCTTGGCCTGGGTGTCCGGGCTGGTGAGAATGGTCATGCGCAGGGAATCGGGATCGTCCTGCATCTGCTCGGCCCGAGTGGCCTGCCGGGAGGCGGCCAGGGCCCCGGTGGCCGTGCGTTCGACCGGCAGGCCGGCCGCGGGCGGCCCGGACCGTTCCATGATATCCCCGGCGATCGCCTCGTCGGCCAGCAGGAGCACGCGGACGCCGTCGGGGGCGACCATGAAGGCGGCCAACTCCCGTACTTCTTCGGGCTGGCCGGCCAGGAGGGCCGCAAAGCCGGCCGCGTCCAACCCCTCCGCCTGCCGCATGAGGTCGGGCAGGAGCAGGAACTTTTCCAAGGCCGTGCCCGGCGCCGCGGTTTCGGCCAGGGCGATGGTCAGGCTGATCCCCTTCTGCAGGAGCGCGCCCACGCGGGCCCGCAGTTGGTGGCTGACCTGCATGCCGGCCAGCAGGCTGATGTTGTCGGGTGTCAGACGGGTGACCATGGCGCCCCTTTCAATCCCGTCCGCCCGGGATCTCCCGGTGGATCCGCGCGATGATGTCCGTGGTCGACCACCCGTCCTCGAGGGGCGCCAGGTGGATCGTGCCGCCGTAGGCTTCGACGATCTCGTGGCCGACCACGCCCGTGCGGGTGTAATCGGCGCCTTTGACGAGCACGGCGGGCTTGAGGAGTTCCAGGAGGGCGAGGGGCTTCTCCTCGGTGAATATCGTCACCGCGTCCACGCACTGGAGGCTGGCCAGGAGGTGGGCGCGTTCGCGTTCCGCTATGACCGGCCGGCCCTCTCCCTTGAGCCGCCGTACCGTGGCGTCGGCGTTAATCGCCACCACGAGCGCGTCGCCCTGGCGGCGGGCCGCCTGCAAGTACCGGACATGCCCGTAATGCAGGAGGTCGAAACACCCATTGGTGAAGACCACCCGCCGGCCCTCGATCTTCAGGCGCTGGACGAACCCGGCCAGGAGTTCGCGGGGCATGATCTTGTGTTCCTCGGCCACGGCCCGCGCGGCCGCCGCCTGCTGGAGTTCGCCGCCCGCAACGGGGGCGGTGCCGGCCTTGGATACGGCGATGCCGGCGGCCGTGTTGGCCAGGCAGGCGGCCTCAAAGAGCGGCCGTCCCGCGGCCAGGGCCAGGATGGTCACCGCGGCCACGGTGTCGCCCGCGCCGGTGACATCAAAGACCTCGCGGGCGTCGGCGGGAATGTGGAGGGGTTCGCCGCCCCGTTCGAGCACGGTCATGCCCGCGCCGCCGCGGGTCAGCAGAACGCCGGCCAGGTCGAGGTCGGCCAGCATCGCCCGCAGGGCGGCGGTCATGTCGTCGCGGCTGCCCAGGCGCCGGCCGGCGACCTCCTCGAGTTCGCGCACATTCGGCTTGACGACCCGCGCGCCGCGGTACCGGGCGTAATCGCGGCCCTTGGGGGTCCACGAGCACCGGTATGCCCCGGCGGCGGGCGCCCTCGATCGCGGCGCGGCACACGGCGGCGGTCAGCACGCCCTTGGCATAATCGGCCAGCAGGATGCCGTCGACGCGGCCGGCGTGCTCCGTGACCGCGGCCGCCAGGGCGGCCTCGTCGGCCCCGGCCAGCGGCACGCGGCTTTCGCGGTCGATGCGCGCGACCTGGTGGTTCTGCTGGGCCACGATGCGGGTCTTTTCGCCCGTCGGCCGGCCGGGGATCTCGCGCAAAACACATTCCATGCCGTGGCCGGCCAGGATCCGCCGCAGTTCAGCGCCGGCCGCATCGGCCCCGATGACCCCCACCAGCACTGCGCGGCCGCCCAGGGTGAGGACATTCAGCGCGGCGTTGCCCGCGCCGCCGGACATGCACTGCTCGCCGACATGGTCGATCACCGGCACGGGCGCTTCGGGCGAGATCCGCCCGATCATCCCGTAGACATACCGGTCGAGCATCACATCGCCGACCACCAGGATGGTCCGGTCGCGGAAAAGTTCCACTACGGGGGTATCCATGTTCAGTCGTTCTCCAGACAATCCAGGATCGCGGGCAAATCCCGCACCACGCGATCGGCGATAGCACCGGCCCGCCCGCCACCGCCGAAGTCGCACCAGACGGTCCGCAGGCCGCAGGCCCGGCCCGCTTCAATGTCGCTCTGCTTGTCGCCGGCCATGAATGAACCCCGGCGGTCGCACCCCAGCCGGGCCAGGAGCCGCTCGAGCATGGCCGGCCGCGGCTTGCGGCAGGCGCAGCCCTCGTCCGGCCGGTGGGGACAGATCTCCACCGCGTCAAAGGCCACGCCGGCCAGCGCCTCGAGCCGCCGGGTCACGGCCGCGCACGCGGCGACCCCGTACATGCCCCGGCCGATCCCCGACTGGTTGATCGCCAGACACAGGCGGTACCCGCGCGCCTTCAGGGCCGCCAGTGTTGCGCCCGCGCCCGGGAGCAACGCCACCCCGTCCGGATCGGATAAATACCCACGATCCACGATCAGCGTGCCATCCCGGTCAAAAATCGCCACTTTAGGTACCATACCATGGGGAATTGTACCCGAAACCCCCCGTTTGCAAGCAAAAACCCCCGACTGGTCATTCTCCGGTATGGCCGGGAAAAATAGTCTTGGCAAAACCGGCCCGCCCTGTATAATACTGTTTTTCACAAGGCATGCGCCAGGGACAGGTGTGCGGAGGGTGCGCCCCTCCGGCACAGTCAAGGACAAGAGACGGATGATCGACAACCTCAACCAGATCAGCACGGTCCGAAGCAGCATGCATTTTGACATCATCCATGCTGTCGATCCCGCCACCCGGCACCAGTATGCCGTCAAGATGGGCCGCCAGGGCGCCAACGGCGGCGGGCATCAGGAACGCCTCCTGCGCAATGAATGGAAAGCCACCCGCCGTCTCACCCACCCCAACCTGCTCAAGTACCACTTCCTCGGCCGCAAGGACCGCCTCCCCTACCTGGTGATGGATTTCGCCGAGGCCGCCAACCTGCGGACCTACCTCAGCCGGATCCTGCCCGAAGGCATGAAGGCGGTCGCGACCCGCGACATGTTCGCCATGCGGTCGTGGATCGAGAACGCGGTCGTCCAGATGATCACCGTGGTCGCGTTCATCCACTCCCGCGGCATCCTGCACCTGGACATCAAGCCCGAGAACTTCCTCGTCCTGAACGGCACCGATATCCGCCTGATCGACTTCAGCAACAACGCCCGGTACGGCTTCTGGGGCCGGTTCGCCCGGCCCAACGGCATCACCGGCACCCCGGCCTACATCAGCCCGGAACAGATCCGGCTCGAAAAACCACGGGAGGCCTCTGACATTTATTCCCTGGGCGCCACGATCTACTTCATGCTCACCGGCGCGCCCCCCTTTTCCGGCCACAGTACCCAGGAGATCCTGGCCCGCCACCTGAACGCGCGCCCCGTGCCCCTGGCCGACATCATTCCCGGCCTGCGCCGCCCCTTCGGCCTGATGGTCGATAAAATGCTGGCCAAGAACGCCAACGACCGCCTGGCCAACCTGGCCATGCTCAAGAACGAGATCATCCAAAACGGCATCTTCCCCCATTTGGCGAGGTAACCCATCATGGCCGAAAGCAAAGCCCTGAACACCCTGGAATTTGAAAAACCGATCATCGAGATGGAATGCAAACTCACCGAACTGGAGCGCTTCGCCTCCGAAAAGGATCTCGACCTGACCCATGAGATCGACCGGCTCAAGACCGCCCTGCAGAACAAGACCCGCGAGATCTTCGAGCGCCTCACGCCCTGGGAGCGGGTCCAGATCGCGCGCCATCCCCAGCGCCCGGAGACCAACGATTATGTCGAAATGATGGTGGAACGGTTCATGGAACTCCACGGCGACCGCGCCTTCCGCGACGACCTTTCCATTCTCACCGGCTTCGGCACCATCGGCGGCGAAAAGGTCATACTCATCGGCCAGCGCAAAGGCAAGAACCTCGCCGAGCGCACCCTCTACAACTTCGGCTGCGCCCACCCCGAGGGTTACCGCAAAGCCCTGCACAAGATGGAACTGGCCGCCCGGTTCAACATCCCCGTGGTGACCTTCATCAACACCCCCGGCGCCTATCCCGGCATCGAGGCCGAGGAGCGCGGTCAATTTTACGCCATCGCCAAGAACCTCCTCGAAATGGCGCGGCTCAAGACCATCATCATCTCCATCGTCATCGGCGAAGGCGGCTCCGGCGGCGCGCTGGGCATCGGCGTGGCCGACCGCATCGCCATGCTCGAGAACGCCTACTACTCCGTCATCTCCCCCGAAGGCTGTGCCGCCATCCTGTGGAAGGACCCCAAGAAAAAGGGCGACGCCGCCAAGGCCCTGCGCCTGACCGCGCCCGACCTCCAGGAATTGGGCATCGTCGACGACATCATCCCCGAACCCCTCGGCGGCGCCCACAAGGACCGCATCAAGACCGCCAACAACCTGCGCGATTACATCAAGAACACCATCGCCACCCTCCGCAAAGTCCCGATGAAGGACCTCGTGGAACAGCGCTATGCCAAGTACCGCAAGATCGGGTTCTTCACGGAATAAATGACCCTGAGGCCCGTGCTTCCTCCCTACTGGGATTCCCCTGCCGTCATCGAACGGTTTATTGGTTGTGCATTTCCAATGCCCCCCCTGCCCGGTTGAGCTAACATTAACTTGTCGTTAAACTTCAGATTTCCTGATCCCTGTGGGGTGGACTGATGGTTTTCCGGAACGGGTTTGGCGCATTTTCCGCGTGACAAATGGGCTGCGGCGGCTATCCTTCCTGGGGTCTGACTTCAGGATGATTGGTCATGCACCAGATGCT
>JBDREB010000062.1:0-3849 GCA_043820325.1 Planctomycetota bacterium | reverse complement strand
AAAGTGATTCTTCCTGAAGTTCTCCCATGTCGCGGCATCCGTGTAGCCACGAGGAAGAAGCTGCCCAAACATCGCTTAATTCGTTAATGCAACACGAGTTATATCCGTTTTGAACGTCGCAAATTCCCGGAACATCCGATAAAGGGCGGGTTTCAAACCCGCCCCTACGGTAACCACCCAAACCGGCCTATGGTTGATTCACGCGCCTGGCTGACGCCAAAAAGTGCCAAAGCATTTTCCGCCGGGATCAGGAAATCTGCATTTACACCGCATGGACCGTTGCTACTGCCGGCATGGCGGGGGGGCTGGTGTGGTACCGGCTCAAACACCGCCCGCGGGACCCGCAGGCGCGCATGCTCACGGCCCCGGCGGCCGTTCTTGGCCTGCTGGTGGGGCTTATCCCCACCTGGGCCATGTCCGTCATTGCGACCGGCAAGTTGACCGGTCTATTTGAGGCGGGTCCCCATGATCAACTGTTCACCGTGTGGAAGGATGTGACCATCGGTCTTACCCAGGCCGCCGGCGCGGTCCTGGGCATGCTGCGGGAACGCCGGCCTGGATGGGGTGCATTGCAGAAATTTTCCGGCCCCTGCGTTTACGCCTGGGCCGCCTTCATGGCCCAACTGATCATCATGATGGTGATCGGTTTCCTGCGGCGCTGATGTCGCCGCTTCAGAATGTTTCCAGAGTTTCCTTCTGGTTCGGATCGCGGCCCAGCTTGTCGATGGTCTCGATCCGGACATGATCGTTGACATGCTAGGCCACGGCCACGCGGTCGCCCACGACCAGTCCCTCGATGGCTTTGGCGACCATCGGGTCGGGTCCGCCGCCCTTCCAATCGGCCACATACCGTTCCTTGGCGCCTGTGGGTGAGACCATTTCCACCCAGCCCGGTCCCTTGGCCGTGATCGTGCCGGCCGTCATGCCCTGGGCGATGGAAGCCTGGTCATCCTTGACCCGTTTGGCGGGCGGGTCCTGCGAGCGCTTGACCGCCTCTTCCCATGAGGCCGGCTTGGCAGCCACCGGTGCTTCAGCGACTTCCCCAAGACTGCCGACTGGCACCTGGCGCTCCGGCGGGAACTGCTCATGAAGAGGCAGTAACCACGGATGTAAGAGGCCACAGATCGCACAGATGAAGAACGATTGTTGTTCGGAGAAGAAATAGCAGTAACCATGTCGTAAGAGATGACAAGAGTCACAGGTCACAGGTCTCAGGTCATGAATCCGGACATGCAACCTGCGACTCTTATGTGCCAAGGAGTTCTCCATGCGGGTGCGGTCGGTTGAAGATACTTGGTCGAGTGTGCCAACCATGGAAGGGGCGGGTGTCCATCTGTCGCGGGCGTTCGGGTACGACGAGGTGCCGCGGTTCGATCCCTTCCTGATGCTCGACGATTTCCGGTCCGATGTGCCGGAGCATTACCGTCTCGGGTTTCCGTGGCACCCGCACCGCGGGATCGAGACCATCACCTATGTGCTCGCGGGCGAGGTGGCGCACGGCGACAGCATGGGCAACAAGGGCGTCATCGGTGCGGGTGATGTGCAGTGGATGACCGCCGGCAGTGGAATCATCCACCAGGAAATGCCGCAGGGCGATCCCAAGGGACGGATGTACGGGTTCCAGCTCTGGGCCAACCTGCCTGCGGCCAACAAGATGATGGACCCCCGCTATCGCGAAGTTAAAAGCGGTGAGATCCCGGCGGTGAAATTGGATGGCGGGATCGTTGTCCGGGTCGTGGCCGGCACGGTCGCCGGCACCACGGGACCGGTCCGTGACATTGTCACCGGTCCCGAGTGCCTGGATGTAAGTCTGCCGCAGCGCACGCGCTTTACGCACGCAGTGGAGAGCGGCCGCAACGCGTTCGCGTATGTGTTCGAGGGCGTATGCGGTTTCGGCCCGGATGGTAAAACGCCGGCTGTCAACAAGACCCTGGTCCGCTTCGGCAAAGGCGATACCGTGAGCGTCGTTACGGCCGACACTCCCGCCCGGTTCCTCCTGGTCACCGGCACCCCGCTCGGTGAGCCGGTCGCCTGGGGCGGGCCCATCGTCATGAACTCTGACGCGGAACTGGAACTGGCCTTCGAGGAATACCGCAACGGGACCTTTCTCAAGCACGGCCGGATGAAATAACCACGGGATCAAAACGGTTACGAGAAGAGACTTACCACGAAATACACGAAAAGCACTAAACGGGGTTCGGAGAAGGCGGACCCTGAATGAATACAAAAGGTTGGGTAAAGGCGGCCATCCATGGATGATCACTCCCCGCGACCGTCAATTCCTGAGCCCCGGCTGCACCTTTTGAAGGCGGCCCTTGAATTCGTACGCCATGCCGGCCGTTTGCAGGGTGTGACCCGGTTGGCGCTTGCCGGGTCCATGACAACGGCCAAGGCGATCCCCAAGGACATCGACATTCTGGTGACCATCGCCTCCCGGGCGGATACGCGCGCCATTGCGGGGGCGGCACGCAAGCTCAAGGGGCAGACTCATTATATCACCTTGAACGCCGATGTGTTCCTGGTCGATGCGGCTGGCAACTGCATCGGCCGGACCTGCCCGTTCCGGGAACCATCACCCCGCGCACGGTGCTGGGGCTTGTCCTGCGGGCATGACACCCATGTCTGCGACGATACCGCCGATCTCAAGCTGGCCCGCGACCTGATCCTGGCACCGCCGATCGAACTCTGGCCCCAGGTCGTCCGGCGCGTGGCCGTGCCGGCGGATGTGGAATCCATTCTGCTTGCCGCGCTTGAGTTGCCGGAGGCAGTTGCATGATTCGACCGGGTGCGTCCATCCGCATGTTGGCACGACAAACCAGGTTGTCTCAAGTCTCCTTTGGAAAAACCTTGCATATGCCATAATGGTGTGCTATTATATTGTTGAGTTTAGGCCGGGCCATGGTAATGGTTAAGGCTGATGAAGAAACAGAAACTGTTGCAAAAGTTGTTATCCGGGACGAAAAACATCCGCTTTGCTGAAGCGGTTGCATGTGCCCGGATGTTTGGTTTCCGGCTTGATCGGACAAAGGGAAGCCATCATAATCTTTGTCCATCCAGGCATCCCGGAGTTGGTCAATTTGCAGAATGTCGATGGCAAGGCCAAGCCGTACCAGATCAAACAATTCCTGGAGTTGATAGAGCGACACAACCTTCCGATGGAGGGAGAATGATGAAAGATTACCATGTCAATGTGTTTTACAGCGATGAGGACAAGGGATACATCGCGGATATTCCCGACCTGAAAAATTGCTCCGCATTCGGGGCGACCCCCGAAGCGGCATTGCGGGAAGCATTGAAAGCGAAAAAGGCCTGGATCGAAGCAGCGCGCGCCAACGGTAAACCTGTACCGCCGCCCCGGTTCCGGCCCGTGATCTACCAGGTCGTATAACAAGTCCCACCTGCGCCATTTTTCAGTTGCCGTTGTATTCAGGGGGTTGATGCTTCAGATCGCCCTGCGGCGGGGCGAGGCGCCATGACGCCGGACATTCGCCGGAGCAAGCGATATGCAATCCAGTCTTGAGCGCGTGCTGGCACTGTTCGTCAGGATGACTGCGGACGGCTGGGACACGGCCGCCCCGCTCACATGGGCGTTCTATTTCGTCAACTCCAGAAAAGCGCCCCTCCTCAAGATCGGCGCCGTGCTCAAGGACCACCGCTATACGGCGGGATCGCTCTATCAATCCGAAGATGGCGCCTGGGTCCTGCAAGTTACCAAGACCGAAGCCTTGACCGCCGAAAATCTCCACAGACGGAACCAGGCTTTTAATGACCTCGCAGAGCACTGCGGTTGTGAACTGTATGACGGATGGGATGTTGGCAAGGCAAAAGAATGAACGGCCGGCAACTGGG
>JBDREB010000061.1:0-13171 GCA_043820325.1 Planctomycetota bacterium | reverse complement strand
CCCGACTGGGGATCAGCCGGCAGTCGGTGACCCGCAGGGCCGATATCGGCCGGCGGATCGAGCGGGAGCTTAAGGTGTCATTGCAGGAACAGGCGGGATCATGAGTGGAGGTCGCACATGTGGATCGGAACGACCGGCGGCTGTCTCTTCCCCGCAAAAAACTTGGGAGAGAAAAGGTGCTAAAGTACCACTGTCCCCAACTCTTGGCTGGCCGCGGTTAAAGCCGCGGTGGGCCGTCAGGCCCGCCGCCCGCATAACTCGGTAAAAACTGGCCGGCGAAGCAGTAAGGACGCCCTGGTCCATGGCCCGGTAGGCCAGGATCCGGTGGGACAGGTCGACAAGGGCTGGGGCCCGCGCCAGGGTCAGAATGGTCTCTTTCTCGGTGATCAGGAGCCGGTGGGGAGCAGTCCCGGGGGCATAACCTGCCCGCAGGTCGGCCAGGCGTGTCCCGCGCTTGCGCCAGCGCTGTAAGTGCCCGTAAATGAATAAAAGTATCCATTTCGACATAGAGATTCCGTCCGCAGCCAAGGCGCGAGGAGGAGCCGTATTAATGGAAAGATCCGGCGTCGACGAGCAACGCCGGATGCGGACGGAAGATCATGTCCCTTCCGGGCGTGCGGGGTTTGGTGGCGGGGGCCAACCATGGGGCGGCCTCTTTAATGATGCGGCAGTGCCTGACCTGTTTGTCAAACCATCACTCTGCACCGCACGCGAAATGGATAGGTTATTTATTTACGGGCACTAACGGCGGCCCTGGCCCTCCTGGCCGCGGCCGTGATCGTGCCGGCCGTATCCGCGCTCCGCGGCCGGCCGGCGCAACCGGTCCCCGCGCCGCCGCTCCCGCCGCCGGCATCGCCCGCGGTGACATTCATCAACATGCCCAACGCGCCCGTGATCCTGGACCTCGGCCCGGAGATCGTGATCGACGGCGAGCCGGGCCAGCGCATGCGCAAATGCCTGACCCCCGTCATCACGCCCGGCCGGCATGTGGTCCACTGGGATTACAGCTATGTCACCCGGTACATCGCCGAGATCGATGTTGCGCCGGGGGAGAATTTCATCGAGCCCAAGTTCCAGTACCTGAATCTGCCCTCCGTCTCACGCCATGTTTCCTGGAGCGCGGAGGGGCCCAACCATGATGAGGCCCAGCGCACGGAGACCTACCCGGTCTACACGAAGGACCTCACCCGCACCGGGAATACGGTCGACATGGCCATCACCATTGACATCGCTCCCGATGCCGCTAACCCGGAGCAGGTCATGTTCACCTACACATGGAAACTGGTCTTGAACGGCAGGGAGATCAGCACCGGCACCCTCACCGAGACCAACCCGGTCGCCAACAGGGAGACCATCCGCAAACAGAAAGTCCTCTACAAGGACGACTACCACTACTATGCCCTGAGCTATTACATCATCGGCGAGTCGACCGAATTCGGCATCGAGGACGCCTTCCGGGAATACCTCAAGGAAGAATGACCGGTGCGGCCCGGGTCAGTCCTTGGCCGGCGGCGCGTGGAGCTTGATGAACGGGGTGGTGTCCTCCCATTCGGCCAGGTCGGTCCCGGGCACCCACATGCGCACCCAGCCCATGAGGGCGGCGGCGGGGGGGAGTCCGGGCGGGGCGGGCGGGGTTTCGGTGAGGGCGATCGTTATTGCCTGGGGCGCGGTGACGGCCGACGGCAGGCGGATCTCGGCCATGTCCCGCCCGGTGTGCACGATCTGCAGGTCCGTGCCTTTGAACAGGACGCCGTCCGGCCCGGGCAAACCCGTGGTCGCCGCAAGCTGCCGCAGGATCCGTTCCTGGGAGGGGGCCAGCTGAAAGTAGGGGCCGCGGTGGATGCCGAAGAAGAGGTGGGGCGGGTAGCCGCCGTTGGCGCCATCGCGGTCGTCGCCCACGGTGCCGATCGCCTGGCCGCGGGTCACGGTGACGCCCTCCTTGATCCGGAGCGATCCGAGGCAGGCATAGACCGTGCAGACCCAGCTGTCGATGTCCGTACCGATCTTGATGCGGTGTTCGATGATCACGATCCGGCCGAACCCCCGGTACGGTTCGCCGGCCTCCGGTGTGCTGGAGGGGATGTTGTCGGCATAGCGCACCAGCCCGTCGGCGGCGCTCATGACCACCGTGCCCGGTTTGAAGGCCGCGGTCTCCCCGCACGGGCGGGCGGCGGGGTCGGGCGCATCGGCCGGGAGTTGCGCGCCGAACTGCTGACCGGCCGCGGGCGGGGCCGGGTAATTCTTGGTCGGAAGGCCGAATCCGGTCGCGGTCCGGTCGAGCGGGACCACCCGGACGAGTTCCTCGATCCTGCGGCCGTCGGGGCGCACGCCCTGGATGTAGCACTCGGCCGTCACCTCGGAGTCCAGGAAGGGGGCGAGTTTCTGTTCGTCGACGGGCTGGAGCGGCTCGTACACGGCATTGCCGCGCCGGATGAGGATGCGGTCGGCACGCCCGACCCGGGCCTTCACGACCAGACCGGAGAGGGTGACGGTCGGCTTCAGGGTCACGGCCGCGGCGCCGGGGATCCGGATGGTGCTCTGCAGGCCGGGGAGGTTCACGGTTTCGCCCCGCACGATCACCCGCCGGTCCGCGAACCCCTTGAGGGCTTCGTAGAACGAATTGGGCACGATCAGGAAGGAATCGGGTTCCTCGCCCACCACGACCGCCGTGATCCTGGTCCCGCGGTTGTCGGTATTGGTGGTGATGGCCAGCCGGCCGCTCACCGCGGTCGCACCGCCGATCATCTGCGAAGCGGCCTGGCCCCATGCTGCACCGGCCAGGCCGGCCAGCATGAACGCCACAAGCAGGACCACAACAGAACCGGACCGGGAGCAAGACTTGCCACAAAGGGCACAAAGGACACAAAGGAAGAATGGTTGCGGCTTGGCGGAGGTATACAAGCAGCAATGGACCGGTCCGGCTTTCCGACCTTCCGACTTTCCGACTTTCCGACCGCTTGCCGCCGGCAAGCCCTTGATTCCGGCCATGATGTCCCTCGCTAACAATGCGACCCCGCTTTATTATACTGCGTTGGCGGGGATTTGTCACTTTTATTTGCGGGAAAATCGGGGATGGTCCCCGCCCGGCCGCGGCGGCCGGCGGGGCCGGTGAAAAAATCCCAAAAAATTCGTTGTGCCGCCGCCCCGACCCCATATAATGGGTGGGATGGTTTTATCTCTGACAATCAAGGAAGAAGCGGATGGAGCGTGTCATACTGTTCCTCGCGATCAGCGCAACGCTGGTCTACGGCACTATCCTGATCCTGGACCATCTCGGCCGTAAGAAGCGGGCCGCCGCCGGGGAGGCGCTGGAGGCGGCCGGTCTGCCCGGCGGCCGCAAGCCCACGATGGTCTATCCGCCCGGCTTCGAGTTCCTCCAGGAGGCGCCGCCCGCCGCCGAACCGCCGCCCCAGGACCTCGATAACGAGGTGCGGGGGCTGGTGCGCCTCTATGAGAAGCAGACCAACGAGGTCTACAAGAACCTCCACCGCCTGCTCAAGTATTCCGAGGCGGTCGAGGAGATGCGCACCGGGGCCGAGCAGACCCGCTGCCGGATCGAGGAGGAAATGGGCTGCCTGCGCGAGGAACTGACGCACCTGCAGGAGGTGCGCGACAGCCAGATCATATCGATCAACGAGCTCGAGAACGATGTCCAGCGGCTGAAAGAGGAACTGGCCGCCGCCGCGGCGCGGGCCGACGAGGCCGCCCGGGTCCATGCCGCCGAGGTCGAGGGGCTGAACGGCCGCATTACCGCGATGGAGCAGACCTCCATCGTGCTCGGCGGTGAGAAAGAGGGCTTGGCGGCCGAAATGATGCGGCTCAGTTCGGATAACGCCGGACTGGCCTCGGCCAAGGCCGAACTGGAGGCGCGGATCACCGCGGACGAGGCCGAACTGGCCGATCTCCGCCCCCTGCGGGAGCAGACAACCGACCTCGGCATCCGCCTGACCGAGGCCGAAACGCGGCTCGCCGACCGGACCCGTGCCGCCGACGAGGGCGCCCGGGCCGAAGCCGCGGCGGACAATGAGACCATCGCCATGTTGGAGTCCCGGATCGCATCGGCCGATGCACGGGCCGAGGCGCTTGAGGCCCGGCTGGCGGGGCTCGCGGCCGACAATGACCGGCTGCAGACCGCCGCGGAGACGGCCGCGTCCGAAGCGGCCGAACGGACGGCCGACGACCTGGGCCGCACGACCACCGCGCTCAAGGAGGAACTGGACCGGGCCCGGGCCGCGCAGGAGCGGCTGGAGGAGGAGGCGCGGGTTGCGGCGGGGGAGCTCACCCGGCTGAAGACGGCGGCCGAGACCGCGGCCGCGCGGCCGCCGGCCGGTGACGGCAAGATCGCCAAGGCCCTGAACAAGGAGAACAAGGAGCTCAAGGAGGAACTCGCCCGGGTCAAGGCGGCCTGCGCGGCGATGGAGATCGCGGCGCGGGAGGCCGCCGAGACCAAGGCCCTGAAGATCGACCTGCAGAAAGAGATCCGGCGCGCGGTGGACGCGGAGACGGCGCTGCTGGCGGTTGAGATCGAGCGCCTCAAGGCGGCGCAGTCGGCCGGGCCTTCGGAGGAACTCCAAGCCGAATGGAACGCCCGGATCGAGGACCTCCAGCGCGAGGTGATCCGCCGCGACAACACACTGGACCAGCTCAACCGCCAGATCGAGGAGCTCAAGCGGCGCCATTCCACCACGACCAACGAACGGACGGACGAGGTGGCCTGCCTGCACGAGGAGCTCCGGCGCAAGGACGCGGCCATCGCCGCGGCGCAGACCGCGGCCGCCGCCGCCGAAAAACGGGCGGCCGGGATCGAGCAGGGGGTCGTGGAAGAACGGTCCCACCTCAAGGTCCTCGAGAAGGAGAACACGGGCTTTGCCGAACGCATCGAGCATTTCCTGAAAGTCGAGGATTCGCTGCAGATGGAGCTCCGCCGGTTCGAGGAGATGCTGACGGAGGAGCGGTCGAAGACCGAGGATGTCAACACGCGCCTGATCGGCCTGCAGGCGACCCGGGACGCGGAGCGGCGCGCGCACGAGGACGCGGTCGCGCGGCTTGAGAGCGAAGTCAGTCGGGCCAGCCTGGTCCAGGCCGAAAAGGACAAGGCCGTCCGCAGTCACAGCACCACCATCCAGTCCAAGGAGGAGGAGATCGGCGAGCTGCGCAAGAAGATTGCGGCTGTCGACAAGGACCGGGCCGACTGGCGGCGTGAAGGCGATTTCCTGCGCGAGAAGATCGCCACGCTCGAGAAGCAGGGCCAGGAGGCCCGTCAGGCGGGCCGTGCGAACGAACGGCTGGCCGAGGAGCACCGGGCCGCAACGGACAAGGCCCGGAGCCTGGGCGAGACCCTGGTCAAGCGCCAGGAGGAGATCGAAAAGCTCACGGCCGCCCTGCAGGAGGAGCGGCAGAAGGCCGCCGCGGCCGGCGCCTCCGCCGCGGCCGGTGTGCAGGCCAGGGCCGCCGAGGCGGCCGGGCTGGCGGATAAGATGGGCCGGCGGGACCGCGAACTGGTCGATGTGCGGCGCCTGGTGGCCGAGCGCGACCGGGAGAACACCGCCCTGCATGAAAAGATCGTCTCGGCCGAGGACCTGATCGGGAAGCTCCAGGGGCGCATCGCCATCCTGGAGACGGAGACCCGCGAACGGACGCTCTCCGACAAGGAGAAGGTGCTCTGCAGCCGGTGCTTCGGGGAAGTGACCGCCGACGACCTGTCGCTCAAAAAGGCCCGCCGCCTGGAGGGCAAGGTGGTCTGCAAGTTCTGCCTGGCCGAGGCCGGCGGCGACCAGGGCGCCCTAGAGATCGAGGACGGCCTGGCGCGCATCGCCGAGCTGGTGTCCGAACTCCGCACCAAGAAGGACTGGACGCAGTACAAGGAGATCGAGATCGCCGAACAGCTGGTCGCCCTGGGCCCCGACCACCTGCCCCTCCTGGTCCAGGTGGCCAACGCCGAAAAGGACAAGTTCGTGCGCACGGCCCTGACGAATGTGATCAATATCCTGAAGAAGGGCGAAAAGCCCGAGGTCACCCTGATCGACGACGATCTCGAGCGCACCGCCTACCTGATCCAGAAACTGCGCGCCTTCCCCGGCAAACCCGACGAAGGCAAGGGCCGCGACATCTGCCGCAAACTGGTGGAACTGGGACCGTCGATCGCCATCCTGCTGGGCGGCATCAGCCGGCAGGAGACCGATCCCGCGATGAAGGCCGTCCTCGGCCGCGTGCAGAGGGCCATCCAGACGGGGCGGTCATTCGACGAGGTCGTTTGAGCCCGGTGGGGATGCGATGCCGATGATGGTCCGCGGGCGGACCCCGGCCGGCCGGGCATGGCGGCGTCTGGCCGCGGCGATGCTTCTGGGGGCGGTCCTGCCCGCCGGGGCCGACATCCTGCACCTGGCCAACGGCGGGACCCTGGACGGCATGGTCACGGAACTGCCCGAGGGGTATGCCATCCAGCTGCTTTCGGGCCGCGCGGTCATCCCGCGCGCCGAGGTGGTGCGCCTGGAGCGCGAGGAACCGGCCGTCTACCACCGCCGCCAGGCCCGGGCCTGCCTGGAACGCGGGGCCCTGAACGACGCGCTGGCCGCCTGCCGCGCCTGGGAGGCGGCCGGTGGGGATGCGGCCGAACGGGCGGTTTTTCTGGATGAATACCACGCCGCCGCCGGGCGGTACCTGCTGGCCCAGGGGGAGATCGACCGCGCCCGCGAGGCGCTGGAGCTGGTGGCCGCCCCGGACCTGCGGGCGGCCCTGGCCGCGGCCATCGGCGCGGTCGAGGAGGCCCGCGACCGGTCCCTGGCCGAAGCCCGGGCCGCGGTCGCGGCCGGCCGTTTGGGCGATGCGGTGACCGCCTTTCGCCGGGCCGCCCTGCGGTGCCCGGGCTCCCTGCCCGCGTTCCGCGCTGAATTCGTCGCGGCCTGCGTCGGGCTGGGTGAATCCCGTGCGGCCGCCGGCCGCCCCGTGGAGGCGGCGCAGGCCTATGACCTGGCGCTCACGCTCGATCCCGCGCGCATCGGCACGCTCCAGGCCGTGTGGGTGCGGGTCAAGCTTGAAGTCCTGGCCGCCGCGGCCGCCGGCCGGACCTGGACGGATTGCGGACCGGCCGTCACCACACTGGCCGACATCGGTGCCGATGACCCGGGGATCCTGGTCACCGCCGGCGACATTGCCCTGACGCTCGACCGTCCCGACCGGGCCGCGGTCTATTACGGCGAGGCGTTGGTCCTCCTGGCGGGCGGCACGGATATGGACCCCGGCCCGCCGGGTGACGCCGCCGCCCTGCGCGACCGGGCCCACGCGGCCCTGGCCGGGACACCGGCCCCGCCGGCCGCCGCGCCCGCGGGCGAAGAGGGCCGGCTGGTCACGGCCGGGTTCCGGATCACCGCCCCCGACGCGGCCACCGCCCGCCGGACGGCCGATGTCCTGGCGCATTTCCTCAACAACCTCCGCCGGCTCACGGGACTGGCCGATCCTCTGGCCGGCACGGTCTGCACGGTGGAACTCCTGCCCGATGAGGCCGGCTACCGCGCGCGGTCGGGCGGCCTGGACGAGCAGGCCATGACTTCGCTCACCATGCGCGACGGCGTGCTGGCCGACATCACCATCCTGACCTATGCCGGCGCGGAGGGCCTCTACCTGAACATCCTGGCGCACGAACTGGGACACGCGGTGGTGAGCAGTCTCACCCGGGACAACGGGACCCTGCCGCTGGCCCTGCAGGAGGGGTTCGCGGTGATGGCCGAGCCCGAATTCCGCCGGCGGTATTACGACGAGGTCCTGGCCGAGGCCGCGGCCCGCAATGGGCTCGCCGGTGTCGGCGAACTGCTCGCCGCCCGGGCCTATCCGGCGTCGAAGAGCCTGTTCTATGCCCAGTCCCACGCCCTGGTCGCCTTTCTGGCCGGCGCGCTGGGCATGGACGGGTTCATCCGGCTGGCCGTGGGCATCCGCGAACAGGGGCTCGTGCCCGCCTTGAAGGCGGCCGGGTTCGCGGGCGTGGCGGGCCTGGAAAAACGGTGGCGTGACCATCTGCGGCAGGGATCGCGGGATATGCGGCCGGCGGCCGCGGGAGGCCGGTGAGCCATGGCCCGCACGGAACTGCACTGCCCCGGCTGCAAGGCCATCGTGACGGTCGATCCCGTGGCCGCGAAGGTGTCCCAGGTCTGCACCCAGTGCGGGACCGCGCTGGTGTCCGGGGATGGGATCGCCGCCAGGGCGACCATGGCCGTGGCCGACCCGGCCGCCTTCCGGAAGGGGGAAAAGTTCGCCGGGTTCGTGATCGAGGCGCGCATCGGCAAGGGCGGCATGGGCGAAGTGTTCCGCGCCCGCCAGATCTCCATGAACCGGACCGTGGCCCTCAAGGTCATGAAGCCGGAATACACCAGCAACCCCGAGTACGCCCAGCGGTTCGTGCGCGAGGCCCGTTCGGCCGGCCGGTTGAACCATCCCAACATCGTGCAGGTCTACGATGTGGGCTGCCGCGACAAGACCTATTACATCGCCATGGAGCTCATCGAGGGTGAAACGCTCGATCAGACCATCCGCACCCGCGGCCGGCTGACCGTGACCGAGGCGGTCACCGTGGCCGTTGAGGTCGCCCGGGCGCTCAAGGAGGCCGCCGGCCAGGGGATCATCCATCGCGACATCAAGCCCGAGAACATCATGCTCACCCCCCGGGGCCAGGTCAAGGTGGCCGATTTCGGACTGGCCCGGACGATGAACATGGATGAGCCGTCGCTCACCGGGACGGGCATCATCCTCGGCACGCCCCTCTATATGGCCCCCGAGCAGGTGCAGGGTGCGCGTGACATCGACGCCCGGGCCGACATCTATTCCCTGGGCTGCACGCTCTTCCACATGGCCACCGGCGCGGTGCCGTTTCCGGGGCAGAGCGCCTACGAGGTGCTGAAACGCCATGAGACCGAGCCCGTCCGGTTCCCCCGCGAGATCGAACTGCCCGCGGCGCTCAAGGCGGTCGTCACGCGGATGATGGCCAAGGTTCCCGCCGACCGCTTCGACAATGCCGCGGCGGTGATCCACGCCCTGGAGACGATCCGTGCCAACGAACATCAGGCGCCGGTATCCGCGCCGGCGGGCCGCCGCAAATGGCTGTGGGCGGCCGTGGCCGTGGCGGCCGTTGTGCTCGCGGCCGTCGTGCTCATGCTGGCCCGACCCGCCGCCCCCGTGCCGCCCGGACCGGCCGTGGCCGTCCCGGCGTCGCCTTCAACCCCACCGCCCGGCATGCCGCCCGCGCCGCCGCCGGCCGGGGCGGAACGGCTCGGACCCGCCATTCCGTTCGTAGTCGCGTTCAACGGCTTCAGCCGGAGCTTCAAAGTGCTCGCGTCGGAGATGCTGCGCAAACTCCCCGTGTTCATGCGCCACCGCGACAAGGTGAACGCGGAGATCATCAAGTCCCTGGCCCAGCGCTTCGGCCTGAGCGTCAGCACCATGGAGATGGTCGTCGCCGCCGCCGGGCAGGGTTTGTTCGCCCAGTACCGGGGGATGGGCGCGGGCGCGGTGGAACTGCCTGCCGCCACGGTCGACCTGATCATGGCCGAACATGCCGCGGCCGGTGACCTCCGGGAACAGGCCGGCCGTCGGTATTTTGTCACGCCCCGCGGCGAGGCGCTCATGGCCGACGACAAGGGCATCGTCATCGCCGCCGACCCGGCCGCCGCTGCGGCCCTGATCACGGACGGGGGCCGCGCCCGTCTGGCCCGGCTGGCCGCCTCTTTGGGCGGCGGTACCGGCCCGGACCTGGTGGTCGCGGCCGGCATCACCGGCGCCTTCCTCCGCGAGGCCGGCACGGTCCCGGCCGACCTGGCCGCGCTGGCGGGACTGGACCGGTTCCGCGAGGGGACCGCCCTGGTCCGCGCCGTTCCCGGCGGTATCGCGGGCGAGGTCCGGTTCCAGTTCGACGGCCTGGCCGCCACCCCGCTCGGTGGGGCCCCGGTCCTGCCGCCCGAGGCCCTGGCCGCCAGCCGCCTGCCCGCGGGCGGCCGGTTCTACCTGGCCTGCGGCCTGCCCGCGCCGGAAACGGCCGCCGCGCTCTTCGGCCGCGAGGCCGGGGGCGCGTGGTTCGCCTCGGCCGCCCTGCGCACCGCTCTGACCGTTCTGCGCGCCGGGGGCGGGACCCTGGTCATGGCCGGATCGTATGACGACCTGGGACTGGTGGCCGAAGTGCCGCTGGCGCGCTCGGGCACGGTGATGGAACAACTGCGCGGCGCGGGTTTCACAGAAGAAGCCCCCCTGGCCGAACGGACCCCGGGCCGCACCGGCGTGACGCGGCGGCCGGTCGGATTCAACCTGCTCCAGTTCACCGACGCGGCGGGGGTCAAGGTCGGCGCGGTGGTGGTGCCGGGCGCGATCTATCTCACCAGTGCGCCCCCCGGGCAGGCGGCGGTCCACCTGATGAAGGCCCGCCTGCCCCAGGCCGGGCGCCCGGCCGAGGGCAAACCGGTCTGGTTCGCCTGGCCGGCGGTCGGACCCGGGGAACGGGTCATAGGCATCGCGGTGACCGAACAGAAGGACAAGTTCGCATCTATCGTCGTCCGGTCCGTGACGGACGCGGTGGACGCGCGCATAGTGGTCAACTATTGATGGACTCGCAAAAAGGATTTTTCGTGTTCCATGGGTCATGGAAAAGTCGTGCCGCCGGCAATGCTGCACTTCCCGGTCCGTGTACGCAAGTCATTGTAGCTGCGGGGCTTGTTGTTTTAAACCCTGAGCTTGTCGAAGGGACCCCGCCTCCGGATGGGCGACCGCCTTTCGACAGGCTCAAGGTCGCAGCTACGGGGAAAATACCGGGCACAAATGGATTGCGGACTTTTTGCGAGTCCATCAACTATTGACGAGGAGATGATCGTGGATCGTGCATCGGTACTGATCTTCGCGGCGGCGCTTGCGGCGCTGGCTTTGGGCTGCGTACCGCCGGGGCCCCGCGGGCCGGTCACCTATGTCCGCGCGCCTTACCTCGAAAGCGTGACCGACCGCACGGCCGTGCTGGTATGGGAGACGCGCGAGCCGCTCACCGCCACGGTCGTCGTGGGCGGGACGACCCACCGGATCAAGGAGGCGCGCACTCGCCACCGGCTGGTGCTCGAGGGGCTGGAACCGGGCACGGTCGGCCACTATGTCGTCAACGCCACCCGGCGCGGCGCCTTCCGCACCCTGCCCGCGGCCGGCGCGGTCGTCAAGGCGGCCGTCTACGGCGCCACCGCCGATGATCCGGCCGGACACCGGGCGGCGGTCGCGCTTATCCGGCCGGCCGATGTCGATCTCGCCCTCCATACCGGCCGCCTGATACCGCCCGGTGCGGATGACGCGACCTGGGAAACGGCCGTGGCCGGCCCGCTCGGCGACCTCCTGGCCGGCATCGGTTTCTACCCCGTACCCCCGGCCGGCGGGACGGAGAAGACCCGGTATGACGCGCTCTTCCGTCTGCCCGGGGAGGGCCGCTGGTACAGCCTTGACGCAGGAGCCGCCCATTTCGTGTTCCTCGACGGCGCGGTCCGCGATTCCGTGATGGAGACCCAGCAGGCCTGGCTGGCGGCCGACCTGGCGGCCACCGACCGGCCGTGGAAGATCGCCGTGCTCCAGGCCACGCCCTTCGGCGCCGAGGCGGGGACCCCGGCGCTCGATGAGCATGTGGTCCGCAATCTCCTGCCGCTCTGCTTTGAACACGGGGTGACCCTGCTTTTGTCCGGCAGCGGCAAAGGCTATTTCCGGACCAAGCCCCTCACCGACGACCAGGGCCGGATGCTGGTATCGGTCAATGTCGCGGGCGTCGGAGCGGCGGCCGGCCGGTTCGCGCCCCGGGAATTCGTGGCCTCCGCCACCCGCCTGGGACAGGTGCTGTTTTTGACCATGGCGCCCGCTGCCATCACCGGCCGCGCGGTGGGGCTCGACGGCACGGAGTTGGACGCCTTCGAGATCAACCTGGCCGACCTGGCCCAGTACGCCGCCAAGGGCGTGGCGGTCCGTGAACTCGTCACCGCCCTGCGCTTGGAGGAGGGCATCCCGGTCACCGCGACGGTGGAGGGGCCCGTCATGCCCAACGCGATGCTCAAGGGCCGGGTGACGATCGGCCGGTTCCCGTACCCGGGGGTCGCGGCCGTGATCACCTGGGACCGCGAAAAGACCACCTGGCATGTCAAGCCCATGAACGTGATCGCGGCCGTATCCACGACCGCCGAGATCACGGTCGACTTCGCCATGGATTACTGGGGCGACGCCTACCCGGCGCTCAAGCCGGCCGTGTCGCTCAGGTACAACGGCCGCGACTATCCCGTGCCCGTCGACCTGCGCCTGCCGTCGTTCCGGGAGATCAACATCCTCGAAATGGGCCAGTTCCCGGTCGTTGACGGCGCGGTCACCGAGGCGGAGATCGCCGGCCTCCAGGAACAGACCGGGCTCATCCGCGCGGGCGCCAACGAAGAGGCCCGCGCCGGCACCCGGTTCTACTGCGGGGTCTTCGCCCAGAGCCTGTATGTGGCGGTGATCAACCTGGAACCGGAGATGGCCAAAATGACGGTCACCGCGCGCGAACGCGACGGCGCGGTGCGCCAGGACGATTGCGACGAGGTCCACATCGTGCCGCCGGACGGGAGCCGCCCCCTGATCTTCGCCGTGAACGCCGCGGGCCAGCGGTACGACGCCCTGGGTGAGGATGACACCTGGAACGCGAACTGGCAGGCGGCCGCCCGGCGTGAAGGCGACCGCTGGACCGCCGAGTTCCTCATCCCCCTCAATGTCCTGGGCCGCGACCTGGCGCCGGGGGAGGACCTGGCCGTCCGTTTCAACCTGTGCCGCAACAATGCCGTGAGCGGCGAGTATTCCCAGTGGTCCCGCACCTACGCCACCCCGCCCATGCCCGAGGAGTTGGGCCGCGCGATCATATTGCGGAAGTAGCGCTTTGGCGGAATCCGCTGCGGATCCCCCTCCGTCATTGCGAGGCCCCGCGAAGCAATCCCGGGGGAACAGACTGCATGGAGCATGTACCACGCCGTCTTGTAACTGCAACCCAACTGGCGTTGTAGTTGTTTGGCGCTTAAGGGCCCGCGCATAAATAACTGTAGCAAGTCAGTTTTCCCGTCGTGGACGCAAGGAGTAGTTCCAATCGCCATGGAAGTCATCTTGAAACAGGTTAATCTTCTTCCACTCTTCGTCGGCGACTTTGCGGCCGACCGGA
>JBDREB010000060.1:0-9779 GCA_043820325.1 Planctomycetota bacterium | reverse complement strand
TAATGATACAGCAGTGTCCGGCCTGTATATAAATCCATCATTCTGCACCGCACGCGAAATGGATAGGTTATTTATTTACGGGCACTAACCACCCAAACCGGCCTATGGTTGATTCACGCGCCTGGCTGACGCCAAAAAGTGTCAAAGCATTTTCCGCCGGGATCAGGAAATCTGCATTTCGTATGCGGTCCCCACCTGTTACGGCATGGCCGTCGCGGTGTACGAGCCCGGGTAATGGCGTACTGGTGTCCGGGCCCTTGCTGTGGGAAGGGCACCAGCGAGGGAATTGTGACCGGATCAGTTACGCCCGGCCCCGCTGATCACTTCTTGACCGCGGGGGCCAGAGGCAGGAGCTTGGTCAGGACGACGCGGTTGCCGGGCTTGGAATATTCGAGCTTGTCGGTGCAGCGTTTCATCATGATGATGCCCAGGCCGCCGGTCTTGTCGTCGCGGTGGCGTTCGCGGGCGCTTTCCTGCGCGGACATGCGCTTGGCCTGGTCAATGAAGAAATTGTAGTCGAACCCCTGGCCCTGGTCCTCGATGGCGATCATGACCTTGCGGGCGTCCATGCGGAAGTCGATGCGCACGAGCTTTTTGGGATCCTTGCCGTTGCCGTGGCGGAAGGCGTTGTCCACGGCTTCCTTGACCGCGACGAGGAAGGTGCCGATCTGGTCGAGGGCCATGCCGGAGTTGTCCAAAAACGCGGGCAGGATGTTGAGGACATCGGCGATGGCCTGTTCGGTGGAAAGGATCTCGAACCGGGCGCCGTGGCTCACGACGCGCCGGATCTGCTCGTACTGCTGGAATTCGCGGCGGGCGAGGGCGAGGAGTTCGTTGTAGTCGAAAGGTTCCACGATCGCCCCGTCCTCTTTGACGCGCACGGTGCGGGTGGCGAAGCCGCGCATGGGGTCGGGGTTCTCGCGGAGCATGCGGATGATACGGGTGCGGTTGGTGGACCGGTCGGCCTTGACATCGTAGACCAGGTCCTCGATCCCGGCGATGGCGTCGTCGACGATCACCAGGTCGGGCACGGATTTGCCGATGGTCTTGCGGGCCTGGGCCATATCGCCGGCCACCTTCAGCTTGCCCTTGCTGCCCGCCAGCCGCCGTTCGAGGAAGCGGGTGAAGAAATCGCTTTCAGGCACGATGACGAGGGTGTAGTTGCCCAATGGCGGCAGGGGCTGGATGGGATGGGTCCGGCGTTCGGTCTCCAGGCGCTCCCACAGCCGCTGGTTGATGAGGGCGATGGTGGCGTTCTTGAAGTTGCCCTTGCGGAAGAGGCGCACGGCGGTGCGGGGGTCGGGCAGGACGGGCAGGAGGCTTTCCAGGCCCAGAACCTTGATGAGGTGCATCACTTCAAGGGAGGGGTGGGTGAGCACGAAGGTGCCGCCGGCCGCCTCAAAACCGTCGCTCATGCGGATCAACTCGCCGATGCCGCTGGAATTGATGTAGGTGACATCCTTGAAGTCGATGATGAACCGCCGGGGTTTCTTGCCGATGACACGGTTCAAGTAGGCGCGGAAGGTCGCCAGGGTCTCGCTGTTGATGATGCCCTGGCACCGGGCCATGGGGATGTCGAGCTCGCCCTTGAGGCGGGCCATGCAGGGGGTGATCTTCAGTCCGGCCATCTGTTGTCTCCTTAGGGCTTAAGTCACTTGATTATACTGATATGCATGCCATTATGTTCATCGGAAACGCCAAAAAACAGCTGAAATCGTACCCAAAAGGTCCCTCCGGCACATTGAGCGGCCGTTTTTTTCTTGACTTAACCAACGAAAATGCTAAAATCACGGTAATATTGGTTGTATAATGTGATCGATTTCCATCGCAACTTATTGATTTGAAGTGGTTTGAGTGAGGATGCGGCCGTTGCCGTGTCCCGGTTTCTTTTCGGTCGGCAGGCGGAGCGGCATTTGAAGCAGTTCAGTTTGCACTGGGAAGGCCGGGACCTCAAGCTTGCCCGGGACCGGGATTATACCATCGGCCGGAATCCGGGCAGTGATATCTTCATTGCCGACCGCCGGCTTTCGCGCGACCACGCCCGGATCAGGCCGAACGGGGATGTGGTGACGATCGAGGACCTTAAATCGTCGAACGGCACCCTGCTCAACAACAAGCTCCTTGCCGAAGCCTTGGAGCTCAAGGACAAGGATGTCATTGTCGCTGGCCCGCTGCACATCACGGTGCGTGTGGAGGTGATCCCCGACCCGGTCGACCCGGCCGAGCCCGGCCCCACCATCCAGGAAGGCAATAAAGGCACGGCCTGCCCGACCTGCAACCAGATGATGCCCCTCGGGTCGAAGTTCTGCCCCGGGTGCGGCAAGCCGACCGAACCGCCCAAAAAAGACGGCGGTGCCTGCCGCAAATGCGGCGGCAAGCTGAACGCCGGGGTGATGTTCTGCCCCCATTGCGGCCAGAGCATCAAGGAATTCTTTGTTCAGAAGATGGAGTACGCGGAGATCGGCCCCCGCATGGTGGCCGGGATCATCGATTGCCTGATCCTGGGCGCGCTCCTGCTGGTGCTGGCCGTCATTCCCGGCGGCCTGGGGTATATCCTGGGCGGCGAAAAGGCGTTTTTCCTCCTCCAGTTGCTGGGCGGCATCGGCGGCGGGCTCTGGCTCATCGTCGCGGCGGTCGTATACGGGTATTCCTGGGGCGGCAGCGGCGTCAGCCCGGGCATGAAGTTCGCCGGCCTCAAGGTGGTCACTCTCAAGGACCGCGTCGCCCCGGGCTTCGGCCGCGGCGTGATGCGCCTGTTCTTTTTTCTGTGCTTCCCCGGCTGGATCCTGGTCTTGGGCACCCGCCACAAGCAGGCGCTCCACGATATGGTGATCGGCACATATGTCACCAAATAGGACGGCCCGGGGATGAAGATCGGCCTGGTCAGCGATTCCCACGATCATGGCACCATGGTCAACAAGGTGCTGGAGATCTTCAAGAAGATCGATGTGGGCGCCATTGTCCACGCGGGCGATTTTGTGGCGCCGTTCACGGTGAAGAAATTCCTCGGCCAGCAGGCGCCGTTCTACGCGGTCTTCGGCAACAACGACGGCGAACGGAAGGGGATCAGCGCCATGGCCCCGGCGATCCGGGAGGGCCCCACGGTCTTCGACATCGGCGGGGTGCGCGTGGGCGTGGTCCACATCCGCGAGGATTGGAACGACCAGCCCTGCGATCTGCTCGTCTTCGGCCACACCCATGTCGCCCTGTGCGAAAAGACGGCATTCGGGCTGATCGTCAATCCCGGCGAACTGTGCGGCTGGCTCATGGAAAAATGCACGGCGGCGGTCTATGATACGGATACGCATGAAGCCGAGATCATCGAGGTCTGACCTGGCCGCGCGGCTGGGGCTGGTCCTCATCCTGGCCGCCGGCGGGTGCGTGGAGCGTTCCCTGACCGTGCGGCCGCCTGATGCCATGGGCCCATGGGCCGTGCGCATCGACGGCCGGGAATGCGGTGTGGCGCCCTGCACGGTGCCCTTTGTCGCCTACGGCACCCGCGAGGTCACGGTCACCGGGCCTTCGGGGCTTGCCACCACCGCCGCCGTCACCCTGACGCGGCCGTGGTACGAGTATTTCCCCATCGATTTCGTGAGCGAGCTCATCCTGCCCCTGCGGCTGACCGCGTCGTTCGAAATCACGCCGGCCGTGCCCTATCCCATCCCCATCGACCTCGACGGGGTGGAGGAACGCGCCGGGCAGTTCCGCCAGGCCGGCCGGAAGGAATGGCATGCCGACGCGCCGTAAGCCCGCCGCCTGGCTCGACCGCGCCGGCCTGCGGCGGTTCCTGCGCGCCGCCCTGGCCGAGGATGTGGGCCGCGGCGACATCACCTCGCGCGGGCTTTTCAAGCCGGACGACCGGGCCGCCGGGCGGTTCATCTGCCGCGCGGGGGGCGTGATCGCCGGCCTGCCCGTGGTCGCGGAGCTCTACCGCCTGGTCGACCGCCGGGTCAGGTTCGTCACGCGGGTGCGCGACGGCGCCCTGGTCGCCCCCGGCACGGTCATCGCCACGGCCGCCGGGCCGGTGCGGGCATTGCTCACTGCCGAACGCCTGGCCCTGAACATTCTCCAGCACCTGTCGGGCATCGCCACGGTCACGCGCCGGTTCGTGCGCGCGGCGGCCGGCACGCGGGCCGCGATCGTGGACACGCGCAAGACCGTGCCCGGGATGCGCCTGCTGGCCAAATATGCCGTCCGGGCCGGCGGGGGTAAAAACCACCGCATGGGCCTCTATGACCAGTTCCTGGTCAAGGACAACCACGCCGACCTCCTGGCGCGGGCGGGCCGCCGGCTCGACCTGGCCGGCCTGCGGTCCCGCGCGCCGAAGGGGACCATCCTGGCCGTCGAGGCCCGCACCCGGGCCGAGGTGACCGCGTACTTGCCCGCCCGGCCCGACATCATCCTGCTCGACAACATGCCGCCGGCCCGGGTGGCGGCGCTGGCCGCCTTCATCCGCCGCGAGGCCCCCGGGACCCTGATCGAAGCCTCGGGCGGCATCACGCTCGCCAATGTGCGCGCCTATGCCGTTGCCGGCGCCGACCGCATCTCGATCGGCGCGCTGACCCATTCGGCCCCGGCGCTGGACATCGCCTTCGACGCATGAGCACGGCCGCCCCCCCTGCCGCCGCCGGCCTGGCCGAACGCCTGGCCGCGCTCGTCGCCGCCGGCGACGGGATCGGCACGCGCATCCTGTGGTTCGACGCGGTCCGTTCGACCAACGACACGGTCCTGGAACGCGTGGCCGCCGGCGATCCGCCGGGCACGGTGGTCTTCGCCGAACACCAGTCCCGGGGCCGCGGCCGTGGGCACAACCGGTGGCACGCGCCCGCGGGGGAGGGACTGCTCTTTTCCACGGCTCTCCGCCGCACGGCCGCCGACCACCTTTTCACCGGCATGGGCGCCCTGGCCGTGGCCGGCGCCTGCCGCGCGCCGGCCGGGGTGGCAGCGCAGATCAAGTGGCCCAACGATGTGGTCGTCGGCGGCCGCAAAGTGAGCGGCATCCTGGCCGAACAGCGCGTCATCGACGGCGCCGACTGGGTGGTCCTGGGCATCGGCGTGAATATCAACAGCACCAGCGCCACCCTGCCCGACCCCGTGGCCGGCACGGGCACCTCCCTCCGCATCGCCGCGGGCCGCGCGGAACCCTTTGACCGCGTGGAACTGGCCGCCGCCATCCTGGCCGGCCTGCGCGACGCGCACGCGCAGGTGGCCGCCGGGAATGCGGCCGGGCTGTGCGCGCGCTGGTACGCGCTCCTTGCCGTGCGGGGGCGTGATGTCGTGCTCACCCGGCGCCCCGGTCGCGTCCGGGGCCGGTTGGAGGGCCTGAATCCGGACGGCTCGTTCCGGGTGCGCACGGATACCGGCGTTATCGACGAAACCTATGGCAATTTCATCATCATTGGCAGAGAGGACGATCATGACGGATGAACCGCAAGAGGTCCAGGACAACATCGAGGAACCGCCGGCCGTGCTTGAGGAGATCATCCTGGATGTGGAGGGCGTCCACCAGTACGACCGGACCGAGTTCGAACGGCTCTTCAAGCTGATGGAGAAGTTCGACGCCTCCGACCTTCATCTCAAGGCCGGGGCCACGCCCATCTTTCGCGTCCACGGCAAGATCCACCGCATGAAGGGCGAAAAACTCCTCGGCGACGACGTGCGCAAACTGGCCTATTCGATCATGACCGAGGATCAGCGGGCCAGGTTCGCCCTGAACAATGTCCACGATTTCGCCTACTCGGCCCCGGGTATCGGCCGGTTCCGCGTGAACGCCTACGCCCAGCGCGGCACGGTGAGCATTGCGGCCCGGCGCGTGAAAACGCGCATCCCGACCTTCGAGGAGCTCAACCTGCCGCCGGTTCTCAACCGGATCGCCGCGGCCCAGGCCGGGCTGGTCATCGTGGGCGGCGTCACCGGCTCGGGCAAGTCGACCACCCTGGCCGCGATCCTGGACCTGGTCAACAAGACGCGCGCCTGCCACATCCTCTCCATCGAGGACCCGATCGAATACCTGCACATGGACGCCAAGGCGTTCGTGAACCAGCGCGAGGTGGGCATCGATGTCGAGAACTACAACACCGCCCTGAAGTACGCCGTGCGCCAGGACCCGGATGTGATCCTGATCGGCGAAATGCGCGACGCGGAGAGCTTTGACACGGCGCTCATGGCCGCGGAGACGGGCCACCTGGTGCTGGGATCCATCCACACCTCGGGCGCGCCCCAGACCATCGGCCGCATCCTGGACCTCTTCGGCGCCGACCGGCACCCCGCCATCCGCCAGCTTCTGCGGTTCAATTTCGTGGCCATTGTCTGCCAGAAGCTGCTGCGCGGCAAGCAGGAGCAGTACCCGCGCGTGCCCTGCGTGGAGGTGATGATGTCCACCCCGGTCACGCGCAAGCTCATCGGCGAGGCCGAGGATGTGAAACTCTCCGATGCCATCCGCGCCGGCAAGGCCGACGGCATGCAGGACTTCAACACCTCGCTGGTCGACCTGATCCACAAGGACCTTATCTCGCGCGACGAGGCCTTCAAATCGTCGCCCAACCCCGAGGCGCTCAAGATGAACCTCAAGGGCATCTACCTGGACCAGGACCGCAAGATCATCGGCTGATCCGCACCCTTTGACATAGGACGCACGACACGCCATGGCAGAACGCATCCGCCGCACGGCCGAAGACCTCGGCAAGGAACAGCGCGATATATCCGTTTCCGAGTTCTTTTCCAAGAACCGCCACCTGCTGGGGTTCGACAACCCCCGGCGGGCCCTGCTCACCAGCGTCAAGGAAGCCGTGGACAACGCGCTCGACGCCTGCGAGGAGGCGGGCATTCTGCCCGAGGTCGTCGTGGAGGTGACCGCGCTCTCGGAGACGCGCTTCAAGCTGATGGTGGAAGACAACGGCCCGGGCATCGTCAAGGAACAGATCCCGGCCATCTTCGCCAAGCTCCTCTATGGATCCAAGTTCCACCGCCTGCGCATGTCGCGCGGCCAGCAGGGCATCGGCATCTCGGCCGCGGGCATGTACGGCCAGCTCACCACCGGCCTGCCCATCCGCATCCTTTCGCGCACGGCACCCAAAAAGACGGCGCACCTGTACGAGCTGATGATCGACACCACCCGCAACAAGCCCACGATCGTCAAGGAGGAGGACGCGGCCTGGGAGGGCAAACAGCACGGGGTGCGCATCGAGATCACGCTGGAGGGGCTCTACAACAAGGGCCGCCAATCGCTCGACGAGTACATGCGCCACACGGCCATCGCCAACCCCCACGCCAACTTCCGCTACAAGAGCCCGCAGGACCCGGAAGTGGTCTACGACCGGGTGGTGAAGAAACTGCCCCCCGAGCCCCGCGCCATCAAGCCCCACCCCTACGGCGTGGAACTGGGCATGCTGATGCGCATCCTGGCCGAGTCGCGCCACACACACATCCGCGCCGCGCTGATGGGCGATTTCTGCCGCGTGGGCCTGAAGGTCGCCACCGACATCTGCACCAAGGCCGGCGTGAGCCCCAAGGCCTACACTTCCCGCATCGCCAAGGATGAGGCCGAGAAGATCTACAAGGCCATCCAGGTGACGAAGATCATGAGCCCGCCCACGGACTGCATCGTGCCCATGGGCGAGGATGTGGTCGTGGCGGGGCTGAAAAAGGAATACCAGGCCGATTTCTACACCTCCTGCACGCGGCCGCCGGATGTCTACCGCGGCAACCCGTTCCAGATCGAGGTCGGCCTGGCCTACGGCGGGAAGCTGAACGCCGAGGAGCCGGTGGAACTCCTGCGCTTCGCCAACCGCGTGCCGCTTCTCTACCAGAAGGGCGCCTGCGCCATCACCGAGGCCATGAATTCCACCAACTGGAAGACCTACGGCATCCGGCAGTCCACCGGCGCCGCGCCCGTGGGGCCCATGGTGGTGCTGGTCCACATCGCCTCGGTGTGGGTGCCGTTCACTTCGGAGAGCAAGGAGGCCATCGCGCACTACCCGGAGATCATCAAGGAGATCCGGTTCGCCCTGCAGAAGTGCGGCCGCGAGGCGGGGCTCTTCGTCTCCCGCCGCGCCCGCGACGAGGAGGCCGAACGCAAGAAGCGCTACATTGAACAGTACATCCCCCACATCGGGATCGCCCTGCGCCAGATGCTGAAACTGACGGCCGCCGAGGAGGGCCGCGTGGTGCAGAAGATCAAAACCACCCTCAGACGGAGTCCCGCCGATGAGCCCGAAAAAGAAGCCCAGTAAGGCCGCGGGCGCCGGCGCCGGCACGCCGCGCGTCAAGGCCTCCGTGGCCCATGTCGGTCGTCCCCGCCGCGAGGCCGGGGCCAAGATCATCAAAGAGGCCGACCGCATGTACCGCGAGATCCTGAAGACCGGGAGCACGGGCATGAAGTTCCCCATCCGGTCCCTCACCAATGTCGAGTACAACGACAAGGTGGGCTACCTGCGCCTGCTGGACCGCAAGGTGGAGCGCCGGCTCTCGTACACCACGGCCAAGACCTTCGCCCAGTCGATGCGCATGATGTCGGAGGCCAAGCGTCTGGTGGACACGGGCGACATCGCCTCGAAGCGCGAGATTTACTATGTGGCCAAGGGCGAATGGGGCGAATGCAAGTTCCTCGAGCAGGACGAATCGGACACGGTGATGGACGATGTCGAGGCCGCCTTCGAGGTCAACCGCGAGGAGCTGGGGTTCATCCCGGAGGAGAAGGGGGGCGATGTCGCCGGCCGCCTCAAGGTCATCGACGCCAACCCGTCCACGGGCAAGAGCGTGACCATCGACTGCGAGAAGTTCGGCACGGGCGCCTATTCCATCCCCTCGCGGGTGGATCACCTCGAGTTCGAGACCACGGCCAAGTTCGTGCTCGTGGTCGAAACCAGCGCCCTCTTCCAGCGGCTGGTCCACCATGAATACTGGCGCACGGCCGACTGCATCATCATCTCCATGGGCGGCGTGCCCACGCGCGCCTGCCGGCGGTTCATCCGCATCCTCGCCGACTCCCGGCGCATCCCGGTCTATGTGTTCACCGACGGCGACCCCTACGGCTACGGCAACATCTACCGCACCCTGAAGGTCGGCTCGGGCAACGCCGCGCATGTCAACCAGTTCTTCTGCGTGCCGCAGGCCACCTTCCTGGGCGTCACGCCCGACGACATCGAAAAATACGACCTCAAGGATGTCACCCACCCCCTCACGGAGAACGACATCAAGCGCGCCAAGGATTCCCTGAAGAACGACCCGTTCATCCGCCACCACCGCAAGTGGCAGCAGGCGCTCAAAAAGATGATCGAGCTGGGCGTGCGCATCGAACAGCAGGCCTTTGCCAAGCACGGCCTGAACTATGTCCTCACCAAGTACCTGCCCGACAAGCTCAAGGACCCCAAGCAGTTTCTGCCGTAGGAGCAAGGTGGGTCGCCCCGAGGCCGGGCTCGGGGTTCAAAGCAACACAGTCGCAAAGTCCCAAAGCCGGAGGCGGACAGGGGCAGGGAAGCGGTCGGAGCTTAAGAAAAGGAGTGGGCCTGCGTGTTCGGATACCCGGATTGATGGCGGCCGTGCTGGCCGCCCTGTGCGGCTGCGCCTCGCAGGAATACTTCACCCCGGCCGCGCCCCGCGTGGTGCGCACCTTTAGTACAGCGCCCCATAATAAAGGGGGCAAAAGAGGGCGCGCCGGTACCACCGTGGCATTCTTTTCCGCTGTAGGGGCACGGCATGCCGTGCCCTCGCGTACGCCGGCTTGTGGACGGAGTCGATGAAGATCCAGCCCGGGACGACGCTTGTTTTGGGTCCAATTG
>JBDREB010000059.1:0-11333 GCA_043820325.1 Planctomycetota bacterium | reverse complement strand
AATCGCGACTGTCCGTCAAGGACCAAAACTGGCGCCGGTGACGCGAGTCAAGGGCCTTGACACCCACACAACACGCAACCCGACCATGTCATTAAGTCATCGCCCATGTCAATAAGTCCTCACCGAGCGGTTTTGCAAGTCCCTCAAGTGCAGATTTCCGTTCGGGACCTTTACAAGGAAATCCTTGCAAACTGCGCATATCCCGTATAATCACGACCGTGCGGCAGAACTTACGCGTTCATACCGGTATTCGCCAGGGAGAATTCCATGCGCACCATCCGCATCATCCAGTACGGCCTCGGCCCCATCGGCAGCCGCGTCACGCAATTCCTCGTCCAAAGGCCGTGGGCCCGCATCGTCGCCGGGATCGACATCGACCCGGCCAAGGCGGGCCGGGATGTGGGCGCGCTCGCCGGCCTCAAGCCCATCGGGGCCCGGGTCTCGGCCGACGCCGCGGCCGTATTGCGCCGCAAGGCCGATGTGGTGGTGCTCACCACGACCTCCTCCCTTGAAAAGCTCACCCCCCAGGTCCTCGCCTGCGTGGCCGCGGGCAAGCATGTGGTCACCACCTGCGAGGAACTGGCCTACCCCTGGCAAACGCGGCCGGCCCTGGCGCGGCGCATCGACCGCGCGGCGCGCGCACGGGGCGTGGCCGTGCTCGCCACCGGCGTCAACCCGGGCTTCCTGATGGACTTTCTGCCCCTGGCCCTTTCCGGCGTCTGCCGCGAGGTGCGGCATGTCACCGTGGAGCGGATCCAGGACGCCCAGTTCCGGCGCATCCCCTTCCAGCAGAAGATCGGCGCGGGGCTCTCCCTGCGTGTATTCGCACAGAAAAAGAAAGCGGGCACGCTGCGCCATGTGGGACTCACCGAATCCATGCACATGCTCGCGGCCGCGCTGGGGTGGGAACTCGACCGGACCGAGGACATCATCACCCCCATCGTGGCAATGCAGCGGACCGTGACGAAGGCCATGACCATTCCCCGCGGTCACGCGCGCGGCGTGGCCCAGACCGGCCGCGGCTGGGCCAAGGGCCGGGAAATGGTCCGCCTCGTCTTCCGCGCGGCGGTGGGCGAACCCAGCCCGCGCGACCGGGTGATCATCGACGCCGACCCGCCCATCGATTCCACCATCAAGGGCGGTGTGAATGGCGACACGGCCACCTGCGCCATCACGGTCAACGCCATCCCTGCTCTGCTTGCGGCGCGCCCGGGCCTCCGCACCATGCTCGATATCGCGCCCGTCACCTGCCGGGCCTGAGCAGGTGGCCGCGGCCCGCGCCGCCTCGCGGGACCGGATAATATATTGACACGGCGCCGCCCTGTGTTATAATGGACGCGTTCTTTTTCACCCGGGAGGGTGGAGGATCCGGTGATCCTGGCGGACTTCAAATCCGTACGAAGGCGTTAAGAGCGTCTTTGGTGGGTTCGACTCCCATACCTTCCCGCCACTTGGTTGCAAGGTGCCCGCATGCCGGACCGGTTCTACTTGTGACGCGCTGAACGGAGGAATTCCGGTGGAATCCCATCGTCGTCACGGTCCCGGCATCGCGGCGCCCCGCGTCCATAGCACCTGCGCCAGCCGGCGCCAAGAGACCAAGCTCCAAGTTCCGTTATGCTCCAAATCCCAAATAAACGGACCAAACGGAACAATCGAGCCCAAACAAAACCCCAAGAGTGCAACTCCATTTGGAACTTTTTCTTGTTGGGTTCGTTTGGAGCTTATTTGGAGCTTGAGATTTGGAACGCGGGATTTTATTGCCGATCGCCTATACGGCATGGCCTTCAAGGAATGCACCGATGTGCTCTAAGAAACGCGGCGATACGCTCCAGGGGCTCATACCCTCCGTGGACCGGGTCCTCGAGGAGCCGGCCCTGGCCGCCCTGGCGGCCGACCTGGACCGCGCCTTCGTGGTTGCCCGGGTGCGGGAAGTCCTGGAGGAACACCGCGGCCGCCTGAAGACCAGCGCCGCCGCCACCCTGTCCGCGGCCGATGCCGCGGCCGATGCCGCCGGCCGGATCCGGGGACTGCTGGCCCCCGGCATGTGCCGCGTGGTGAACGCCACGGGCACGATCCTGCACACCGGCTTGGGACGGGCCGTTCTGCCCCCCGCGGCACGCGCGGCCCTGAACGACGCATTAGCCGGGTATTGCTTTGTTCAGACGGACCAGAACGGCAACGACCGCGTCGAACGCGAACGGTTCATCGCCGGCCTCTTCCAGGCCCTCACCGGCGCCGAAACAGCGGTGGTGATCAACAACAATGCCGCGGCCGTCTTCCTCCTGCTCAAAGTGCTGGCCGCCGGCCGCGAGGTGATCATCTCCCGCGGCGAACTGGTCGAGATCGGCGGATCCTTCCGCATCCCGGATGTCATGCACCAGAGCGGCGCCCGGCTGGTCGAAGTGGGGACCACCAACCGCACACGCGCGGAGGATTACCGCCGCGCGATCACCCCGGCCACCGCGGCGCTCATGGTGGTCCACCAGAGCAACTACCGCATCGAGGGGTTCACCGGTGCGCCGGAACTCAAGGAACTGGCCGACCTGGCGCACGAACACAAGCTTCTGCTCATCCACGATCTGGGCAGCGGCATGATGTACGACCTGCCCGGTACGCTGACCGCGGACGAACCCGTGATCGGCGCCAGCCTCGCCGCGGGCGCCGATGTCCTGGCCCTGAGCGGCGACAAGCTCCTGGGCGGGCCGCAGGCGGGCATCATCCTCGGCCGCGAAGCCCTCCTTGCCCCTCTGCGCAAGGACCCCTTCTTCCGCATGCTCCGGCCCTGCAAACTGACCTATGTGGCCTTAGAGGCGACCCTGGCCCTTTACGCCCGCGACCGCGCGGCAACGATCAGGGCCATCCCCGCACTCGATATGTTCCACCGGCCCCTGGCCGCGGTGGCGGCCGCGGCCGACGACCTGGCCGCCTTCATCCGCACCCTCCCCGGTCTCACGGCCGAGGTGGTGGACGAGTCGGGCACCAGCGGCGGCGGCGCCCTGGCGGCCGTGCCCATTCCCACCCGCGCCGTGGCCGTGCGCCACGCCTCCCTGCCCGTGCAGGAGCTCGCCCGCCGCCTGCGCACCCTGCCCGTCCCGCCCGTGCTGGCGCGCGTGAGCGCCGACCGGGTGATCATCGACCCCCGCACCCTCCTCGACGGCGAAGCCGCGCTGGTCAAGGCGGCCTTCCGCGCCGTGGCGCAGGAGGGGCGGACATGACCGGGATAAGAGTCGCAGGTCACAGGTCGCAGGTCACAGGTCATTGGGAACAAGAGCCTCAGGTCGCATGTCGAAGGGTCCGGATCATAATTCCTGACCGGCGACCTGTGACCTGCGTCCCTTCCCTCCAACCGACTTGCGACCTGCGACTCTTCCTTCCTCCCGACCTGCGACCTGCGACTCCGTTCAGGATCAAGCCATGCCCCTGATCATCGGCACCGGCGGCCATGTCGACCACGGCAAGACGCTCTTGGTGGCGCGGCTCACCGGCCACGACGAGGACCTCGACCGCTGGGCCGAGGAGAAAACGCGCGGCCTGACGATCGATCTGGGGTTCGCCTTTCTCGACGACGGCCGCGGCGGCAAGCTCGCCTTCGTGGATGTGCCGGGCCACGAGGATTTCATCAACAACATGGTCGTGGGCGCCACGGGCATCGACCTGGCCCTCCTGGTGGTCGCGGCCGACGACAGCGTGATGCCCCAGACCGTGGAACACCTAGACATCATGGACCTCCTCGGCATCCGCGACTTCGTGGTGGCCGTTTCCAAGGTGGACATGGTCGACGCCGACACGGTCCAGCTGGTGGAGGAGGAGGTCCGGGAACTCTTCGCCCGCCACCCGGCCTGCCGCGTGCGCGCGATGGTGCGCACCTCGGCCCGCGAAGGCACGGGGCTGGAAGAACTCCGGGCCGTGCTCCGGGCGACGGCCGCGGGGCTCGAAGCGCACGCGGATGCGGGCGCGTGGCTGCGCCTGCCCGTGGATCGCGTCTTCGGCATGAAGGGGTTCGGCACGGTGGTGACCGGGTCCCTCGCCTCGGGCCAAGTGGCCGTGGACGACACGGTGGAGATCACGCCCCAGGGGCTCACCGCCCGTGTGCGCGGCATCGAGGTGGACGACATCAGGGTCGACCGGGCCGTACGCGGCCAGCGCACCGCGCTGAACCTGGCCGGCGTGGAAAAGGCCGACCTCAAGCGCGGCTGCCAGGTGGTCCATCCCGGCCTGGTGCGGCCCGCGTTCATGCTCAACGCGCGCGTCCAGGCCGCCGTCTCCCTGAAGGAACCCGTGGCCAACCGCCGCGACATGCGTTTCATGGCCGGCACCTACAGCGTGCCGGGACGCGTGGAGATCCTGAACGCCGAGGCCCTCATGCCGGGCGGCCGTGACATCCTTATCCAGCTGCGTCTGCGCGAGCGCGTGCCGGCCGCGGCCGGCGACCGGTTCATCCTGCGGAACCTTTCGCCCGAATTCACCGTGGCCGGCGGCGTGGTGCTCGAACCCGCGGTCCGGCGGCTCACCGCAACGCGCGCCGCGGACATCGCCCGCCTGCGCGCGATCGCGTCGGCCCCCGCGGTGGAGCGCGTTGCCGACTTCCTGACCCAGGCGCCGCACGCATTCCACACGGCCGGGGAGGCGGCACTGGCCTTCAACCTGCCCCTGGACGATGTCCGGGGGATGATCGCAGGCCCCCTCGCGCCGCGCCTAGTCCGCGACGGCGAGCGGATCATCCACCGCGAGGCGTTCGACCTCTATGCCGGCAGGATCACGGCGTTCCTGGACGGTTTCCACAAGGCCCAGCCTTTCGCGGCCGGCGCCGACCCGGCCGCCCTCCGCAGCGGCCTGCCGCCCCATTTCGCGGCCGTGCTGGTCGACTTCGTGCTCGGCCGGCTCAAGGCGGAAGGCCGCGTGCGCGAGGACCGCGGCCGTCTGGCGCTGGGCACCTTCGGCCTCTCCCTCGCCCCGGCCGAAAAAACGCTGGCTGACCGCATCCTCACCGTCCTGCGCGACCCGACCCGGCGCTACGGCCCGCCCACGCGCACCGAACTCGCCGCCGAACTCGGACCGGGCAAACCTTTTGACCACGCCTGGCGCAGCCTGGTCGAGACGGCCGGGGTGGTGCAGGTGGAGCGGGACCTGTACTTCGCCGCCGATGTGCTCGAAATCATCCGCGCGATCGTGCGCCGCGAGATCCAGGCCAAACAGCAGACCGATGTCAAGAGTCTGCGCGACATCCTGCAGAACTCACGCAAATTCGCCCTGGCGCTGATGGAATACTTCGACCGCAGCGGCCTCACCCGCCGGGTGGGCGACATCCGCGTGCTCAGGGAGGGCTGACCATGCCGGCCATCATCTATCTCGACAACGCGGCCACCTCCTCGCCCAAACCGCCGGAGGTGATCGAAGCGGTGCGCGCCTGCCTGGCCGATGTCAACGCCAACCCGGGCCGCTCGGGCCACCGCCTGGCCGTGCGCGCGGCCGCGCTCATTTTCGAGTGCCGCGAGGAACTGGCCGCGTTCTTCAATGTGGACGACTCGGCCCGCGTGATCCTGCTCCCCAACAGCACCGCGGCGCTCAACCTGGTGATCCAGGGGCTCCTGCGCGACGGCGGCCACGCGGTCACCTCGTCTTTCGAGCACAACTCCGTGGCCCGGCCGCTGGAGGAACTGAAACACCGCGGCGTGGCCGACTACACCGTGGTGTCGACGCCCGACCTCGCCGCGCTCACCCCCGCGCTCATCGACCGCGCCGTGCGGACCGATACGCGCCTGATCGCATTAAACGGCACATCCAATGTCACCGGTCACCACGCGCCGTTGGCCGCCATCGCCGCTTATGCGCGCGACCGGAAGGTCCCCCTCCTCGTGGACGGGTCCCAGACCGCGGGGACCGCGCCGGTCGACCTGGCCGCCCTCGGGATCGACTATTTCGCCTTCACCGGCCACAAGCGCCTCATGGGCCCCCAGGGTACGGGCGGGCTGGTGGTGCGCGACCCCGACCGCCTGCCGGTCTTTTTGGCCGGGGGCACGGGCAGCCGGTCGGCGGCCCTGCTCCAACCGGAGTTCGCGCCCGACAAATTCGAGGCCGGCACGCCCAACACGCCGGGGATCGCCGGACTGGCCGCGGGTGTGCGGCTCGTGCGCGCCGCGGGGCTGGACCGTACCATCGCCGCGGCCGTGCGGATCACGGACCGGTGCCGCGCGGGGCTTGGCGCCATACCGGGCGTCACGCTCCAGACCGGGCCGGGCGGCGCGCCGGTGGTCTCCTTCACCGTCGCCGGCCGTACGCCCGACGAGGTGGCCTATGCCCTGGACCGTGAGCACGGCATCCTCTGCCGGCCCGGGATCCATTGCGCCCCCCTGGCCCACCAGAGCCTCGGCACCATGCCGCAGGGCACAGTGCGGTTCAGTTTCTCACCGGCCACGACCCCGGCGGAGATCGATACGGCCGTGGCGGCCGTAGCCGCAATAGCCAAGGCCCGGCCATGAGCGACGCATACATCCTGTTCCCTTCGGTCCATCATGTGCTCAAGGCCGAGCAGACCGTCAAGAAGCACAAGCTCCAAGTGGAGATGGTGCCCGTACCGCGCGCCCTTTCCTCCGATTGCGGCATCGCGGCCCGCACCACCGTGGGCCGCCTGCCCGAGATCCTGCGCGTGCTGGCCGGCCGCGCTGTGAAACCCGAGGCCGTCTACATCGAGAAGAACAAACGCCTGGTCCGTTATGAGGAGCCCGCATCATGAAAGAGGAGGTCCTGGACCTGCGGGGGCTCGCCTGCCCCCTGCCTGTGGTGCGCACCCGCGAAAAACTCGCCGCCTTTTCCGGGGGGAGGCTGGTGATCCGCGTCGACGGGCCCATACCGCGCGACAATGTATGCCGCACACTGGGGCACGCCGGCTGCCGGGTCACGGCCGAGGAGCCCGAAGGAACGGGGTTCCGGCTGACCGTGGCCGTACCGGCCCAGGCCGGGGCCCGGGCCGCGTCGGCGCCCGACCCCGAGTGCGGCCAACCAACCGCTCCGGCCGGCGCACCGGTCGTGCTCATCACCGGCGACACCATCGGCCGCGGCAGCGAGGAACTCGGCAGCCTGCTTATGAAGGCCTTCTGCAACACCCTCGAAACGCTGGCCGTCAAACCGGCCGTCATCGCCTGTATGCAGTCCGGCGTGCGCCTGGTCATCGACGACGCCGACACCCTGCCCGCGCTCCAGCGTGCCGAAAAGGCGGGCATCCGCATTCTCGTGTGCGGCACCTGCCTTGATTATTTCAAGCTCAAGGACCGGGTGCGCGTGGGTACGGTCTCCAATATGTACGACATCACCGACGCGCTCGTCAGGGCCGGAAGCGTGATCACGCTGTAGGAGCAGGAGTTGGAAGGTCGGAAAGTCGAAAAGTCGGAAGGTCGGAAAGCCGGAAAAGGTTGGAGCGGAACGGACTTGATTAACGCCAGATTTCATTTCAGATTACGGGTTTCGTGCTTACAATGGGGGCCGATCGCCATCAATGACAGGAAGCAGACATGACGAATGAGCGCTACAAGCTGACGCGCCATGTAGCCGCCGCCGGGTGAGGGTGCAAGATCGGCCCGGGGGACCTGGGCCAGATATTGTCCCTTCTGCCGCGCCAGGCGCATCCGGACATCCTCGTGGGTTTGGACGCGCTTGACGACGCGGGCGTGGTGCGCCTGCGTGACGACCTGGCCGTGATCCACACGGTCGACTTCTTCACGCCGATCGTCGACGATCCGTACACCTTCGGCCGCATCGCGGCAACGAACGCCCTCTCCGATGTCTACACCATGGGAGGGGTGCCCATCTGCGCGGTGAACATCGTCGCCTTCCCGGTCGGCGATCTGCCCAACGAAGTGCTGGGCGCCATTCTTAACGGCAGCATCGAGGTCCTGCACGCGGCCGGCGCCCACCTCGTCGGCGGCCACAGCGTCCAGGACAGGGAATTGAAGTACGGCCTGGCGGTGATCGGCACGGTCCACCCCGACCGGATCATCCGCACCCTCGGCGCCCGGCCCGGCCAGCGCCTGGTGCTCACCAAGCCCCTCGGCACCGGGATCATCAACACGGCTCTGAAGGGCGGCGCGGCCTCACCGGCGGCCATCGGACAGGCGGTGGCCGTGATGACCACCCTCAACCGGGGCGGCGCTGAAGCCATGCTGACCCACGGCGCGGCCGCGTGCACGGATGTGACCGGGTTCGGCCTGATCGGCCATGCCCTGAACATGCTGGCCGACAATGCCGTGGGATTGGACCTGGACGCGGCCGCGGTCCCCTTCATCGCCGCCGCGCGCGAATACGCGGAAATGGGCCTCCTCCCCGCCGGCCTCCACCGCAACCGGACCCATTACGCGCCGCGGGTCTCAATGGCGCCGGCGATCCAGACCTGGATGCAGGATGTCCTTTACGACCCCCAGACTTCAGGCGGCCTGCTCATCGCGGTCGACGCCGACCGCGCGGACAAACTCACCGCCGACCTCCGCGGCCGCGGCCTGAACGGTTCGGCCGTGATCGGGACCTTCACGCAAGATCATCCGGGAAAGATCACCGTCAAGTAACGGCGCCGGCCCATCCCTACGCTTCCCAACAGACCCGCCACGCCCCGAATGTGCGCCGGCCCTTTTCGGTGAAGCCCAGGTCGCCGGAAGCGGGATCGTTGAAACACCCTTCGAACTCCCCGGTATGATTGTGATCCATGACCACGGCCGGTTCGCAGTTCAGCGTGCCATGGATGATGTTGTGGTGCAGGCGGCACCCCTGCGAACCGCGGATGATCTCCACGGCCGGGTGGGTGGCTTGTGTGGCATAGATGTTGTTATACGCCTCCACGCCCGCGGTCCAGTTGCATTCCAACGCCCGGTTGGCACCGGCCACGACCAGGTTGTCGCGCACCACGGCGCCGCGGACATTGATCAGTGTGGAGGACGGGTTGCCGAGCGCGATGCTCCAGTCGCAGTTGTAAAAGTAATTGCGATCAACCGTGAGCCGTTCCGTCTCCACCCATATGAAGATCGCGCCCCGGGCCCACCCGTGCGCGCCCCACAACCCCACGAAAGTGTTGTCCGCGATGGTCCAGTCGGTGAGGTACATCATGTCCATGCCGGAGATGTAGTCGCCGTCAAACCCGTCCTCCAGGTCCGTCTTGACATGGTCGGCGATGAAGAGACAGTGCCGCACCGCGCCCCCGCGGGGCCGCAGCCCCGCCACCGCCTCGGGCGGATTGATGTCGTCGGGCGCATCGCCCCGACGGCAGGGCGAGGTGCCCTTGAGCCCCCGCGCCCAGATATTGTGGAAGACCACATTCCAGACCATGAGGCCGTGGACGCCGCTGTCGGCGTAGAAGTGCAGGCCGTACTTGCGGCTGTTCCTGAAGGTGAGATCGGCGATGCAGACCCGGCGCGCGCCCCGGATGGAAAGGAGGGCCAGGTTCTCCTCCATGTGGTTGGCCGCCCCGTCCAGCACCACCGCGTCGCGGTCGCCGCCGGCGCTCCGGATGGTCACATCATCTGCCGTCAGGACCACGCCCCGGGGCATGACATAGGTCCCGTCATCCAGGAGGATGGTCGCGCCGGGGATGGCGTTATGGACCGCCTCGGCCAGTTCATTGCCGGTCCGTACACGGATGACGGCCCCTGTCGGCGGCGGCAACGCCGGGGCGCGGGTGATGCGGCAATGGGCCGGAAGATCGTACATCAGGTCCCTTTCAACGCAAGCAGGGACCATTGTATCATATCCGGAAAGCGGTGCAAGTAAAATGACGGCCGGCCGGCAACGGGCCTGGCGGTCCGTCGGCGGAAGGACGGGATGAAGGGATTATTTCAGCAGGTTGAGCAGTGCCGCCGCCCGCTGGCCATACCATGTGGCAGGAAAGGATTTGACCAACCCTTCCAGGTATTTCACGGCCTGGTCCTGCTTGCCCTGGGCCAGGAACATCCGGGCCGCCTCGAAAGGCTTGCGGGCCTTTTCGATCTCCTTGGCCTGGGGGTCGGCCTTGTGTTTGGCCAGGAACGCCTTGAGCGCATCGGTAAAGGTGCATTTGACCACCCGGAACTCGTCATAAGCCCTGGTGGCGATCCGGAACGCCTCGCCCACCTGGCCCGCGCCGGCCAAACCCTCAAGTTCCTTCAGCAGGGCGTCCTGGTAGGTCTTGATCATGGTCATGGCCTGCTCGGCCGCGGCCTTGATGACGGGCGTGGTCGAGATCAGGAACGGCTCGGCCAAGGTCTGCGCCTGCGCGAAACGGCCGTACTTGACATGGATGCCGGCCTGTTTCAGACCCGGCGGCACCTCCGCCTTGAAAGCCGCGTATTGCTCCTTGAGCCACGGCCGGTTCTTGGTCGCAAGGACATGGTGGTCGATCCAGTTCTGGTCCGGATGGCCGGATACAGTATTGTAGGTCTTGTCGGTGACCTCGATCAGTGTGCCACTGGGATCAAGGATCGCGATGGAATTGGTGGTCTTCACATTGCACAGTTCTTTCAGCCGCCGGGCGGTATCATCGATCTGCGGGATCGCATCCAGACCGGGAAACTGGCGGTTTAAATTATCGAACTGGCCCTGCATGAACACGCCGATGAACGCCACATTGATATATTCGAACATCTTCTGCCGCTCCGCGACCCACCGGGCCGCGCCACCATCGGTGGTGCCTTTTCAGCCATCGCACTGGGACCAGTAGAGGAGCACCGGATAGGTATTGGTGTATTTCAGGTTGTCAAAGTTGACGGTGTCCCTGGTGAGCCATTGCTGGACCAGCATGGCGTCGGACACATTGACGGCCGGTGCGGCCGGCGGCGGCGCGGGGGCCTTGGTCTCGGCCCACATGGCGGCAAGTCCCAGAACGATCAGACAGATGAGGGCGATGTGGCGATGCATGGCCTTCTCCTAACCAGACTTATCGTTATCGCATCAATCGATACCGTATCACAGTGAACTTTCGCGCTATTTTCAAGTCTGCCTAGCTTGACAGCAAAACATATTATACAGCCAAAGCCAGGACTTCAATCAAATCCTTGAGGAATTTTCGCAGGACCGGTGATTTGTCGGACGATGCAATAATTCTTTGCCGCCAAAAAGTCCGCCTGAGGTGAGCCAGGGCGTCGGCGAAGGACGCGGAGCGTTTAAGGGGATACCAAGGGACCGCTTTCCATGCCGCGAACGCCCTCATTGTAGCCCCATGGCCGGGGTTGTCTGAGGGTAAATGTGGCCGATATCCCCCTCCTTCGCCGGTGCTGTTACACACCACGGCTGTACGGGGCTGGGCCCCATTCGAAAGGGATTGCGGTATTACGCGCTTTGGGCCGGGGGTTCGGGCGCGCCCCGCACGCGAACCTCGC
>JBDREB010000058.1:0-15154 GCA_043820325.1 Planctomycetota bacterium | reverse complement strand
CACTCTGCACCGCACGCGAAATGGATAGGTTATTTATTTACGGGCACTAACCACCCAAACCGGCCTATGGTTGATTCACGCGCCTGGCTGACGCCAAAAAGTGCCAAAGCATTTTCCGCCGGGATCAGGAAATCTGCCCTTATAGGGTCCTTCCCAGGTCAAGACCCCGGGGTTTCAGGATTGAGTACAGGGGCTGAATAATCACAATCGGCAGGAGATATGGGGAAAAGGGATGAGCTTACGCCCCGCGGAGTTCGAGGCCGAACTTCTTGCCGAGCGCGGCGATGATGCGGTCCTGGACCTGGTTGGCTTCGGTGTCGGCAAGGGTGCGTTCCAGGTCCTGGAGGATGACGCGGAAGCTGACGGACTTTTTGCCTTCCGGGATGGGTGTGCCGCGGTAGACGGTGATGATCTCCACGGCGGTGATGAGCTTGTCGATGGGGCGCACGGTATCCTCGATCGCGGCGAATTCGAGTTCGTCAGGCGCGACCATGCTGAATTCGCGGGTGATGGAGGGGAAGCGCGGCACAGGTATGAATTTTACGGTGGCGGCCGTTACGAGCGGCAGAAGGGCCTCAAGGTCGAGTTCGAGGATGCCGATCCGTTCCTTGAGTTTGAGCGCCGCGGCCACGGCCGGGTCGAGTTCAGCGACCCAGCCGATGCGCGTGCCGCCCGCCATGAGGGCGCCGGTGCGGCCGGCATGCATGTCGGGCAACGCGGCGCGTTCGATGCGGAAGGGGACATTGAGCGCCTCGAGCACGGCCTGACCGCAGGCCAGGGTGTCGTAATAGACCGTGTCGGCTCCTTTGCGGCAGGCCAGGAGCATGAGGCGGTTCTTTTCGTTATCGTAGAGCCGCTCGCGGTCGCGGGTGACCGGGATGTAGACCCGGCCGATCTCGTAGATGGTGATCTCGGGGAATACAGGCATGTTGCGCCGTACGCCTTCGATGAGGCCCGGCAGGAGCGTGCGACGCATCCGGCGCTGGTTGGTATCGAGCGGGTTGGCGAGCTCGAAATGCTCCGCCGCCGCCTCCTTGAAGGCGTTCAAAGTCTGCTCGGGGGCGAAGGAGTAGGTCTGGACTTCGTCGGCGCCGGTGCCGGCCAGGATGTTGCGCAGGCGTTTTTCAAGCAGGCGCAGGGGCGGCTGCTGGGCCAGGGCCAGAGGCAGGACGGGGAGCGCGGGGACGATCTTTTCGAGGCCGTGGATGCGGACGATGTCTTCGATCAGGTCCTCTTCGATCGCCGTGTCGCGGCGGCGCCACCAGGGAACGGTCACGGCGGCCGTGTCGCCCTTGACCGCGGTCGCCAGACCCAGGCGGTTCAGAATGCCGCAGGCGTAGGCGATGGTGATGTCCTGGCCGGTCACGCGGCGGATGTTGCGCTCGGTGAGGGTAATGGCCCGTTCGGCGGGGGCGGGAGCGCCCGTGTCGGCCACGGCCGTGACGGTCGCGGCCGGGATGAGTTCTTTGATCAAGGCGATGGCGCGGTTCATGGCCACGGCCGTGAGTTCGCGGGGCAGCCCTTTCTCGAACCGGTTGGTGGCCTCGCTCCGCAGGCCGGTGGCCGCGCGGGTGGTGCGCACGCACACATGGTTGAATGTAGCCGCCTCGAGGATGATGCGGGTGGTGGCGGCCGTGACCTCCGAGTTGGCGCCGCCCATCACGCCAGCGAGGGCCACGGCTTTGTCGGGGTCGGCGATGACCAGGTTTTCCGGTCCCAGTTTGCGGGTGACGCCGTCGAGGGTGACGATGGATTCGCCGGTCGCGGCGCGACGCACGATGATGCGGTGGTCGCGGACCTTGTCGGCATCGAAGGCGTGCATGGGTTCGCCGACCTCGAGCATGACCAGGTTGGTGATGTCGACGATGTTGCTGATGGGCCGGATGCCGCAGGCCAGGAGGCGCCGCTGAAGGGGCCAGGGCGAGGGGCCGATGGTGATGTTCTCCACGAGCGCACCCGTGTACCGCCGGCAGAGCTCGGGCGCCGCGATCTCCACCTTGAGCGGCCCGGCCATGGGCGTGACTGTCACGGGCAATTCGGCCGGCAGGGGTTTCCCGTAGGCGGCCGCGTATTCGCGCGTCATGCCGCGGTGGCACCACAGGTCGGGCCGGTGGGTGATGGAATGGTTGTCGATGTCGATGATGGTGTCATCGAGCCCCAGCGCTTCGGCCGCCGGAGTGCCGGGGACAAGGCTGGCATCGAGGAGCTTGAGACCCGCATGGTCGTCGGAGAGCCCCAGTTCGCGGTCGCTTAATAGCATCCCGGAACTCTCTATGCCGCGGATCACGGCCGGAGCGAGGACCTCCCCGTTGATCACCGCGCCCGGCCGGGCCATAATGACCTTCTGGCCGACGGCGACATTGGGCGCGCCGCAGACGATCTCGATGGTGCCCGTGTCGGTGTCGACCGTGACCAGGTTCAGGCGGTCGGCCTTGGGGTGGCGCCTGACGGCCGTGATCGCGACCACGATCATGTGGGCGAGGCGGTCGGCCTGGTGGATGACCTCCTCGGCCTGGACGACCCGCAGGGTGGTCAGGTCCTGGATGGTGCGCGGGGCGTCGGCCGGCAGGTCGACGAATTCGCGGATCCAGTTGAGGGATATCTTCATGGCGTCGTCCTCCGGCGTTCAGACCAGCGAGGGGGAGGCGAACTGCCGCAGGGCGCGGAGGTCGCAGCCCTGGAAGACGCGGATGTCGTTGATGCCGTGGCGCATCATGGTGAGCCGGTCCAGCCCCATGCCGAAGGCGAAGCCGGTGTAGCGGGCGGGATCGATGTTGCCGGCGCGCAATACATTGGGGTGGATCATGCCGCAGCCGAGGAATTCCACCCAGCCCGAGCGTTTGCACACCGGGCAGCCCGTGCCGTTGCAGATGAGGCACCTGAAGTCGAGTTCGTAACCCGGCTCCACGAAGGGGAAGTATCCGGGCCGCAGGCGCACGGTGACCTCGCGGCCGAAAACCTGGGTTAGTGCGGTGCGCAGGATGGCGATCAGGTGGGGGATGGCGATGGCCGTGTCGACGATGAATCCCTCGATCTGGTGGAAAGTGTTCTCATGGGAGGCGTCGACCGCCTCGTACCGGAAGACCCGGCCGGGGACGATGACCGCGATGGGCGGCCTGGCGGTGAGGTAGGTCCGCACCTGGACGCTGGAGGTCTGGGTCCGGAGCAGGAGCCCGTCCTTGAGCCAGAAGGTGTCCTGGTGCTCGCGGGCCGGGTGGTCGGCCGGGATGTTGAGGGCTTCGAAGTTGTAGAAATCCGACTCGATATGGGGGCCGTCGGCGATGGTGAACCCCAGCCCGGCGAAGATCCGTTCGAGGTCGGCCTGGACCTGGGCCAGGGGGTGGATGGACCCCCGGCCGATGTGTTTGAGGCGTGCGGTGACATCAACGGCCTCGGCGGCGGAGGAGGGGGCCGCCGTCTCCAGTTCGGCCCGGCGGGCCGCCAGAAGGTCCAAAATGACCTTTTTAACCCGGTTGGCGGCCTGGCCCACGGTGGGGCGTTCATCGGCGCCGAGGGCGCCCATGCCCGCCATGATATCATTGAACACGCCCTTGCGGCCGGTGTACTGGACCGTCAGGCGGTCAAGATCGGCGGCCGAAGCGGCCGCGGCAATAACGCCCGCGGCTTCCTTTTCGAGGTCCGCGAGCCGTGCCCGGATATCCATGGCGGCGATCAGGCGTTCGCGGCTTTGACCTTGGTCACCAGTTCCTGGAAGGCGGCCTGGTCGTTGACGGCCAGCTCGGCAAGCATTTTGCGGTTCATCGTGATGCCGGCCTTCTTGAGCCCGGAAATGAACGCGCTGTAGTTCAGGTCGGCCGCATGTGCCGCGGCGTTGATGCGGACGATCCACAGTTCCCGGAACTTGCGCTTGCGCGTGCGCCGGTCGCGATAGGCATAGACCTCCGCCTTGAGGATGGTCTCGGTGGCGCGTTGGAAGAGGCGGTGCCGGCCGCCCCAGAAACCCTCGGCGCGTTTGAGTACCCGCTTGTGACGGCGGTGCCGCGCGACCTGCATTCGTACTCGTGCCATATGACAGTTCCTCCGTTGGGGTGATTAGAAAAAGAGCCGCATTTCTTTGGCGAATGTCTTGTATGCGAGGGTCGGCTTGCGCAGCTGGCGCCGCCGCTTGGGTGATTTGCCGGTCTGTAGATGGCATTTGCCGGCCTTCATGCGCTTGATCTTGCCTGTCGCGGTCAGTTTCATGCGCTTGCGCAGGCCCTTGTGGGACTTCATTTTCGGCATGTGACGCTCCTATGCCTGGGTAGTGGGGGGCGTGGGGGTGGCCAACGGGGGTGCGGGGACGGATGGGGCTGCGGCGATGGACGGGGCGTGGGGCGACCCTCCGTCATTTCCGTCATCGGTCCGCGCGCTGGATTTCCTGGGGGTGAAGAGGATGGTGTATTTGTTGTTCTCGAGCAGCGGTTCCTCCTCGACTTCGGCGATGTCCTGGGCCAGCTCCATCAGCCGGCCGAAAACCTTGTCCTTGTACTGGTTCGCATGCACGAATTCACGGCCCTTGATGAACAGGTTGAAGCGGACCTTGTCGCCCTCCGCGATGAATTCCTGCATCTTGCGGAATTTCACCATGAGGTCATTCTCCTCGATCTTGGACTTCACCCGCAGTTCGCGCACCTTGGTGGTGTGCTGGATCTTGCGCGCCTTCTGGCGGTGCTTTTCCTTCTTGAACTTGAAGCGCCCGTAATCGATCAGTTTGCACACGGGCGGGGTCACATTGGGGTTGACGATCACCAGGTCCAGGCCCTTTTCGTTGGCCAGGGCCAGGGCGAAGAGACGGTCCTTGACGCCCAGGTTGTTGTTGTCGTCATCCACGAGCAGGATCTCGCGGGCCGTGATGGCCTCATTGATCATGTCGCGCGTTTTCTTTGAAATGGCAAGCCTCCTTGCAAACGGGTTTAGGTGGCGAACACGCTCGCCAGTCGTCGCTCCCGGTATTCCCGCACCAACCCGGCGACGACCGCGTCGCGGGGCAGGGTGCCGGCATCCTTGATGTCACGGTGGCGGACATTGACGGTCGTTTCGGCCAGTTCGCGGTCACCCACCACCAGGATGTAGGGGACATGCTGGGTGATGGCCTCGCGGACCTTGTAACCGAGCTTCTCGTTGCGCAGGTCGGCGCGGGCGCGCAGGCCGCCCTCCCGGAGGCGGGCGACCAGGTCCTGCGCGTACTCATTCTGGGCGTCGGTGATCGTGGCCACCACCGCCTGCACGGGCGCCAGCCAGAGGGGGAACTTGCCGGCGTATTCTTCGATCAGCACGCCGATGAACCGTTCCAGGCTGCCGAGGGCGGCGCGGTGGATCATCACCGGGATCTTCTGGGTGTTGTCGCGGTCGACATAGGCGATGTTCATCCCGCCTTCAGCGAAACGCACGGGCATGGAGAAATCGAGCTGGATCGTGCCGCACTGCCACGACCGCTTCATGCTGTCGCGGATGTGGAAGTCGATCTTGGGCCCGTAGAAGGCGCCGTCGCCGGGGTTGAGCTTGTACTGCAGGCCGGAACGGGCCAGGGCTGCCGTGAGGGCGTTTTCGGCCGTGTTCCAGTCCGCGTCCGACCCGATCGACTTGGCCGGCCGGGTGGAAAGCTCGACATGGTAGTCTCTGAGCCCGAAGGCGCGGTAGAGCTCCAGGAGGAGTTCGATCACCCCCACGATCTCGCTCTCGATCTGGTCCGGGGTGCAGAAGATGTGGGCGTCGTCCTGGGTGAAGGCGCGCACGCGGAAGAGGCCATGGAGCACGCCGGAGAGCTCATGCCGGTGCACGGTGCCGAGTTCGGCCACGCGCAGGGGGAAGTCGCGGTAAGAATGCCGCTTGTGGCCGAAAATGAGCAGGCCGCCGGGGCAGTTCATGGGCTTCACCGCGTTACTCTTTTCCTCGATGTTGGTGAAGTACATGTTCTCCTTGTAATGGTCCCAATGGCCGGAGAGGTGCCAGAGCTCCGCGTTGAGGATCAGGGGCGTCTTGATCTCCTGGTAGTCGCGCACGCGGTGGCGTTCCTTCCAGAAGGTCACCACTTCGTTGAACACGATCACGCCGTTGGGGTGCCAGAAGAGGAACCCCGGCGCCAGTTCGTGGAAGGAGAAGAGGTCCATGTCCTGGCCGATGCGGCGGTGGTCGCGCTTTTTGGCCTCTTCCAGGAGCCGGAGGTGCTCATCGAGCTCGGCCTGGGCGAAGAAGGCCGTGCCGTAGATGCGCTGGAGCATCGGGTTCTTGGAGTCGCCCCGCCAGTAGGCGCCGGCGATGGAGAGCAGCTTGAACGCCTTGATCCGTCCCGCGGCGGGGATGTGCGGACCGCGGCAGAGGTCGACGAATGCCCCGGTCGTGTAGAGCGAAACGGTGCCGTCGGCCAGCTCGGAGACGATCTCCGCCTTGTAGACCTCGCCCGCTTTGGTCATGGCCGCGAGGGCTTCGGCCTTGGAGGGTTCACTGCGCACGAAGGGGAGGTCCGCTTGGATGATCCGGTGCATTTCGGCCTCGACCGCGGCGATGTCGGCCTCGGTCAGGGGGCGGCCGATGTCGAAATCGTAGTAGAACCCGCTCTCGATCGCGGGGCCGATGCCGAATTTGGCCCCGGGAATGATGTTTTTCACGGCCGCGGCCATGACATGGGCGGCGCTGTGGCGCAGGATCTCAAGGGCTTCAGGGGCGCTGTCGGTGATGATCTGGAGGGTCGCATCCTGTTCGATCTTTTTCGACAGATCGGCCGGCTCCCCGTTCACCCGGGCGGCAATGGCGGCCTTCGCCAGTTTCTTCCCGATCTTCACGGCCGCATCGGCGACAGTTTGACCTTGCTCGATTTCGATGCAACCCCCGTCGGGAAGAGTAATTGTGACCATTTTGATAGCGCCAGGATCCTAAACCAATGGTGGGCGATACTGGGGTCGAACCAGTGACCTCTAGCTTGTCGAGCTAGCGCTCTAAACCAACTGAGCTAATCGCCCGGGCTCGGAAAAGCCGTCAATTTTAACATTTGAGGGCGTTTTGTCAACTGATTTTTTGTTTTTTAACACTTCAGGAAGGATCGGGAGAAGATGTTTTGCCACTAAATCACAAAGGGGTGAGGGTGCTGAAAAGAGTTATTGCCACGCAGTCACAAAGACACAAAGGTGGAAGTGGTTTGGGTTAAAACCCCTGATCCGTTCAGACCTTCGTGACTTTGTGACTTCGTGGCGAATATCCGGATCAAGATATTTTGCCACTAAGTCACGAAGTCACAAAGGTTGGAAACAGGTAAAGGTTTGGATTTGTACCCTCACCCCCCGCCCAACTTTGTGTCTTTGTGACTTGGTGGCGGAAACTCTTTTCTTGTCTCTCAATAAAAAAAGGTCTGGCATTTTATCGTCGGAATGATACAATAACGGCCGTTTCAGGCTTGTTATGAACGCTGAACCGGAGAAAATGGTGCATACTTGGTCGCGATGCTACGCCTGTTTCCTGGATGACATTGACGGCGCCATGGACCTGCTGGGATTCGATGAATCCCGCAAGCAGGGGGTGATGCGCGAATGCATCCGGATACTCGACCGGGCCATCCAGGACGGGCACGACCGCGAGATCCCCTCCTGGTACATCACCCGGGTCCACCGGATCCTCAAACTGGCGGCCGGCTCCGATCTCCTTTTTGCCGACCTGCGCCGCACCTGCAACACCGTGGGGCTGGAAGTGGCCGCCGCGGTCAAAACGGCGGTTGCCGGCAAGCCCCGGGATGAACGGTTGCGCGCCTTTATGATCAATGCCATGGCCGGCAACCTCCTCGATTTCCGGACCGTGGGGACCGGGTATGGTATCGATGGGGCCGCGGCGCGCAAGGCGGTGGAGGCCACGGTGGCGGCCGGGCTTATGATCGATGAACGCGACGCTGTGATCAAACTCATCGACCGGGCCGGGAATGTGCTTTTCATCCCCGACAATGTGGGTGAGATCGCCCTTGACAAGCTCTTGGTGGATGAGATGGCCGCCATGGGTAAGCAGGTCACCGTGCCCTACCGGGGCGGCGCCATCACGAGTGATGCCGTACTGGCCGACATGGAGGCGGTGGGTATGGGCGAGCACGCGCGGCTCATTATCGCCGGGCCCGACACCCTGGGCATCAGCATGGACGAGATGAGCCCGGAACTTGAGACTGCCTTTGCCGCGGCCGACCTGTGCATCACCAAGGGCCAGGCCAATTTCTATTTCGTAATGGCGTATATGGACCGGCTGGCGGTGCCCGCCATCGCCTGCATCCTCACCACCAAGTGCCGCCCCATATCGCAGTGCCTGGGACACGACGCGGAACGGATCAATGTGGTCACGGTCGCCAAAGTGGATGGGAGGCCGCGCCTTGAACCTTGCCAATAGGGTCACCTTCGTCCGGATCGCGCTTGCGCCGGTCTACCTGGTCGCGTTCGCCCTGGGCGGCCTGTGGGGGTATATCGCCGCGCTCCTCATCAACGCCGCCTTTGAGATCACCGACCTTTTGGACGGGTATTACGCGCGGCGCGACAAGATCGTATCCGACATGGGCAAACTGCTCGATCCGTTCGCCGATTCAGTGGCGCGCTTCACCGTGCTCCTCTCGATCGGCATGGCCGGGTACGCCTCGCTGTGGATGGTGGCCCTCATCTTCTACCGCGACATGACCGTGGCCAATGTGCGCATGGCGGCCATCAAGAGCGGCCGCGTGGTGGCCGCCCGCGCCAGCGGCAAGGCCAAGGCCATCGTGCAGGGCGTCGGCACGCTGATCATCCTGATCGGTATGGTGGTGGAAAAAGCGTTCCCGTATTTCGACGCCACCCGGGACTTCATGTGGCGCGGCCGGGACGCCCACGCGTGGTGCGTGCTGGGATCGCACTGGCTGATGGGGTTCATCACCCTGGTCACCGTGGCCTCGGCGGTCGATTACCTCCGGGCGAACTGGGATGTCCTCACCAAGCTTGAGCGCTGACACACGGCGTTCGCGGGATATAAATATTTCTCCGGAGATTTTGACAATGTTTTTGCAGACAAACCGGCCATCGGCCCCGACGCAACCACACTGTGTTCGGCCGGGGTTCAAAGCAACTTGCGGAAACGATAGGCGTAACGGCATACGGTTCACGGCTTACGGTCCGGATCAAAGCCGTATACCGTATGCCGCAGACCGTTTCGCCGGGAGTTTACCCCGAGTTGCTTTGAACCCCGAGCGCCCCTGGCGGCTCGGGGCCCTGCCTCGGGGCAACCGTATACCGCTCTTGGGTTGCGGCGGCAGGCCGCGCTGAGACCATGGCCGACGGATTCATCCTCATCGACAAGCCGGAGGGTTTGACCTCCCGCCGCGCCCTTGACATGGTGATCCGCCGTGTCGGCGGCCCGGGCGGCAACGAGGGCACCCTTGATCCTTTCGCCAGCGGCCTGATCATCGCCGGCCTCGGCACGGCCACGCGGTTCATGCGGTTCCTGCACGATCTGCCGAAGGTCTACGAGGCGGTGCTTCTCCTGGGCCGCGAGACCGATTCGCTCGATCGGGACGGGACCACCGGCCGGATCATGCCCGTGCCCGTCATCACCCCTGAGGCGGCGGACGCGGCCGCCGCCGGGCTGGTCGGCACCATCATGCAGGTCCCGCCCGTCTTCTCGGCGCTCAAGGTCGCGGGCCGGCGGGCCTATGACCTGGCCCGGGAGGGGACCGTGGTCGATATGGCCCCGCGTCCGGTGCGGGTGAACCGGTTCGCGATCACGGCGATCGTCCGCGAACGGGTATCATTCACCTGCGAGGTCGCCTCGGGCACCTATGTCCGCGCGCTGGGCCGCGACCTGGCCGCGGCGTTCGGCACCGTGGGCCACCTGGAGGCTTTGCGCCGTGTGGCGATCAGGCCCCTGCGCGCGGACGACGGCGTGGCGCCCGACGCGGCCGCGCTGACTTCGGTCCGCCCGGCCGGCGAGGTGCTGACCTGGCTGCCCGCTTATCACGCCGAAGGCGCCGCGGTAGCGGAGCTTCGCCAGGGACATGCGGTCGCCGCGGTCCTTGCCCCGGGGTTCTACCGGCTCTTTGCGGAGGGTGCGTTCATCGGCGCGGGCTAGGCCGACGGCGCCATGCTCAAGCCCGTCCGCCTCCTGCCGACGGAAAGAACAGCAACCACAGATTGCACAGACTTGCCAGGCGTCACAAGTTCCAGCCAGGTCCCAGATCCAGATCCCGGACATGCGACTTGAGACTTGCGCCTCTTCTGCCCAGGGGGCATGAATGGTTGGGATCCGGTTTGCCGGCTTGAGGAGGCATTGTATGCCGCGGCCCAATATCGTCCTCATCTGCGCCGATGACATCGGGTTCAACGAGATCGGCGTCTGCCGGACCGGAAGGGGCTCCCCGACCGGCTGGCGGCTGTGGGTATATCGCCGCGCACGGCCATGTCCACCTGGATGGACGACGGTGTGGGCGCGGTGGTCGCCGAGCTTGAGGCCCAGGGCCTGGCGGGGGATACGGCGGTCATGTTCACCTGCGACCATCTGGCGCGGGCCAAGTTCATGTGTTACGAGGGAAGCCGGGTGCCGTTCGTCATCCGGTGGCCCGGCCGGCACGCGTGTGGATGCCCTGTGCGCCAACATCGACCTGGTCCCCACCCTGGCCGGGATCGCCGGGGGCGCTCCGCCCGCGGGGTATGTCACCGACGGGGCTGATCTTTCCCCGCTGGTGTGCGTCCCGGGGCGGCCGATGCCCTGGCGTGACAGCCTGATGCTGGAATGTTCCAACACGCGGGGCGTGGTCACGGACCGCTGGAAGTACAGCGCCTGTCGGGCGCCGGTTGCGGTCCGGGAGGCGATGGAGGCCGACCGGCGCGCGGCGGAAGCGGAAGGCCGCAAACGGTGGGTGGGCTGGGACGGCCGCCGGAACCCCCATCCCCAGTACAAGACCGAAGGGGTCAGGTATTTCGACTCCGGCGTGATGCCCGGTTATTTTGACTTGGACCAGCTCTACGACCTGGACGCGGATGTGTTCGAGCAGAACAACCTTGCCGGCGATCCCCGGTACAGTGATGTGGTGGCGGGTTTGAAACAACAGCTGGCCGATGCCCTTCGGCCCTTGCCGCACGGGTTCGGGGAGTTCCTTCAAAGATGAAAGTCGGCTCGCTCACCCTCCATCACGGCGTCGCCCTCGCGCCCATGGAGGAGCACACGCATCTGCCGTTCCGGCTGATGGCGCGGCAGTACGGCGCGGGGCTCATGTTCACGGAGCGGATCGACGGCGACAAGGTCGCGGGGGGTGACCGGCGGGCGTTGCGCCAACTGGTCACCGAGCCGGCCGAACAGCCCTGCATCGCCCAGGTGAGCGCCACGGACCCTGATGTGATGGCCGCCGCGGCCCGGGTGATCGAGGACCTGGGGTTCGCGGGCGTGGACCTGAACTGCGACTGCCCCGTGAACCGGGTCATCGCCCGCGGCGAAGGGGGGGCGCTCATGGCCGACCCGGCCGCCATCGCCCGGCTGGTGGCCGCCGCGGTCAAGGCCGTCCGGATCCCGGTGACCGTGAAGCTCCGCTCAGGTCCGGATGCAGAGCACGAGACTGCGGCCGAGGCCGGCCGTCTGGCGGCCGAAGCCGGCGCCGCGGCGCTCGTTGTCCACGGTCGCAGTGTGGCCCAGGCGTATGCCGGGCCGGCCGACTGGGCGGTCATCGGGCGGGTCAAGGCGGCGGTGAACATCCCGGTCTTCGCCAGCGGCAACATCCGCGCGGGCGGGGACGCGGCCGCGGTGATGTGCGAAACCGGCGCTGACGGCGTGGCCATCGCCCGGGGCTGTTTGGGTAACCCGTGGATCTTTCGTGCCGCACGGGCGCTCATCCTATGCCAGCCTGTGCCGCCGCCGCCATCGGCTGCAGAACGGGGCCGCGCGCTCATGGGGCTCGTGGAGGCCGAATTCAAATTCTTCGGCCGCCAGGTGGCCGCCCGCCGCCTGGCCCGCACGGCCTGCTACTTCGCCAAGACCCTGCCCGCATTCAACGCGTTCAAGACCGAAGTCCAGGAATGCCATGATCCCAAGGCGCTCAAACAACTGATCGATCGGCATTTCCGGGGATGAAGGCCCTGATTTTTCCTAAGACTGTCCAGATCATTTTCGGGGTTTTCCTGTTTGGCCAAGCCAACGAGGGCCGGAAGATGCACAGGTGTCGTGGTCTTGGCGGCAAGGGCCGGGCGCAAGGCGATATTTTGCTTTGTTATTTGCCTTTTTCAGATGATACCACTTTACAGGATACGGTTGCAACCATGACTGAAAGATGGGAAACATGAATGGACACAGGTTCACGCTGATCACGATCTGCCTCATGCTCGTGGCTTGGGCCGGCCCCCGTACCGCGCAGGGCGCGGTCATCGAAATGCTCAACGGTCAGAAATACGCGGGCAAGATCGTCGGTGAAACCGAAACCACGGTGACGGTCGAGGTCACCTTTGAGGGCGCCGGCATGGCGACCACGCTTGAAAAAAGTGCCATCCATGCCATTACGGACGACAAGGGCGTCCGGACCGTGCTCCATGCCAGGCCGGAAACTGACGCGAAACCGGTCCGGCGGGAGCCCGATAAGAAAGAAGAACCCAAACCGCCGGCGAAACCGGTTTTCGACTGGTCCTGCTGGCGGGGACCGGACCATAACGGCATATCTGCTGAAAAAGGCTGGCGTTCGGGCTGGAGCGCGGGCAGTGAACCGAAGATCCTGTGGAAAAAAGAGCTCGGCGGCGGTTACTCGGGCGTCAGCGTGGCTGATGGCCGCGCTTACACCATGGGCAACGACGGTACCCAGGATACGGTATGGTGTTTTGACGCCGAGACCGGCGCCGAGATTTGGAAGCATTCCTACGCCTGCGGCACGGACCGGGATTACCCCGGTCCCCGGGCGACACCGACGGTAGACGATAAGGTCGTCTACACCTTCAGCCGCAAGGGCGATCTCAATGCCCTGGATGCCGTTTCCGGGCGCGTGCTCTGGCAGAAAAACCCGGCCAAGGAGCAGAGCGCCCAGTCCCCGAACTGGGACTATGCCGGGTCGGTCTATGTTTCGGGCGAACTGCTCTTTGTGAATGTGGGCACCGCGGGAACGGCCCTCAACAAGCACACCGGCGCGATCGCCTGGAAAACCGGCAGCGGCAAGGCGGGGTATGCCACGCCCGTGGAAGTCGTGCTGGACGGCGTACCCGCGCTCCTCCTGTTCAGCGGCAAGGCCCTCTGCGGCGTGGATCTCAAGAGCGGCAAAACGCTGTGGAATCATCCCTGGGAAACGAATTACGATGTCAATGCCGCCGACCCGATCTTCCACGACGGCAAGGTATTCATCTCAACGGGGTACAAGCACGGTTCGGCTCTGCTCGCGGTCACGGCCCGGGACGCAGCCAAGGTCTATGAAACCAAGGCCATGCAGAACCACTTCAACAGCTGCGTGCTGTTGGACGGATACCTGTATGGTTTTGACGAAAGCACGCTCAAATGCATCGAGTTCGCCTCGGGCGCCGAAAAATGGAGCGAACGGGGATTGGGCAAGGCATCGCTGGTCATCGCGGACGGCAAACTCATCGTGCTCAGCGAGGACGGACGGCTGGTCATTGCCAATGCCGTTCCCACGGGCTTTGTCAAACTCGGTGAAGTGGCGATCCTCACCAAGACCTGCTGGACCCCGCCCATCCTGGCCAACGGCCGCATCTACGCGCGCAACAATACCGGCAGCATGGTGTGCGTCGATATGAAGCCGTAAAGCACGGATAGCGCACGCGGCGGCGGCGGGGGCAACGGGAACGGGATCCGGATAGGCTCTAATCAGATAAGCACCCTGTGTGCCCGGACAGGAGGATGTATGTCACGGAATTTCACATTCATGCGGAACGGGATCGGCCTTGACGGCATGATGCCGAGTTTGATGCTGCAAGGCGGACCGGACCCGAAGGTAACGGTCGACGCCGTGGTGCGGAAGGCCTTTACCGGTATCGTCGTCCAGGCGGTGATAAGGAACCGGTCCCACAAGACAGTCAGGGTCAGGAATGTGCTCTGGGCCAGGGATATGGAGCCGCTCTGGCCGCCGCCGGCGCTGGTCTTTGCCGACCAGTTGCAACCCTTCTATTATTCCTCCGAAAACTACCGCGGCGAGGTCTTCGGCACCGGCACGATGGTGGGAACCGCGCTTTTTTATCCATTGACGAACCAGGACATCACCGTCGGACTGCACGAGGACTGGGTCTTTCCCGGTGTTTTCATCGGCAGCGCCACCAGCGAACTGGGAATGCTTATTGCGGCCGCCGAACACAGGCAATTCTCCCTCAAGTTCCGTTTCCGCGGAGGCAGCGGTCTGGGGCGCTGGAACCTGGAGATCGAGCAATACCCGCAGGGGCTGGAATACCTTGAACTGAAACCCGGTCAAAGCCTTGCCACCGACGGCTTCTTCGTCGATATTTCCAGGACGAACGACCCCCAGCGTGCCACGGGTTCCTATTACAGACAGCTCCGGAAGAACGGCCATTTCAAGCGCATGGATATCAACCCGCTCCACACGCAGAGGATCTGGCAGACTTGGAACTACGGGACCTTCTTCAATATCGACGAACATACGGTCCTGAAACAGATCCCGCTCATCAAGCGTTATTTTCCTTCGGTCAACTTTCTGCAGATCGACTGCGGGTATGAAGCGATCTATCCTTCCGGCCAGATCAGGCAGGCCGACCTGTTGTACGGGAAAGGACCGCACCATAACACGAAGAAATTCCCGCATGGGATGAAGTTCATGGCGGATGCCATCAGGGCGCGCGGTTTAAGGCCCGCCATCTGGCTCGCCCTCTGGGGTTCCGGCTCTTCGCAGATGATGCGGGACCATCCCGAATGGGCCCTGCGTGACGAAGCCGGCAGACCCATGCGGGTGAATTCAAAGTTCGGGATCTTCAACGACACATCGGATTACCTGGTCATTCTTGATCCGTCGGTCCCGGGCTACCACGCGTATGTGGAGCGGGTGGCCAGGACGGTCTTCACGGAGTGGGGCTTCGAAGGTGTGAAACTTGACTTTTCGTAACACTTTAGCCGAATGAAGTAAAAAAGCGGGGTACCGAGTAAAACCTCGCAGCATTGTACCCCTTTTGCCGTTGGAAATCAAGCGGATTGCAAAAAAGATGGCGGAATTATATTGACAAATACCTGCCCTTGTATA
>JBDREB010000057.1:0-11337 GCA_043820325.1 Planctomycetota bacterium | reverse complement strand
GTAATGACAAGGGTTTCAAACCCGCCCCTACACGGTTGACATCCGGATGTTCCCCGCACAATCACCTGTGGGTCGGAAAAAGTGCCAAACCTTTTTCCGAAAAACATGCCCGGTTACGGATAGGGATCAGGAAATCTGAAGGGATATGATTTTTTCAATCGATTCTTGACTTGTCATGAAAAATTGCTACAGTATATACAATATATTCGCCTCCATTCACAGGAGCAAGTCGTGACTGTTCGGGCAGGCATCATCGGGGCCACGGGCTACGCGGGTGAATTCCTGATCCGCATCCTGGCCAGGCACCCCCAGGTCAAACTGGCCTATCTCTCGTCCGGCCATGCGGCCGGCCGGGACCTGGGCGACGAACTGCCGTCCCTCAAGGGGCTGGGGGCCTACACCCTGGGCGAGGAGGACGCGGATAAGATCGCCGCGGCCTGCGATGTGGTCTTCATCGCCAAGAAATCGGTCGATTCCATGAAATACGCCCCCCTCCTGCTCGACAAGGGGATCAAGGTGATCGACATCGGCGGCGAATTCCGCCTCAAGGACGCCGCGGCCTACGAAAAGTGGTACGGCGAGCACCACACCTGCCCCGAACTGCTGCCGCAGGCGGTCTACGGCCTGTGCGAACTCAAGCGGAAAGAGGTGGCCAAGGCCAAGCTGGTGGCCAATCCCGGGTGCTATGCCACCGCCTCCATCCTGGGCCTGCGGCCCTTCGTGCAGGCCTGGGGCGAGCGGATCCAGGCCGCGATGATCGCCGCCTCGTCGGGCATCTCGGGCGCGGGCCGCACGGCCATGAGCGACGGCCGCAACCTCTTTGTGAACTGTTTCAACAGCCATTCGGCCTACAAGACGGGCAAGCACAAGCACACGCCCGAGATCGAGCAGGAGGCCGGGTGCATGGTCACCTTCATCCCCCAGCTGGCGTCGATCGACCGCGGCATCCTCGCGGTGATCTCGTTCACCCTGCCCGGCGGCGTGCCGGAAGGGGACCCGCTCGACATCCTGCGCAAGGCCTATGCGGGCGAACCGTTCATCCGCATTTTCAAGACCGTTGAGGAGGTGACCACGGCGAATGTCCGCGGCACCAATTACTGCGACATGACCGCCGTGCGCGTGGACCGGTCCCGGGCCGTGGTGGCGGTCACGGCCATCGATAACCTCGTGAAGGGGGCCAGCGGCCAGGCCGTCCAGAACCTGAACCTGATGTGCGGGCTCGAGGAGACGGCGGGCCTGAAGGGGGTCTGGTTCTGATGGATATCCGTCGCGCGTTGATCACGACCCTGTGCGCCGCGGCCGGCCTGGCCGGCCAGGAACAGGCGCCCGGAACGCTCACCCTCTCCATCACCGACTGCCTGCCCATGGCCGTGTTGTATAACCGTGATGTCCAGACGGCCTAGTGGACCTACAAACAGTCGGCCAACGACGCGGGGATCGACCAGGCCGATTACCTGCCCCAGCTCGACCTGCTCTACAACATGAACAAGACGGAGTACGATTCCACCGGCGCGGATACGCTGGACCGGAGCGGGTCGCTCCTGCTTACTCAGCGGCTGATGGAATTCGGCCGGGATCCCGCCGGGCTGGTGAACACGCGGGCCACGGAGCGGGCCTGGCTCCTGACGCTCCGCACCACGCTGGCCCAGGTGGTCTCCGATGTCCGGCGCGATTTCTATTCCATCCTGCTCAAGGAGGACCAGGTCGCGGAACGGACCCGGCTCCTGCGGGAGTTCGAGGAGAACCTCACGGTCGCCCGGGCCAAGTTCGCCAAGGGCCAGATCCTGGAAGTCGATGTGCTGGCCACGGAGCTCAATGTGCTCAACGAACAGCTCCGGCTGAGCGAGCTCGAACGGACCATCCTCAAGCGCAAGATGGACCTGCGCTACCGCCTGGGCTGCCGCATCCCGCTCGATTTCCGCCTGGCGGGCGCGCGGGAACCGCTGGAGATCTCCGAGGCCGACGCCCTGGAGTTCGCCCGGGAGCGGAGTTTCGCCCTGCGTAAGATGGACGAGGAGATCGACGAACAGGAGCGCGTGCTCGGGGAATTCGTCTGGGAATACATGCCCCAGTTCACCTTCCAGATGGGGCTCTCCGACCTGCGCAACGATGTCACGGTGAACCTGACCCAGTCGGGGTTCGTGTGGGGCGTCGACCTGGACGCCGAAAGCTACTTCGGACTGCCCGCCGGCCGCGAGACCACCTTTCCCACGGACCTGTCCCAGGACCGGTTCTTCAATTTCCAGGTCCGCGTGCCGCTCTTTGACGGTTTCCGGCGTCAGGAGCGGCGGTCGCGCGACGGCAAGGTCCTGCGCATCCTGCGCCTGCAGTATCTGGACGCGCGGTCCGACCTGGAGCACAGCGTGCTGAAGGTCTACCAGGACTGGTACGAGCTCCAAGCCCGCCTGGAGATCGTGCAGCGGCGCGTGGAGATCGCCAAAAAGCGGCTCGACATCAACGAAAAGCTCAAGGAGTTCGGCCGCATCGACGACAACCAGCTCGAAACCTTCCGCAACGCGTTCTTCGCCCAGCAGGACGCGCTCTACGCGGAACAGGACAATCTCATCCGTGCCGAAGAGGATATCCGCCGGTACCTCATGGACGCCGACACCCTGATCGAGGTCCTGGAGCGTCCCGGCCCCTACGAGGCGATGATCCGCGGCAGGTTCGGTCCCATTCCCGGCGAGGAGAAACCGCATGTTGAATAAGCGCCTTTTGATCCTGTTCCTGGCCCTGTTCGCCGGGTCCGTCTTCCTGGCGGGCGTGGAGAGCCGCACCAAGGAGGAGATGGAGGACAACCTCAAGCTCCAGGACGCCCTGATCCAGCTCAAGCAGGCGCAGGAGGAGCGCGACCGGGCCCAGCGCGATTACCAGATGAACCTGGCGTTCTACAAGGACGGCATTGTCACGCTCAAGGAACTCAACGCGGCCGAGACCACATTGCAGAGCGCCGGCCTGACCTTCGAGAAGGCCCAGATCGGGCTGGAAAAGACCCGGCTGGGCTTCCTGGCCAACGCCGCGCGCATCGAGATCACCCGCGCCACCAAGTACCTAACCGAGGACGGCGACCGCCGGGTGACGATCACCCTCAGGAACAGCTCCGACCAAGCCAAGGCCCTGGCCGCCGACCCCTCCATGAGCGCGGAGGCGGTGGCCGGTTTCCTGCGCGTCAAGCAGCTCCGCGTGGTCCTCGAATCGGGCTCGGTGATCGGCGACCCCTACGAGCGGCTCGTGCCGGAACTCGCCGTGGGCGCCGAGGCCGGCGTCGACTTCAGCCTGCTCAAGGATGTCCCCAACCTCGTGGTGGCCCTGAGCTACGGCGGCAAGACCGACCGGCAGGATGTATTCCTGCGCAAGGAGTCCCTGCGCGACATTCCCACCATCGAGACCTCGCAGGGGTCCCAGCAGGGCGAACTCGGCCGGGTGATCACCTACCAGATCGAGCTCGAGCGGCTGGCCGAGGACGAGCGGCGGTTCAACCTGATCGTCGTGGGACTGCCGCGGCAGTACACGGCCAACTTCAAGCAGAACAACGCCACCATCTCCAACATCAAGTTCAACGAAAAGGTGTCGGTCAACACCGTCGCCCTCGAGGTGATGATCCCCGAAAAGCTCGACAAGAGCTTCGTCGACCGCACGGTGGAGTTTTTCGTGGCCGTCACCAAACCCTCGGCGGCCAAGACCATCGCCGATCTGAACGCCCGGGCGGCCGAGGAGAAACGCGCCATCACCGCCGATGACCTGAAGGGGCTGGCCGACTGCAACAACCTGCGCCTTGATTTTACGCCCATCGGCAAGGGCGCCCTCGAGATCGCGGTGGAGAACCGGTTCAAGGAGGTCAAGGTCGGCGAGCAGGCCGACTTCCGCGTCTATGTCCACAACACCGGCACGCTGGAGATGAAGAACATCAATGTGCAGATCACCCCGCCCTTCGAGTGGGATGTGACCGCCACGCCCGATTTCATCGAATCCCTGAAGCCCGACCAGCGCGAACCCGTGGCCATCGCCGCCAAGCCCGGCTCGGGCGCCGAGATCGGCGAATACGATGTCCGCCTCAAGGCCGTGGGCGAGGCGGGGTACGAGCAGATCACCTCGGACGAGAAGAACTTCACCGTCAAACTCGCCCCGCACGCCAAGCTCATGCAGAACCTCATCCTCGTGGGCGTGCTCGTGGCCGTGGTGGTGGTCATCTCCGTGGTGAGCGTCATCGTCAGCCGGCGGTGAGCCGGGAGAAGAGGCCACAGATCACACAGATGAAGAACGATTATTGTTCGGAGGGGATAAGACTCACCGCAAAGGCGCAAAGTACGCAAAGAATACCGGTTGGGGTGAGGGAAACCGGATCATGATCGGACATCTGACCTCCGACCTCTGACCTCGGAAAGGCAACCACGGATGCACACAGATGCACACGGATGAAGATGGGGAGTCACAAGTCACAGGTTTCAGGTCCGAGAGATGTGGAACATGAGATTTGAAACTCCCGGTTCCCAAGGCCTGCGACACCGGTTCCCCACGGACCTGCGCCTTGCGACTCCGGTGTCCAATGGACCTGCGACCTGCGACTCCCCCACGGCCGGAAGCCGCCCATGATCCGCGCCGTCTGGCTCATCGCGCGCAAGGAGGTGCTGGCCAGCCTGCACAGCGTGCGGTTCATTTTCACCATGGACCTTATCTGCCTGCTCTTTCTGGCCAGCGCCTTCATGATGCTCTCCGACTACCGCATGCGGCGGCAGGCGTACGAGGCCAAGGCCAAGGCGCACGCGGCCGATGTGGCCGCCCTGATGGCCGAGACCGATCCCCACCAGCAGTTCCGCACCCTTTTCTGGGAGGAGGGCCTGGCCTTCGACCGGCCGCCCATCCCCATGAGCGTGCTGGTGAAGGGGCTCGACCTGCAGATGCCGCTCACGGTGCAGACCTCGGCGTGGGAGGAGAAGCAGTCCAGCGACGATGTCTACCGCAACCCGATCCTGAAGCTCTACCTGTCGCCTGATTTCGCCTATATCGTGAACATCATCCTTTCCCTCTTGGCCTTCCTTTTTGTGTTCGACGCCATCTGCGGGGAGAAGGAGGACGGCACCCTCAAGCTCATGCTCTCCTACCCCGTGCCCAAGGTGGCGGTGATCCTGGGCAAATGGCTGGGCGGTTTCGCCACCCTGATGGGGCCGGTTTTAGTGAGCACGCTCTTCTGGATGATAATCGTCACCGCCTCGAACACGGTCAGTTTCGACACGGAAACCGTCACCCGGTTCTTCACCATCGTGGGTGTCTCGGTCATGTATGTGGGCGTTTTCTTCTGCCTGGGCATGTTCATTTCCGCGCTTACCGCCTCGTCGAACACCGCCCTCCTGGTCTGTTTCTTCGTATGGGTGATCTGGATCGTGGTAATCCCCAACGCGGCGCCCGTGGCGGCCAAGGTCCTGGCGCCCATTCCCAGCCGGCAGGTGATCGAAGAGTTGAAAAAGGACGCCGATGCGGAGCTTGGGCGCCGGATCGCCGAGGCCCAGCGGAGCATGCTGAGCTATTCGGACGAACTGCAGAAACTCACCGACGAGCTCAAGGCCGAGGCCGAGGCCGAAAAACAGCACATCGAGGCCTTTTACGACACCCGCGTGCGGCGGCAGAGCCGGATCACCGGCCTTTTGGCGCGGCTGTCGCCGGCCGGGTCCTACATGTTTGCGGTGACCACCGTGGCCGGCACCGGGCTCGAGACCTACAACGGCGTCGCCGCTGCGATCGGCAAGTACCAATCCGACTACCGCGCCACCTTCAACCGGCTCCGCGGGAACCGGTTGGCCATGCCGGCGGGCTGGCTTACACCGGACAGCCTGCCGCGGGTGAACTTTCCCCGGATGCAGCTCGACGATACGCTCGACGCGGCCATGTTCGATGTGCTCCTGCTCTTGCTGTACAATGTGGTCTTTTTCATGCTGGCCTTCACGGCCTTCCTGGTCTACGACCCGAAATGAGGCGGACGGTATGATCCTGCACATCGTCAAGAAGGAGGTTCTGGAGAACCTCCTCAGCCTGCGCTTCGCCGTCACCTGCGTCATCTGTTTTGTGGTGGTCACGGCCAGCATCGGAATCCTGGGCCGGGAGTATGTGGACGACCTCTACGACTACAACCGCAACGCCAACGACCACCGCGCCGAACTGGAGAAGCAGAACCGGCCCCGCGTTGTGATGTTCGCCGGCATCAGCGTGGACAAGCCGGTGACGCCCATGGCGATCTTCAACAAGGGCATCGACGACGCCGGCCGCACGGCCAAGGTCTACGGCCGGCGCGAACCGGAGTATTTCACCAAGAAGGGCCGCAACCCGGTGGCCTTCCTCTTCCCGCCCGTCGACCTGCTCTTTTTCGTGGCGGTGATCATGTCGCTTCTGGCGATCGTCTTCAGCTACGACGCCGTCTCGGGCGAGCACAACAACGAGACGCTCAAGCTCATGGTCTCCTACCCCGTCTCCCGCAGCGCGATCATCATCGGCAAGTGGCTGGGGGGATATCTCTGTCTGATGCTGCCGTTCATGTCCGCACTCGTGGCCGGGCTTCTGCTTCTATTCCTGGTCGTGCCGGACATGGCCCTGAGCGGGGTCCAGATGGCCCGGCTGGGGCTTCTGGTCGTCCTGGCGACCCTCTTCATTTCCGTGGTCTACACGGCCGGCATCATGGTCTCCGCGGCCACGGCGCGGCCGTCGTCGAGCATCACCGTACTCCTGCTGGTGTGGGTCCTGTTCGCCCTGGTGATCCCCAACATCAGCCCCAGCGTGGCGGCCTACTTCCTCAAGCCCGTCAACATCCAGGAGATCGAGGCGGGCAAACGCAAGGTGATCGACGATTTGGGAACGGATATGCACAAACGCCAGGGCGAGTATTTACGGACCCAGGCGCCGGGGCAGGGCCGGGGCAACCCCGCCTTCCGGATCTGGCGGTCCCGCCTCCAGCGCGAGCAGTTCGATACCGGCCGGAGGGCACTGGAGAACATCAACCGCAACTTCCGCCTCCGGATGGAGAAGGAGATCGTCATCACCCAGTGGATCTCGCGCCTTTCGCCCCTGGCCTCGCTCAAGTACGCGGCCGGCGCGCTCACGGAAACGGGCCAGCGCGAGGATTTCACCTTCCGTGCGGCGGTGGACGATTACCTGCGCCAGGCCATGGGGTACATCTACGACGAACAGCTCGCCTCCGACGAGGACGGCTTCCGGGTCCGCACCGGTCTGCAGGCCGAAGCGGCGTGGAAATTCGATCCCAAGCAGATCCCGTCCTTCAACTACGCGAGCGTGCGGCAGGCCGACCTCGGTGGCGCCGTGGCCGCGGTCATGGTCGACGCGGGGCTCCTCATCTGCTGGAATGTCCTCTTCTTTATCGCGGCCTTTGTCCTCTTTGTCAGGTACGATGTCAAATGAGCTATGCCGAAAAGATCCTCATCGTCGTGGGCGTCATCCTGGCCGTGTTCACCGTGTTTTTATACCTGCCCGGCGAAGAAAAGGCGGGGTATTTCGCCCTGCTCGGCGATCCCGCCACCCAGCCGGAAGGGATCATCGGTCTTCTTTTCCTCAAGGAGGACATCGTACCCTTCCTGGCCGGCGAACTGGCCGGTACGCGGCCGAACGAGACCGCCCGCATCGGCGCCATCAAGGTGCTGGCGCGCAAGTACGGCGCCCTGCCCGATGAACGGATCGGCAAGCTCCTGGCCGCCCTCTGCCCCGGTGCTTCCGCGCCCGTGCGGCGGGAGATCTACCGGGTGATCGCGAGCAACCACCAGGCGGCCGACCTGGACCTCTTCGTCCGGGGTGTGACCACGGAGGAGGACAACGACAGCCTCAAGATCCTGCTCGACAACGCCGGCGGATACCAGGACAAGCTCAAGGAGGACCCCGCCCTCACGGCAGCGGTCCGGGAACGGCTGCTGGTCCTGCGCGATGCGGGCCATCCCGGCGTCCGCAGCCAGGCCCGGCTGCTGCTTTCCCGCGAGGTGACCGAGATCGTTGACCGGGCCGAGAAGGCGGCGGCCAATTTCGATTTCACCGCCGCGGAGGAGGCCTACACCGCGGCGCGCGCCATCCTGCCCGACAACCGCTACCTTGTATATTCCTGGGGCAAGTACTTCTACAAGCGCCGCGGCGACACGGTCCGGGGCGGGGAGATCCTCGAAAAGGCGGGGTTCCTCTACCGGGCCGCGCGCGCGACCGCCGCGCCGGAGATCGACGGCAAAATGGACGACCCGCTCTGGGCCACCACGGCCCGCCTGCCGGCCTTCTACAGCAACACCAGCGGCCAGCCCGAACCGGCCACGCTCAATATCGAGGTCGGCCTGCGCTACGACGACCAGTGCCTCTACCTGGCGGCCAAGGGGTCCGGTGATTACAACCGGGTGGTCACGAACGCGCCGGGGCGCGACGGCAATGTGTGGGAGGACGACTGCTGCGAGGTCTTCATCGATCCTGACGCGGACGAGCAGACCTACCTCCAGATCATCGTGAACCCCAAGGGCACCATCTACGATGCCACCAACGACGCCCAGCCGGCGGCCAAACCGGGCGACCGGTCGCGCAACCGGTCGAAGTCGAATTGGAATGGCGTCTACCGTTCCAAGACCTTTTTCGCACCGGGCGCCTACTGGTCGGTCGAATTTGCCTTCCCCTGGAAGGTCTTTGAGCTGGAGAAGGCGCCGGCGGCCGGGAGCGTGTGGGGATTCAACTTCGTATGGACCAAGCAGACCAAGCCGGCCCAGTACGCCCAGTGGACCCCCACCTACGGCTCGGCCCACATGCCGTGGCAGTTCGGGTTCCTGGTATTCGAGTGACTTGCCACAGAGGCCACAGAGAACCACAGAGGGGGTAGGGTGCGGAGAAGACGGGATCTGCCACCCCGAGGCAGCGACTGCTCGGGGTAAACTCCGGGTACACAAAGAGGGTGGGTGTTCGGATACGGAGGAAGACTCACCGCAAAGACGCAAAGGTCGCAAAGAGGAAAGGGTTTGTAGTCAAGCCCGTAAGGGCCCGCGCTCCACTTCGACATTTGAAATTCGGGGTTCGATATTCGGTGTCTCCCTATTCCTCCCGTAGCTGCGGGGCTTGCCCCCGCCTCCTGGTGAGGGCGACCCCAAGCGTTTAACCCAAAAATGGGGGGTGTCGATTGGGGACGGAAATTGACGGCTAAGTTGATTGTGAAACCGGTAATGACGGACCTCGCGTCAAGTGGCGGCTGCCGGGTCCCAACAAGGAAACGCACCGATTTGTATTTTGGTGCCAAGCATCATTATATGGCGATATAGTGCCGGGAACATAGTCATGGCATGGACGCGGATTACCGGAGTTGGATCCCGTCGAGTGCGACCCAGCCGTCGCTGAAGCGTTCCTTCACGGCGAAGTTCACCCTGGCGGCTTGCGTCTGCGGGTCGATGAGCCCGGCCGCGAGCGCCGCCCAGCCCTTTTCGAAGCCATCGGGTCCGGTCACCTGCAGGTCGAGCCAGGTGTCTCCGGGCAGCCATGTGCGCACATCGATGTCCTTGAACGGGATGATCCGCTCATTATCGCCCTGCCGCAGGCGCAGGGCGAAGTCGTACCGCCGGTAGATGGGCGCCACGCCGACATTTTCGATCCAGCACTGGAAGCGGAAACTCCCGCGGTTTTGGGCGGACACATCGAAGGATGCCTGGCGGAAGACGAACCGGTAGCCGAGCCGGCGGCAGAAGGCGGCCAGCTTGTCCAGCCATGGTTCGGGCAGGGCGGTGTAGAGCGGCTGGAGGTAGGTCCCGTGGTACTTCAACCCCTGTTCGATGATGAAGTCGATGTCCCCGCCGGCCCGGTACCAGTGCAGCGGGCAGCATTCGAAGTGGACCGGCGCGGTCTTCCAGACATCCGCCCCGCCCTGGAGGCAGAGTTCCCGCGGGTAGCAGTCGTACATGTGGGTCCACGAGACAGGCTTGGGGACGGTCGGGCTGCCCACGGCCGAGGAGTCGCCGAAACAATCGCAGCGCCAGCCCGTGCCGGTGGCGACGCCCTCCGTCATCTGGCGGCCGGCGAGCTGTGCCAGCCGGGGCGTCCGCGGGAAGGCCTCCTTCCAGACCTGGGCGAACGCACGGCAGCGCGCGTCGCCGCATTCGCCGTCGCCCTCGCCCCACGGCCCGATGTAGGCCAAGTCCACGGTCTCGAGGAGCGGATGCCCGTCGAAGCGCCGGCCGGCCTCGCGGATGAGCGCGCCCCAGCGTTCGAGGTATGCGGGTGCATCGTGCACGGGGTGGCGGATCGCGCCTTGCCGCGCTTCTGGACCTGCATCTGGTATTTGTCGGCGTACCAGTCGGGCACGGGGGGCTGGTTCACGCTGCCGAAGGCCATGAGCCGGATGGCGAGCGTCTGGCCGCGGCGGGCGTAGGTCGCGAGCGACTTCTCGATCATGAAGAAATCATAGGCGCCCGGCCGGGGCTCCATGACGCGCCAGAACCAGCGGCAGTAGGCGACTGTCGCCGGCAGGAAGCCCTGCGGCACGGCGGGGCCGGAGTGACGGCGGGTACCGGCGGCGGTGGGGTGTTGACCTCTTGTTTGGCGCAACCGGCGAACAGGATGAGGCAGGCGAGGAACGCGGGAATCAGCAGACGCCGCATATGTGCTTCCTTTCAAATGTTCGGATATTTCACGATCCATCCATGATAGTCGGCGGCCGCCTGAAAGCTGAAAAAAGCGGGTTAAATCCGGCCCATGCATTATAGCGCCTGCCGATAACCGGCCTGCGTTACAATTGCCTTGAAATGGAGCGGTTGCGGCGTGCCGGACGGGTTTGAGTCCTGGATGCGTCCGGCGGCCCACCAGTACCGTCAAGCGGCATTGCCTTGACAATGCCGGGAACAATCAACCATCCAGAGGAGAACGACATGGCAGCGGCACAGAGAGGCAAGGGCTGGCGGTCACGGTATGGTCCAAGCGAAACAGTCCAGCGGTACCGCCCCGCGTACGAGACCGCGTACATCAACAATCCCCACAAAGGAACAACGACCTTCCAGCGTTTCGAGGGCGAGACGGCCTACCCCGGCATGAACTGGAACCACATGCGCGAACTTTATCCCGTGGAGGTCAGGGAGTGCGGCCTCACCGACCGGTGGAAGACGGCGCCCGTGACGATCGAGACCTGCTGGACCGTGCCCTACTGGGCCAAGGAGGGCTGGGACCTCGACTGGATGATCGAGGAAGGTTACAAGAGAGGGACTTGCAAAACCTCTCGGCAATCCCGGATTCTTCACGCTTCCACAAGAACGACACTTTTAGCCGCATTTACGAAAAGTATTTTGCTTCGACGATATATGATACGAGTTGCAGGATCGAAATCAACAAAATAACGAA
>JBDREB010000056.1:0-4404 GCA_043820325.1 Planctomycetota bacterium | reverse complement strand
CGACCCTTGCGGTCGCCCATCCGGAGGCGGGGTCAAGCCCCGCAGCTACAAGGACTTGCGAGGAAGCATGGTTACCACCGGCAGGACCGTCCCGGGACCTGTGGAGCATGACAAAGATCCTTTTTGCGAGTCCGTCAAATTCTAAACTCTAAATTCTAAACAATCGGCACAAACTTCAAAGCCCAAAGCACATGAGCCACTTGCAAAACCCCCAAGAGTCAGCGAGCAAGCCACAGTCTGTGGTGGCGGCAACAAGAATAACCACTACATATAGAAGCGGTCAGGGGGTTTTGCAAGTGGCTCACATAATAATAGCCGGCCATCCCCTGACATGTGTTCATAATTTCGAATTTGTTCCCCATTGATGATTGTTTAGAGTTTAGAATTTAGGATTTTGTGCTTCCGCCGTCCGGCGGCCTACCTGACCGCCGCCCACACCTTGGCCTTGACCTCGCGTTCGATCGCGTCGGCCTCGCGCAGGCCCGCGTCAAGCGCCGCCCGGCGCGCGCTGGTGAAGGGTTCGTCCTTGATAGCCTTGAGGTTGATCATCACATTCATGGCGGCCGCCTCGGCTGCCGCCCGGGCCATGATGGCCGACACGCCCACATCACTGATGAGATTGCGGTTGCCGATCTCCACCAGCCGACGCAGGGTGCGCAGGATCGCCAGTGTCCCGTCGAAGATCCGCGCCGGGGCATCCATGGCCGCCCGACAGCCGGCCTCGATGGCGGTCGAACGCGCCGCCTTGTCGGCCTCGGTCTCCTTGGGCAGGGCGTAGGCCTTCGCGATCACATCAAAGCCCTCCGTATCGGCCACGGCCAGGCGCAGCATCTCCTCCATCCGGCTGCCGGCCGCGGCCAGCAACTCCCGGGCCTCAGGCTCGACCGCCGCGTATTTCTTCCGGCCGATCGTAAAATTGCAGACCATGCTCATCATGGCCGCGGCAAGCGCCCCGCAAACGCCCGCGATGCTTCCCCCGCCGGGAGTCTCGCTGGCCGAGGCCGCCTCGTCGAAATACTTCCGCAGGGGGTCATCGATGTATTTCATGCCGATTCCTTGTTCAGACAAAGTCCGCGCATTATACTCCGATCACCGCATTTGCAAGTCCAAAACGGTTTTCCCTTGCCAACCCGTCCCTGGCCGGTACAATGCACACGGCTCCCGATCCAAGGAGGAGTTGCATGGTCCGCTGGTTTCCGCTCGCCCTGCTGGCGATCCTGCTTTCGACGGCGTGGTGCCAGGCCCGGACCGAGGCCGTCAAGGAAGTCGCGGTTATGTCCGCGGAGCTCGATGGGCTTGAGATCGAACTCGACCGCCAGCACCGGTACGCCCCGACCGGCAGCGATGAGGTCAACCGCCTGGCCCGCCGGATCGACACCCTGCGCCGGAACCGGCAGACCGCCGCGCTCGCCCTCTACGAGCGGATCGCCCGCGATCATGCCACCCTGCTTTCCCAGATCGCCGCGGCGGGGCCGAATACTCCCGCCGCGGCCCGCTTCAAGACCCTGGCCCAGCAGTTCATGGAGGACCTGATCTACCTCAGGCAGGTGCTGACCGACTTCGTGTATCGCTACACCTTCCCGGGTACGGCCGCCGCATTCAGCCCGCGCACCTACCTGCTGGCCACGGTCAACCTGGACGGATCGGTGCGGATGTGGGACCGGTCCACGGGGCGGTTCCGCACCATGGCCACCGGCCATACCGGGATGGTGGACACCGCGGTCTTCAACATCGATGGCACCACGCTGGCCACGGCCGGTGACGACAACATCATCCGGCTGTGGGACGCGGCCACGGGTCAATGCCTCATGGAACTCACCGGTCATGTGGGCCGGATCACCACGGCGGCCTTCGCGCCCGACGGCCGGCTGTTCGCTTCGGGCGGCGAGGACAACACCGTGCGGATCTGGGACTGGCAGGCCGGGACCTGCCTGCATGTGCTCACCGACCACAAGGCCGATGTCACCGCCCTGACCTTCACGCCCAACGGCGCCTTCCTGGTCTCCGCCGGCGACGATTATGTGGTCCGCCTGTGGGACCCGGTCCGGGGCGGCTGCGCCGCCGTGCTGACCGGCCACCTGAGCGCCGTGAAATCGATAGCCTGCACCCCGGCGGGTGACCGCCTGGCCACAGGCAGCGCCGACAACACGATCAAGGTCTGGGACCTGACCACCCAGAAGTGCATTCGCACCCTGACCGGCCACCGGGGCAATGTGAGCGCCCTGTGTTTCGCCCCCTCGGGCGCCGTGCTCGCCTCCGGCAGCATGGACAACACGGTCCGTCTCTGGGACCTGGAGACCGGCCTCTGCCTCAAGACGCTCACCGGGCACGGGGGGAATGTCACCACCGTGGCATTCAGCCCGATGGGTACGCTCCTGGCCACCGCCGCGGCCGATAACACGGTGCGGATCTGGCGCAATTAGAGCCTTGCCTCCGGCAAGCGGTCGAAAAGTCCGGAAGTCGGAAAGTCGCAATGCCGGAGTGTTGCTGTACGACTCCGCACCCGCACCCGATCACCCCTCCAGCCCCCCCCCCGCAGGCGGCACCGGAGCCGGATGCGCGGCAGGTGGAAATCCGGTGAAAAAGAGTTGCAAACCGCGGTCCGGACCGGTATAATCCCCATCCTTTGCCCACAAACGCCGGTAGCGGAGGCGCGTATCACCGTGACCGTTCATTCCATCACCTCGGTCGCGCTGGATACCAGCCACGCCGCCCCGCTCCTCATCACCGGCCCGGCCATCGCCCGGGATCACCCGGCTTACCTGGTCGATGAATCCCGCATGCAGGGCGGCCCGGTCACCCACCTCTATTTCCCCGTCACCCCCGCCGAAACGGCCGCCGTGGTCAACCAGGCCCGGGCGGCCGGCGCCGGCCTGACCGTTTCGGGCGCCCGCACCGGCATCACCGGCGCGGCCGTACCCCAGGGCCCCTATCTGATGTCGGTCGAAAAAATGAACCGGGTGCTCGGCGTGCGGCCCGGCCCGGACGACAGCTGGCTGGTGACCGTCGAACCGGGCATCACCCTGGATGCGGTCGCCGCGCTGGTGGCGGAGAAACGGTTCGATCCGGCCCTCCCGGGCGCGGCGGCGTTCAACCGCGAGCCCCGGCCTTTCTGGTACCCGGTTGACCCCACCGAACGCAGCGCCTCCATCGGCGGCACCTGCGCCACCAACGCCTCCGGCGCCCGCACTTTCCATTACGGCCCGACCCGCGACTACATCGCCGGCCTCAAGGTCGTGCTCGACAACGGCGAACTCCTGACCCTGGAACGGGGCGCCTGCCGGTTCGATCCCGCCGGCCGGGTCACGCTCGCGGCAAGCGACGGCTCCCGCCGCACGATCCCCCTGCCCGCCTACCGCATTCCGGCCGTCAAACATGCCGCGGGTTATTATGCGGCCGACGGAATGGACCTCATCGACCTCTTCATCGGGTCCGAAGGGACCCTGGGCGTGATCGTCGAGGTCACCCTGCGGGTCATTCCGGCCGAACCGGCCATTTTTTCCGCGGTGGCGTTCTTCCCCGCCGGGGAGGACGCGATCGAATTCACCCTCCGGGCCCGCACCAGCGCCGCCGTGCAGCCCCTGGCCCTGGAGTTCTTCGACGGCGGGACCCTGGAACTGCTGCGCGCCAAACACCGCGAAGAGGGCGCGGGGTCCCGCCTGCGCGAGATCCCGGCCGCTTTCCGGGCCGCGATCTATTTCGAGCAGAGCTACGCGGGCGATGAACAGCTCATGGCCCGCATGGAAGCGTGGGAAGCGCTCCTGGCCGGATGCCACACCTCCATGGATAACACCTGGAGCGGGATGGAACCGGCCGAACAGCGCCTGCTCAAGGAATTCCGGCATGCGGTCCCGGAGGGCGTCAACACGCTCATCGCCCGGCGCAAACAGGCCGATGCCCGCATCCACAAGGTCGGCACGGACATGAGCGTGCCGGACGCGGCCCTGCGGGACATGTACGCGCTCTACCGCACGCGGTGCGCGGCCGCCGGGCTGGAATATGTGATCTTCGGCCACATCGGCGACAACCACCTGCATGTCAATATCCTGCCGCGTAACTTCGCCGAGGTGGAGCAGGCCCAGGCCCTCTACCTGGAGTTCGCCCGGCGCGCGGTGGCCTACGGCGGCAGCGTGGCGGCCGAACACGGCATCGGCAAGCTCAAACGAAAATTCCTGCCCGTCATGTTCGGCGAAGAGGGTATGACCCAGATGCGGGCGGTCAAGGCGGCTCTCGATCCCGCGGGCATCTTCTGCCCCGGCAACCTGTTCTAAGTACACCGCCCCATAATAAAGGGGTCAAAAGAGGGCGCGCCGGTACCACCGTGGCATTCTTTTCCGCTGTAGGGGCACGGCATGCCGTGCCCTCGCTTGCGCCGGCTTGTGGACGGAGTCGATGAAGATCCAG
>JBDREB010000055.1:0-3257 GCA_043820325.1 Planctomycetota bacterium | reverse complement strand
GGGTGCGGTCTGCCACTGGTCGAGCCCCTTGCCCTGGGCCAGCCCCTCGACCACATCGATGAGCGTCACATGCCCCAGTTCCTTTCGGGCGCACAAGAAAGCGGCGGTGGCGCCCACATTGCCCCCGCCGATCACGGTGAGCTTGGGTTGGTGCATTGGTCATTCTCCTTCGGTTTCAAACCTGCGTCTGCACACTGATCAGCAGGTGGCAGTGTATCCAAATCCTAAATTCTGACGGACTCGCAAAAAGTCCACAATCCTACTGTGTGCGCGCTTTTCCCAGTAGCTGCGACCCTTGCGGTCGCCCATCCGGAGGCGGGGTCAAGCCCCGCAGCTACAAGGACTTGCGAGGAAGCATGGTTACCACCGGCAGGACCGTCCCGGGACCTGTGGAGCATGACAAAGATCCTTTTTGCGAGTCCGTCTTATTTGGCAATCCGCCTCGATTTCACAACCGGCAAACAGCTTTATCTTTGCCGATCTTGAATCTGTGATTACCGTGCTTCACCCGAACCGCACCCGTCCCAACGACAGCGGACCGGCCGTGCTTTCGTGGAACCGGGCCCAGGAGGATTAGCGATTGACGATGATCGCCGCGTTGGAGCGGATGTTGAACCCCCACACCGCGTTTTTCTTCGGCACCGTGCCGATGAGTTTGAACGGGATCCGCACCGTGGTGGTCCAGCTGTCCCGGGTATGCACAAAATGTGTCGCCGGTTTGACCGGCGCGGTGTGGCCGCCGCTCCTCATGAGGAACACGGTCTCTCCCTTGGGCGTGATCTCGAAATCAATGATGTACCGGGTCTCGTTGGGCCGGCCCACGGGCATGTCGCGGTCCTTGTCGATCCAGGCCCCGGTCAGTTTCGGCAGGTCGCGCCGGCGGCTCAATTGGGATACGGGCATGTAGAGGTACGGATGCTGGATGAGCGATGCGCGCCGCGGCAGCCACCACCCCTCAAGCGCCGAGGTGATCATGAACTGGTGCTCGGCTAGGGGCACCATCTTCGACGAGGCGGTCACCGCGCGGCAGGCGGCGCGGCCCGCGGCCGGGCTCACGGCGAGCCATTCAGCCATCATGGCTTCCCGCCCGGCCGGCGTACGCTTGCGGCCGTGGGCGAAGTCGACGGCCGCCTCGAGGTGCATGATGTTGTAGATGCTGAAAGGCGTCTTCTGCGGATCGAAAGCGTCGAACCGGGCGGCGAGGATGTCGGTGGAGCAATGGAAGGATATCGAATCCGCCCCCCGGCTGCGGGAACTCGCCGGCAGGGCCTGGACGAAGTCGTAATCGCCCCACACCAGATCGCAGATGTTCGTGCCGCAGTTGTGGCAGGGCCCGGCCAGGTGCATGAATTCCACGCCCGGGACGGTCCGTTTCCATTCCCATACGCGGCTGTCGGCCACGGGCATGTGGTATATGTCGGCCGTATCAGTGATCTTGTGCCCGAAAAGGAAAGGCCCCTTGTAGGCCCGGCTGATCCGGCGCATGCCGTCGCGGTCGCGCATCCCCCACAGGCGGAAGACGAAGATGGGCCGGGGGTCCATGCGGTTGCATTCGGGGATGGCCGTCTTGAGCACATGGTCGCAGGCGCTCCCCGTGCTTTCAAAATTGGTCACACTTTAGCCGAATGAAACCAACCGGTTCATTCCGGACTGGATTGCCCGATTCCCCCGGTCAAGCCGGAGGACAGGCTTATCGGGCAATGACAAGGGGGAGGACCGAATGGCCAATGTCAATCATTTTCTGTCATCCCCCGGCTTGACCGGGGGATCCAGTCTTTGGCGTGGATTCATGCGCTTTCCATGGCGGACCTCACCCCGGCCATTTCATTCGGCTAAAGTGTTACCAAAATTGAAATAGAGGCCGTCCAGGTCGGGGCACTGGCGGAAAACCTCGCGATAACAATAGCGGCAGTAATCGACGATCACCGGAATATCGTATCCGGAGAGGCGCGCGTACCCACCTTCGCGGATATCCAACCCCGCATGTTTGGCCGGCGCGGCCGGGAAATGCCACACATAGTGCTGGACGAAGGTCTTCAGGCCGTAGGCGTGGGCCAGCATGCGGTTGAACGCCTCGCGCTGGCGCGTACGCACGGCCGCCGGCGTGGCGATCGCGTGCGGGAAGGTTTTATAATCGAGCACATGCTCGAACGGGTGCTCTTCCCCGTAAAAGACCACCCCCGTAAATCCCCGCGCCGCCACCTCACGGAACAGGTACTGCCAGAACAGGTCGGTCCGCCGGGCGAGTTCATCACCCTCCAGGCGGATCTGGAGCTTGTAGTTGAAGGTCTTGTAGATCATCATCGGTCCTTCATGCAAAGGGTCACACAGTCGCAATGGTCCCAAGGGTCGCAAAGGCCGGAGAAAACCACCCAGAAATGAACAATATCCCTTCAGGACCTGATCCGTGTGTATCCGTGGTTGCCGCCATATTATCCTTGCATTAATCTGTGTAATCTGCGGCGGTTTTCATCTTATCCGAACCATATCCGTGTGGCATAATGTGTGCATCAGTGGTTACGGCTCTCTCTTTTCCGAACAACAATCTGTGTAATCTGTGGCTGTCTTCGCCTTACTCCGCGGTCTCGAGGATGATCGACTTCATCATGGGCGCCGCAGCGCAGGTGATGGTATAGGTCTCGTTCGCCGCGCGGGCGATATGCTCGTCGCGTTTCGGTGCCAGGCATTGTTCCACTTCACCTCGGCCACCACATGGTGGGTGACAGTCCAGCCTCGGGCCTCAAGACCGATATACCGCGCCGGCGTGATCACATGCGCCGCGGCCATGCCGCAATAGGAATGGCCGTAGACATTGATCACCTTCATCACATCGGTCAGCATGTCCTCGTTATGCAGGTATTCCATGACCCCGCTGTCCTGGTGCTGGAACATGGCAACGGTCTTCCAGATCGCCAGCGCTTTTTCCTCGTCGGTCATGCCCTCCTTGATGAAGGACCGCTTCCAGTCCTCGAGCGTGGTGACATCCGGCACCTTGTCGGAGATCACCTTGATCTGGGTGACCACACCCACGGGATTGTCGCCGGCCGCGACCGGCAGGGCGGCGAGGATCGAAACCAGCATGATCGCGATGAGTTTTCGCATGGGTATCTTCCTTAGTACACCGCCCCACAATAAAGGGGTCAAAAGAGGGCGCGCCGGTACCACCGTGGCATTCTTTTCCGCTGTAGGGGCACGGCATGCCGTGCCCTCGCTTGCGCCGGCTTGTGGACGGAGTCGATGAAGATCCAGCCCGGGAC
>JBDREB010000054.1:0-3348 GCA_043820325.1 Planctomycetota bacterium | reverse complement strand
AGCATCTGGTGCATGACCAATCATCCTGAAGTCAGACCCCAGAAAGGATAGCCGCCGCAGCCCATTTGTCACGCGGAAAATGCGCCAAACCCGTTCCGGAAAACCATCAGTCCACCCCACAGGGATCAGGAAATCTGAATTTGCATCAGGCTTATTCTTGGGCTGTCATTGCCCGACTTGATCGGGCAATCCAGATTTCCTATGATCGTTTCACTTGGGTAAAGTGTTACCAGCATTGCAAATTCGGCATTTTCCGGAAAATGCTAATTGCTAAATGAATTTGCAATGATGGCTTGAACTTGGTTTAAGGAAGTCACGCATGCCCGCACGCAAGCGCTCCTCCGCCGTAAAAGAAACAAACATCCTCCGCCGCCGCCTCGCCGCGGGCGAGACGGTCCACATGGGCGCCTTTGGCCAGTTCCTTTCGCCCCAGTTTGCCGAACTCATGGCCGCCCAGGGCGATATCGGGTGCATCTGGCTCGATGTTGAACACGGCATTATCGGCCCGCGCGAGATGTACCTGACCACCCTGGCCGTGCGCGGCCGCGATGTCTCCGTCTTCGCGCGCGTGGCGCCCACGGATTACCGCGCGATCATGCTGCCGCTGGAGGCTGGGCTGGAGGGCATCATGGCCGCCATGGTAACGAGCGCCGCGCAGGCGCGCGAGATCGTTGCCTGGGCCAAGTTCCGCGAGCCCGACGGCGGCCATTTCCCCGGCGGCCGGCGCGGTTACAACCCGGGCGGGCCGGACGGGTTCTTCGGCACCCAGGGCGGCGCCGACTACGCCCGCGCACGCAACGCCGCGACCTATGTCATCATCCAGATCGAGACCCGCGAGGCCCTGGCCGAGGTCGAGGCCATCGCGGCGATCGAAGGGGTGGACGGGGTCTTCTTCGGCCCCGGCGACTTCAGCCAGGCCGCCGGCCATCTGGGCGATTTCATGCACCGTGACTGCCTCAAGGCCATGGACCGCATCGCGGCCGCGGTGGACAAGGCGGGCAAGTGGTGGTCCTCCCTCGGCGGCACGCCGCGTCTCTACCGGGCCGTGAAGGAACGCAACTGCCGGCTGATCTGCGTGGGCGGCGAGAACAGCATCATCCGCACCGGCCTGGCCCAGATGTGTGCTTTCGGTGAACGCATGGGCGGCCGCTGAACATGCCCATTCGGCACCAGACGGGACATCCATGCCCGGCGTGATGATCAACGGCCGGCCGACGGGGCCGCGGTTCGCCTTTACATCGGGAACGGCCGTGGAGATCGAGACGCCCCGCGGCGGCCCCGCCTCCATGGATCTCGGGGTCGAATGCCGTGCTTTCCAGCGCCTGTTCCTCCTGCCCGCCGCCGGCCGGGTCCTGCCGCTCGAATGCGGGCGCATCAATACGGTCAGCCTGCCTCCCGGCCGCGCCGTGGTCTTTCCCGATGTCACGCCGGAGGAGATCGAGGCGCGGTACGAAAAGGCCCGCGAGGCGGGGCTCACGGTCGCGCCGCTGGCCGCGGGGGGCGCCATCCCCGCCATCCGGGCCGGCACGGGCCCGTGCCGCGTGCTTGTGGTCACCCGCCTCCAGGCGGTCGAAACGAGCGGTACATTCGCGGTCGACGGCATGCTGGCGCACCTCGCCGCCGAAGGCGTACCTGAAGACTGTTCGTTCGCTTTCGTCATCGAACCCCACGCGGCCCAGGTCGCCGCCGGTCCGGGCGTGCCCGACCTCCTCTTCAGCCCCGACGGGACCGCGCCCGCTGAACAGGCCCTGCGCCGCGCAGTCGACGCCTTCAGGCCCCGCCTGTATATCAATCTCCACGACTGGACCGGCCGGCGCGAGGACGGCCTCTACACGGTCGATGACAACCTGTGGGCGCCCTGGTTCCTGCGTCAGGCCGAAGCTTCCACCCGGTACAATGAGCGCTGGGATGTGGTCCAGAAACAGAATGTGCCGCGCATCGCGCCCTATCTGAACCGGTACTCGGTGGGCGAGGAAATGGCCCGGTACTGTTACATCGCTCACGGCGCCATGGCCGTCTACGCCGAGTTTCCCTGGGACGGCCGTTCGGTCGATGACATGCGGGTCCTGGGCGGCGTCTTCCTGCGCGACATTCTGGAGACTCGCGCCGCGTTCGCGGGCGTACCCGCGCGCCTGGGCGGCGCGTTCCGCGTATGGCACGCGGGCAAGCCGGCCGCGGCTGTAATCCGGGCGCTGGGCGCAGCGGAGAAGGCCATCCGGGCCCTGCCCGATGAAGAGGCGCGCGCCGCCGGTCTGCGGGTAGCCGGGCTGGTCCGCTCCCGTCACGCGGCATGGCTCGGTCACCGCCGGACCCGCCACTTCGCACCCCAGTGGGCGCCGCGGCCGGAGGTCGTGCGCGTCGGCATCTACGATCCCACGGACCGGCACGGCATGGTGATCGGATACCCGTTCACGCGCAAGTTCGTGGGTGACCTTGGGTACACGGCCGTGCGCTGTCGCGATCTCACCGCCGCCACCCTGGGGGCCGTGGACGCCCTCATCCTGCCCTCGGTCCAGTACCTGGGCATCGACGACGGCCCGCGGCTGTATGAAACGCTGGTCGACTTCTGCGTCCGGGACGGGAAGGGGATCATGTTCTTCCACGACGCCTGCGGCCAGGCCCATTCCCTGTGCGGCTACGCCATCTTTCCGGCCATATGCGGTGGGGCCGAGTTCTACGAGTCCTATGCCGATGAGACCCGCGACATCGCCGCCACGGGTAACGGCCGGATGGCGCTCTACGGCACCTACCAGCAGTCGTTTCGCTGGAAGAAATACCTGGCCCCCGGGCCCAGGGGAACGGTCGAAGCGGTCGACGCCGAGGGCCGGCCGCTGATCATTACGGGCCGCGCCGGGCGGGGGCAGGCGGTCTTCTGCGGCCTGCTCATCGCCGACTACATGTCCGGCCCGGTGATCTTTCCCGAGGGCGACGGCATGCCCGAGCGCGAGGTCCTGCGGGCGGCTTTGGCGTGGCTGTGAGCAGAATTGCCACAGAGATCACAGAGAAGCACAGAGGGGGTATAGTTCGGAGAAGACAGGATCTGCCACAAAGGTCACAAAAGCCTGCCCTCCGGCTTGACCGGACGGGGACACAAAGGATGAATGGTCGGGGTTGGCGGAATTGCACCTACGATCCTTCTTCAAACCCTTTGCGTCTTTGCGGTGAGTTATAGCCGTGGGTCAAACTCAAATCCGCATCTTGGCGTTAAGTGCCCGTAAATGAATAAAGTATCCATTTCGACATAGAGATTCCGTCCGCAGCCAAGGCGCGAGGAGGAGCCGTATCAATGGAAAGATCCGGCGTCGACGAGCAACGCCGGATGCGGACGGAAGATCATGTCCCTTCCGG
>JBDREB010000053.1:0-2250 GCA_043820325.1 Planctomycetota bacterium | reverse complement strand
AGCTGTACGGCAACCGGGCGGTCCGGGACTACCTGGATGGCAAAGGCATCAAGATGTCCTTGCGGCCGCTGGGGCGTCCGGCCCAGACCAAGGACCGCAAGGCGGAGCGCTGGTATCGTGACAAGCAGAACCAGCGTAACCAGATCGAAGGCCGGATCGGGAATGCCAAGGAGGGCGACCAGCTTGGGCCGATCCGGTATCCGGGCGAGAACGGCGCACAGATATGGATCTACGCCAGTCTGGCGGCGCTGAATCTGAAGCTGGCGCTGGGGCGGATGTAGAATGGATGGCGGAAGCACAGAAAAGGGACGGACGATGACATAGCGGGACCGGTCCGGGATGGCGGTTTTGATGAAAACGCCGCGGGCGGAGCGGGAGGATGAAGGTGGATGGATTCAAGCAAACTTTTTCAGCAGGGCCTGGTTATACCGGGCGCTGGGGCAGTAGAGGATGCGCGAGTTCTCGATGTACCCCGGCGCGACCACCTTGGGAATGAGCGGGTCGGGATTGATCGATCCGGCACCGTAGGGGAAGAAGGACCGGTTGTCGCCGGCATAGGTCTGGCAGGCCAGGCCGATCTGGTACAGGTTGGAAACGCAGACGGTGCGCCGGGCCGTCTCGCGGGCCATGGTCACCACCGGGAAAAGGAAGGCCAGCAGGACCATGACGATGGCCACCACGACCAGGATCTCGACGAGCGTAAAACCGTGTTTGCGATATGACATGCTCTACTCCCGTAATAACGACATCATCATTGTCGTCCACCGGCCGCGCGAGTCAATACTGAACATGCAAAAACCGGCCGGCCTGGTATAGTGCACGATCAGATCATGACGGCACCGGCGTTTTAACTTGACATTCCCGGCGGCCGCGCTATCATGCCCATGTTCATTGGAAAGGGCGGCAGGCCCCGCATCAGCACCATTGATCTACATCCCCGTCCCGATCTTTGAAAATTAGTCTCCAACCGGCGGCGAGGGATCTTTCCCTATATCTCTTCCTCGCATGGTAGGCGCGCGGCTTTAGCCCGCGTCCCTGACCCTATGCGCCGATGAGCGCGGTTCCCGGGAATTCATTGGACATTGGCACAGGATCTCCATATAATTATCAACCGTACCATACCGACCCGCAAATGGCAGCGGTAATGGTTCAAAAGCCGGAGAGCAGGGAGTTCGAAACATGAATGTACGGATCGCCATTGCCAGGGACCGGGTCGCCGGTTATTGCCGCGAACACGGTATCCGGCGTTTGGCGGTATTCGGATCGGCACTGCGCCCTGATTTCAATCCCGACAGCGATGTCGATGTACTGGTCGAATTCATTCCCGGTCGCATCCCCGGGCTCCTGACCATAGCCCGGATGGAACGGGAACTCTCGGCTTTGTTCGGCGGACGCAAAGTCGACCTGCGTACGGCGGAAGACCTCAGCCGGTATTTCCGGCAAAACGTGCTTGACGAGGCCGAGGTCCAGTATGCGCAGGGATGATGCGATCCGCCTGCGGCACATGCTCGATGCGGCCCGTGAGGCCATGTCATTCGCGCAAGGCCGCAAGCGCACCGATCTCGACAATGACCGGATGCTCGTCCTGTCCCTGGTCAAGGCCATCGAGATCATCGGCGAGGCGGCCTACCAGGTCTCCGTAGCCATTCGTGATCAACTGACAGGCCTCCCCGGGCCGATATCATCGGTATGCGCAACCGGTTGGTACACGCCTACTTTGACATCAATCTGGATGTGCTCTGGCAAACCGTGCAGAATGACCTGCCCGTCCTGGCCCAGGCTTTGGAAAACAACATTCCCAAGGGGAAGCCCTGAACAGGGCCCGAGCCAAGAACAGTTCCAACCGATAAACATCGGCACATCTTTTCCATTGACTTACCTGCCAGTGGGCGTATCATGCCCGTGTTCATTGGAAAGGGCGGCAGGCCCCGCATCAGCACCATTGATTTACACCCCCGTCCCGATCTTTGAAATTAGTCTCCAACCGGCGGCGAGGGCCTGTCGGCCAACGCCCGCGCCCGCGGCCGCGCGCTGGTGTGCAAATGGATGACCGTGGATCTGTGCGAATCATATGTCCGTGTCGGTGCCCGGCTGGTGATCAGCCGACAATCGGTGGCCCGCAGGGCCGATATCGGCCGGCGGATCGAGCGGGAGCTTAAGGTGTCATTACAGGAACGAGCGGGATCATGAGCGGAGGTCGCACATGTGGAGCGGAACGACCGGCGGCTGTATCTTTCCCGCAAACATCTT
>JBDREB010000052.1:0-2627 GCA_043820325.1 Planctomycetota bacterium | reverse complement strand
CCGAACCCGACCCGGATCTACCTTTGTGACTTGGTGACTTTGTGGCAGATGTTCCGGGGTTTGGTATGCCGTGCCCAACCCAATTGGACCCAAAACAAGCGTCGTCCCGGGCTGGATCTTCATCGACTCCGTCCACAAGCCGGCCACGCGAGGGCACGGCATGCCGTGCCCCTACAGCGGAAAAGAATGCCACGGTGGTACCGGCGCGCCCTCTTTTGACCCCTTTATTATGGGGCGGTGTACTTAGCGAGAAGTGTTTCCCATCCGGACGAACCCGCCAATTCTTCCTTTGTGTACCCATCCGGTCAAGCCGGAGGGCAGGCTTTTGTGACCTTTGTGGCAGGTCTTGTTCCTGTTCCGGGTTGATGCTCAGAATGTCAGCGCGAACATAACCCCCATGGTGCTGATGTCTTCGGGCAGAATATCGCCTTCAAAGGTCATCCGGCCCATCTCCGCGGCCAGGACCGCGTTCTCATAGACCTGCCAGACACACCCGAGGACGATGTTGGTCTTGGGGTAATTCAGGAATTCCCGGCTGGTGGCGTAGCGCAGGACCATCAAGATGTCGTCGCGTGCGGGCAGGGTCAACCCCAATTCGATGTTCATGGCCGACGGCCGATCGCCGATGTTGAAATCCTCCGCCCCGGCTGCGGCCACGGCCAGCATGCACATGGCCAGATACAGGCATTTCCGCATGGTCCGTTTCCTTTATAACTCCGATGGGTTGGAGTGGTCGATGATCACGGTTTGGCCTTGGCCGGCGCGGCCAGGAGGGTGCGCAGGGCGGCGAACTCGGTCTCGGCCCTGAGCGCAACACCCGCCGCGCTGGGATGGGCGTCGCCTTCCTTGATGGAAAGGGCATGATCCTTCCGCGCCTCGAAGGCCTTGTACACATCGGCCAGGGGGAAGGACCGCGCGGCGGCCAGGTCGCGCGCCGCCTGCCAGAACGGCCCGTACTGCTTCAGATTGGCATCATCGGCGCCGTGGATATAGGGCCCGGTGGCGATGACGAACCGGATCCCCGGGTAATCGACCGCCGGCGTGTCGCAGAGCGCGCCCAGCCGCTTCTTGAACTCGGCGGCGTCATACCGGCGGCTGTCATTGCTGCCGTACTGGATCACCGCGATGTCGATCTTGGCCAGGTGCTCCTTGATCGCCGACTGGTACCGACCGGTGTCGAGGAATTCCCCGATGTACTCCCCGTCGACCTCGAGGTTGATGTTGCGGATGCGGCGGCCGGGAAAATCTTTCAGGCAGGCGGCGTTCAGGAGCGCGTCGATGCGCCGGTCAAAAGGCAGGTAGCTTGTGGCCGTGATGCTGTCGCCGATATGGGCGATCACGGTTTCGGCCGGGTCGGGCGCGGTGGAGCGTTCCTCGGTCAGGGACGCGCGCGTGATAAACACCTCACCCGGCGCCTCGCCGCCGACCGCCGGCGGCCAGGAAGCCAACACAGGTTATCCTGTCGGACCCGGATTGGATCTCTTTCTTAAACGACTTGAGCCAAGTGACCTGCGGAGATTCTGATCGGTCAATGCCGATCTCGGCATGGGGTGACAAGTCAGGGAGTGGGTCAGGAGGCGGAGGGGTCCACAGTGCCGCGATACCCCCGGCCGCCGCTACGGCGCCAGTGGCAAGACCGGTCATCAGGTTGCCAACTGGCAAGGCCCGGACCACGCGCAGAACCATGATCCCTGTTGCCAGACCGATGCACAAGGCCATGAAATTGCAAGTTCCCCTTATACGGGCCGCGGGATCGCCCATGTATAACGCGACAAAGATGGGCATCTTGGGAACGAACAAATATATACTGTAGCCATAAATTCGATGCCCCACAGGTTCAAATCCAGCCAGGACCTGTGGACGGCCGGGGCAGACCGACGATTCTGGAACCTCATGCCCACCGTATGGGCCATCATACCTATAAAACTTGCAGCATATATGAATGTCACCCAGGCCATCGGGGGTATCCAGAGCAAGGAGAAGTCGTCCCCTGCCGCAGGTTCCATAGCACGCAACGCATATAGGGAAACGACCAATGCGGCAATTGTGCCCAGTTTCAACACTTGGCAAATCCAATATGCTGCGCGCCATTTCCTAAGTACAGCGCCCCATAATAAAGGGGGCAAAAGAGGGCGCGCCGGTACCACCGTGGCATTCTTTTCCGCTGTAGGGGCACGGCATGCCGTGCCCTCGCGTACGCCGGCTTGTGGACGGAGTCGAGGAAGATCCAGCCCGGGACGACGCTTGTTTTGGGTCCAATTGGGTTGGGCACGGCATACCAAACCCCGGAACATCTGCCACAAAGTCACCAAGTCACAAAGGTAGATCCGGGTCGGGTTCGGATCAAAACCCGCACCCTTTTGTCTTTGTGACTTCGTGGCACATCATCTTTCTCCGCATTGCCATGCTGTACCCCTACCAAACAAGATCCGGCATGAACCAGCGTTCCGGAATCGGGTCGTTATTGATGATTGAGATTTGGCCCCTTAATTGCAGATTTCCTGATCCCGGCGGAAAATGCTTTGGCACTTTTTGGCGTCAGCCAGGCGCGTGAATCAACCATAGGCCGGTTTGGGTGGTTACCGTAGGGGCGGGTTTGAAACCCGCCCTTTATTGCCGTTTCGCGA
>JBDREB010000051.1:0-8180 GCA_043820325.1 Planctomycetota bacterium | reverse complement strand
CGTCGATCACAACCCCCGTCGCGGCGAGAAGAAGAAATTCGCACCGGCCCAAGCCATGCGCTATCGCCCCGCGCAGCAGTGCCGAGCGGGTCAATTCCCACCTGCACGATAACCACGGCGGACGGCATGTCCGGGTGCGGTGAAGGTGGCGGCGCACCTGTCCTTCGGATTGCTGGTTATCGCTGTCGAGCAATTGCTCGCGATGCTGTGCTGAAACCCCGCGCGTAGGGCGGTCGACTGTCGTAAAACACCACTGCGGGTGGTGACGGGGGCCACATGACCGGAGGCCGTGGGCGCCGAATCGCGACTGTCCGTCAAGGACCAAAACTGGCGCCGGTGACGCGAGTCAAGGGCCTTGACACCCACACAACACGCAACCCGACCATGTCATTAAGTCATCGCCCTTGTCAATATGTCCTCACCGAGAGGTTTTGCAAGTCCCTCTTTTATTATACAGGAACGGGGTTGGAGGTCAAGTGAAAAAAACGGGAATGGTCCACACAAAGACCGGTCGGCGATGAACCGTCAGTCGGGCCGGGGCCGTGCCTTGCCCCCGGGATCCCGGCCGGTCTATGGGGCGGCGGGCAGGAGCGTGAGGACGGCCTCGGCCGTGACGGAGCCTTCCGGGGTTTCGACCACGGCCAGAATGGTGACGGGCTGGGGCTGGCCTGTATCGTTGCGGTTGATGATCCTGCCCGGGAAGGCGGCATCGAAGACGGCCCATTCGCCGCCCTGGGCCACGACCCAGACGGCCGAAAGGGTGATGGGGGCCGTTTGACCGTCGGGCCAGGTGCCGATGGCCGCGAGGTCGAGGGCCCCGCCGGCCGGTACGGGCGCGACGCCAATGATGGCGAGGGAGGCGGGCAGGGGCCGGCCGGGCTGGAGCACGGCCGGCACGGGCGGGGGCGGGGGCGGCGGAACGGAGGCGGCCGTAAGGGCGTGCTCGGTGGCGAAGGCGCCGCCGGGCCCGTAGACCACCTTGACGCGCACAGGCAGGCTCACGCCGCCGGCATTGCGGTTGACCAGAAGGCCCGGGACGGCGGCATCGAAGGCGGCGACTTCACCGCCGGCGATGACGGCCCAGCGGACCTTGGGGGTGACATCCATGGTGCGGCCGTCCGACCACTGCGCCTCGGCCCACAGGGCCAGGGTGGCCCCGGCGTCAAGAATGTCGGCGCCGCGGATGGCGATGCCGCTCACGAACGGCGTGTCGAGCATGGCCAGGGTAAAGGTCGCGGTCCGGGTGACATCGCGATTGGTGAAAGCGGCCTGTATGGTGACGGGCTGGGGGGCCCCGGTGTGGTTGGTATTGATCAGCACGCCGCCGTTCAGGCGGTCGAAGGCGGCGCAGGCCTGCCCGGCCGTGACGGTCCACGCGGCGCGGCCGGTGACATCGCCCGGCGGCCGGCCGGTCCAGAGCGCAGTCGCCGCCAGTTTCATGCGGCCATTCTCGGCGAGCTCGGCCGGGCCGGCGACACGCAAGCCTTCGAGCATGGGTTCGTCCCTGAGCGTGAGCACGGCCTCGGCCTGAAGGGTCACGCCGCCGCCGGTGTAGACGGCACGCAGGACGGCCTGACGGTTGTCGCCGGTACGATTGGTGTTGGTTATCGTGCAGGTCCCGCCGTCGGCAGCCAGGGCGGCCCATTCACCGCCCGCGACAATGGCCCACACGGCCTGGGCGGGCGCCGGTTCGGCCTCGCGGCCGGCCCAGGTGGCGGCAAGGGTGAAAGCACCCGTGCCGTCCTCGGCAATGACCGCCGGCCCGGTGATGGCGATGCCGGTGAGGTAGGGCGCGTCCTCCAGCACGATCTCGCGCCGGGCTTCAGCCGTGCCGCCCCCGCCGCTGTAGCCGGCAATGACAGCGATGGTGACCGGCGCGCCGGTGGTGTTCAGGTTGGCCAGGGTGCGGGCGGCCGGATCGAACCGAAACAGGCCGGCATCCCCTTCCACGGCCCAGATCACGCCCTCGACCGGCCGGGTGGCTTCGCGGCCGACCCAGGTCGCCTGCACGGCCAGGGTGGCGGTGCCGTTCTCGACCACACGGTCGGGCCCCTCGATCGCCAGCGCCTGCACGAACGGTTCATCGGCGAGCTGTACGGCCATCTCGGCCCCGACCGCGGCCGCGCCCGTGCCGTGCACGGCCTGGATGCGCACGATCACCGTGGCGCCGGTGGTATTGGTGCTGACCAGGCGCCCGGGGGCGGCCGCGTCGAACTGCGCCGGCACCTCTTCGGTCAGGATCTTCCAAGTCACCTGCGCGGTGACATCCTCTTCCTCGCGGCCGACCCACGCGGCCACCACGCGGTAGTCGCCCGCCTGGGCGCGCGGGATCACGCCGGGGCCCGTCAGGCGGAGTTCCCGGACAAAAGGCGTATCGGCCACGGCGACTTGCCGGGCGGTTTCAAAGAGCCGGCCGTCACACGCGTAGCGGCAGGCGATCTCCACCGCCTGGCGGCGGCCCGTGACATTGGTGTTGACCAGCCGGCCGGGGACGCCGGGATCGAACCGTGCGAACGCCCCGCCCGCGCGGATCTCCCAGGCGGCTTGGGAGGTCACATTCACCTGGTCGCGGCCCTGCCAGCGCGCCACCGCGAAATAATTGAAATTCCCGTCCTCCGGGACCAGGTCGTTGCCGTTGATGGCGAGGTCCACCAGGCGCGGTGCATCCTCCACGGTCAGGGTCCACAGCGCGATACGGACGGCCGCCCCGTCCTTCATGCCGGCTTCCACCGTCACGGTCTGGGGCGCGCCGGAACGGTTGGTGTTTTTAAGCACGCCCGGCCGCGCGGGGTCGAAAGCGGCATGTTCGCCTCCGGCGGTCACGCGCCAGGTGCTGGCGGCCGTGACCGGGGTGCGGGCGTTGCCCTTGATGTCGACCACGGTCAGCGCAACCTGGCCGCCGATCGGCACGGCCGCCGGCCCTTCGATTAGGAAGCTCACCACCTGTACGCCCCGGCCGCTCAGGGCGGCGATGAGACCGGCCTTGTCGGCCACCGGGTTGTTGCTGATATCCACCACGGCACCGGCGGCCAGAGCCTTGTTGCGAAGGAGCGGCGCGAAATCCGTGATCCGGTTGTCGGCCAGGTTCAGCCCCGCGGTCAAGCCCCCGGCCGGCCGGCCGATCCGGGCCAATCCTTCAAGCGGACGGATGTCCTCCACCTGGTTGCCCGCCAGGTTCAATGTGGTCAACCCCGCCAGCCCGGCGGCGAAGCTGATGTCGCGGATCTGGTTGCGGCCGAGGTCCAGCACCGCCAGGTTCTTCAGGTCGTTCCACTTCGCGATCGCACTGATCCGGTTCTGGCCCAACCCCAGGTATTCCAGCGAATGGATGGCCCCCAGCAGGTCGGTATCGCCGATCTTGTTGCGGGCCAGGTCGAGCGACTTGAGCCGCGGCAGGTCGCGGAGGTAATAGGCATCGATCACCCGGTTGCCGGCCAGGTTGAGGGATACCAGCCCCCGGAGGCCGGCCAGCGGCTTGAGGTCTTCCAGGGCGTTGCCGGCCAGGTCCAGCGTTTCCAGCCCGGCCAGCCCGCCGATCCCCTGCAGCCCGGTCAGTTGGTTGCCGGAAAGGTCCAGGCGGACCAGCGCCTTGAGTTCCACCAGGGGCCGCAGGTCCTTGACCGCATTGCCCGACAGGTCGAGCTGTTTGAGCCGCGCCAGCCCGGCCAGCGGGGTGAGGTCCGGGATCTCGTTGCCGGCCGCATTCAGGGATTCCAGAAGCGCCAGCTGGGCCAGGGGGGCCAGGTCGACCACCCGGTTGCCGTCGAGGAAGAGCGTGTTCAGCGACCGCATGCCCGCCAGGGGCGTGATGTCGGCCAGGCCGTTGCCGGTCAGGCGCAGGCTGACCAGGTTGACCATGCCCGCCAGCGGCTTGATGTTCCGGACCATGTTGCCGGTGAGGTCCAGGCTGGTCAGGTTGCGGCAGTGTTCAAGGCCCGTGATATCGGTGATCCCGGCATTGGGGCAGTCCAGCTGGAAGATCCGCCCCATGTCGGTGACAGCCACCTGTTCCCGGGGCTGCTTACCGAGCGCCAAGCGGATAACGGCGGCAAAGCGTTCATCCTGGAACGCGACTTGTTCGGCGGTGAGGGAGGTCGCCCAGAATCCCAGCAGGCATGCCATGACGGACATTACGCGTTTCACGCTCTTCCTTTCATCCTGTTATATCAGACCGCCGGCCCTTCAGGGGCCCAACGGCAGGTTCTTGCGGATCTCCCCGATGATCTGAGCGATGAACCGCCCCAGCCCGGTGACACTGATGAACTCGTTCCAGATCCCGACGAACAAGGCGCCCACGATGCTCAGGCCGACCGCGAAACCGACGCCGCGCCCCATGCCCATGAGGAAATTCGTCCAGAACATCCGGCGCTTCGACGACAGGAACTCGGCCAGGCCCGCCATATCGGCCAGCGAGGCCTTTTCCGCGCGGGTCAGGGCGATACGGTCAGGCGCGGAGGCGGGCGCCGGCGCGACCGCCGGCAGGGCCGCGGGCGCGGGTACCGGCGGGACCACGGCCGCGGGCGGAACGGGCGGCGTCACCTTCGGGGCGGTCATTGCGGCCCCTCCTCTGCACACGCCCCGCCGCCGGTGCGGTAGCGGCGGCCGCATTCAGCGCAGACAACGGGCGCGATCCCCGCGGGCAGGTGCACGCCGCAGCGGCAGACCCAACCCTTGAGCCGGGCGGGGACGCCCATGACCAGGCCATAGGCGGGGACATCGCGCGCGACCACGCTGCCCGCGGCCACAAAGGCATAGGGCCCGATGGTGACGCCGCAGACGATGGTGGCGTTGGCGCCGATGGTCGCGCCGCGTTCCACCAGGGTCGGCCGGTACTGGTCCTTGCGCACCACGAAGGCGCGGGGGTTCATCACATTGGTGAAGACCACCGAGGGACCGATGAACGACTCGTCCGCGAGGGTGACCGCGTCGTAGATCGAGCAGTTGTTCTGGATCTTCACGCCGTTGCCGATCAGGGCCCGGGCGCCCACATACACATTCTGGCCGAGCACGCAGTCCTTCCCGATCACCGCGCCGGACATGACATGGCTGAAGTGCCAGATGCGGGTGCCGTCGCCGATGGCGGCGGGCTGGTCGATGACCGCGGTCGGATGGGCCTTGAAAACGCTCATGGCCGGGTCTCCCCGGCCGCGGGCGCGCGTACCAGGCGGGCGCCCGCCCAGTCGGCGTGATCGCCGATGTCGTAGGCCGGGCCGAAATCCACGATGAGCTCCAGGGTCCCCACACCGGTCACATCCACGCTGACCGGAACGGGGTCCATCGCCGTGTCCACGCCTGCGCGCCGGAAGAGTTCCCGGCCGTCGCCCTTGACGATGAAGTCCACGCTGCCGTACTGGAGGACCTCATCATCGATACCGATATCGGCGATGAACCGGCTGTACCGGCCGCCGGCGGCGTACGCCAGGCGGCAGAAGGAATGGACCCCCAGCCCGCGGGCATACGACCGGCCGCCGATGACGAGCGGATTGCCGTCCACGCTGCGGTCGGTCCGGTGCGTCCATGTGAAACCGCCCTCCCAGAAGGGGGTCTCGGTCACGGCTGCGGGGGTGAGATCGGACAGGTAGACCAGCCGGCCGTTGACCACTTCGCAGGCCCGGACCATGCCGGGCGCGGCCGAAAGCGCGCTGAAAAGGAACGATTGCAAGGTGGCGCCCCCGGCCGAAACGGTCAGGCTTTCGCCCGAGACCCGTTCCCCTTCCGCGGTGGTCAGGCGTATGTGGGGACGGGCGGACACGGGCGCGGGCGCGGGTATCGGCTGGAACGCCACGCCGGCCAGGTCGCCGTAAGCATAATGCATGGTGCCGGCCACGGATTCGAAGACCAGGCCGTCGGCCGCCAGCCGGCGCACGAACCCGTCCAGGCTGTCGCCGTTGGGGAACCAGACCCGGTCCCCCGCCGGCGGTGCGGCCATTGCCGGGAGCTTCCCGTCGCCGGAACAGAGGATGAACTCCAGGCGCCTGAGATCGATCAATACCTGTCCAAAGGAACGGGAGCGGACGGTCAGGCGGTCCCCTTCGCCGCCGACGATGGTCCCGGCCATCCGATCGCCGTTGCGGAACACGAAGACCGGCCCGGCGGACGGCGCGGCGGCCGCGGTGGACCAGGCGCACCCGACCACATCCTCAAGCGGGATCCGGTCGGTCCCCACTTCCAGGATGCCGTCCCGGACCGCCACGGTATCACCGCTTAAGGTGCGGCCATCGATGGTCGTGACATCGACCGCCAGGGCCCAGGCGGCGGCCAGCATCACGATGAGCACGGATCGGATCATTCCAGTCTCCTGCATACGACCTCGAATTATATGAATGGAGAACGAATATGCAAGCCGAAAGTTGGATCCCGACGGCATATGGCCTTGATGCCAGGATCAAGAATATCCGCCACCAAGGCACAAAGCCCGGTCGTTCCCTCATGGTAGCCCGCGCGGCTTCAGCCCGCGGGATCTCCGCCCCACCGCACGCTGAAGCATGCGGCCTACCATCGGAAACAAGAAGGAGAGGCAGGACCGAGCCCGGTCGTTCCCTCATGGTAGCCCGCGCGGCTTCAGCCCGCGGGATTTCTGTCCCACCGCACGCTGAAGCATGCGGCCACTTACCTTCGTGACTTTGTGTCTTCGTGGCAAAACCTCTTTCCGCGACTGCGCGGCAAATATCAGACCTTGGGCGGCAGGGCGATGGAATGGCCGGGGATCATCTTGCCGCCCACCAGGCGGTTATGCAGCCCTTCCGGCTTTTGGGCGACAAGCTCCGCGAGGAGCCGGACGCCGGCCTGTCCCAGTTCGGTCATGTCGAAGGACACATGAGTGATCCCCGGGACTCCCTCGCCGCCCGGGTCGCCGACGCCGGCCACGGAGTAATCGGCCGGAAACCGCAGGCCAGCCTCGTCGAAGCAGGGCTGCAGCGCCTGGAACAGGTTGGTGCCGGGGGCGAAGACCGCCGTGAAGGCGCGGTCACGGACGATGCGGGCCACATACCGGTCATAGGCGGCCGGCCGTTCGACCTTGCGGTAAGAATCGCAGACCGCGACCGTGGCGCCCGGGACCGCCTTGACGGCCGCCATGAAGCCCGCGTTCCGCTCCGTGTAGGCCGGGTCGAGTTCCAGGGGATTTTTGGCCTTCTGGCGGATCATGAGGAACCGCCGGTGCCCGGCCTGGAGCATGAGGGCGGCCAGGTCGGCCCCGGCTTCATAATTCCGGAACGAGACGCTGTGCAGGTCGAAGTCACGGCCGTTGACGTCGATGAGCACGGTCCGGTCGCGACCCCACCGTCCGATCTCGCCCAGCACCGCCGGGTCGGTGACGTTGAGGACCATCAGCCCGTATAGTATGTTCCAGGGGATGTCGTCCGGGTCGGGCAAGCGGCCGCTCCGCCGGCAGGAGATGTAGAGGAGATGGCGGTCGAGCTTTTCGATCTCGCCGTGAAGGCCATCGACCACCGCGTGCGCCAGGTTGGCCGCGTAGAGGTAGGCCTCCGGCTTGAAATGGAACAGCCCGATGCACAGGTCGTCGGACCCGGACGGCCGTGTCCGGCGGCCCTTGGCGGGCAGGACAAATGATCCCAGCCGTTTCTTGCGCACCACCAGTCCTTCCCGCGCCAGCTGGTTGAGCACGCGGTATGATGATGTTCTGGGAGACGCCGAACTGCACGGCCAGCTCCCGCTGGGAGGCGATCTTTTCGCCCACGAACATGTGGGTGGTGATCTTCTCCCGGAGGACCGCCATGATCTGGTTATATCCCTTTTTACGGCTCTTGATCTCCAATGCAGGCTCCCAGCCAAAGTTGGGCGATCCCCGCCGCCGGCCCGGGCCGGGCCGTGGGATAGGCAATCGCCATTTATATTATACCGATCCTTGCTGAAAAATCAAACAAAAAAATAGAGCCCTATTTAACCCGGCAACTATATTATTCATATAATGCCTTTAATAAATGCTTTGTGGTTATTTTAATATCACAATATATCACATATAATATCTTTTTATGTATTTATTTGCCAAAATCAGTATCATGGGCCGTACTTATTCATGACGGACTCGCAAAAAGTCCACAATCCTACTGTGTGCGCGCTTTTCCCCGTAGCTGCGACCCTTGCGGTCGCCCATCCGGAGGCGGGGTCAAGCCCGAATGGCACATAGATAAGGCACTATCTTTTCTTGGGAATCCTCC
>JBDREB010000050.1:0-3707 GCA_043820325.1 Planctomycetota bacterium | reverse complement strand
CGCGAAACGGCAATAAAGGGCGGGTTTCAAACCCGCCCCTACGGTAACCACCCAAACCGGCCTATGGTTGATTCACGCGCCTGGCTGACGCCAAAAAGTGCCAAAGCATTTTCCGCCGGGATCAGGAAATCTGCACTTGAGTCAGGTGCATACCCCGGATCTTCAATTCCCCCGGTTTGATCATGTAGCTGTAGGGCTTGCCCCTGCCTCCGGGTACGACTTAATCCGCACTCCGCATCTCGCCCTCCATAGCGCCCAGGCAAAGGAGGGTCTGCACTCGCTCCTCCTTTAAGATGGCGACCGCAAGGGTCGCAGCTACAGGAGATGGGCAGACGCCGATCAACGGCCTTCTTCGTATTTCCAGAACGCGGCGGGCAGGATGATGTCGACTTCCCGGAACTTTTTCATGTCGAGCAAGTCCTTGTCGCCCGTGACGATGCAGACGGCATGCACACGCACGGCGGTGCCGAGAATGGCGTCATCATCCGCATCGCGGCAGGCCGGTGTATCGAAACGGACCGGTTCGACCACTTCCAGGCGGCTCCGGAGCAGGGAAACGGCGGCTGTGACCTGTCCGGCAGGCATGTTGAACACGGTCAGCAGTTTATCCTGAAATTCCCCGATGATGAACTCGGAGACCGCCAATTCATGGTTGCGGATGCAATGTTCAAACAGTTCCGCGCAATGGCCATGGCTGATGAACGCGGATATGAGGACATTGGTGTCGAAAATGATCTTCATGCCAGGCGCTTGAATACATCGTCATCCGTATGGATGCCTTGAGCCTTGGCCCGGGCGGTCATGGTCCGGCGAAGCGCCTTGAATTTCCGGATGAAGATGTAATCCCTGAGCGATTCCCGGACAATGTCACTGCGGGTGACCCCGTCCTCCTTGGTGAGCAGGTCAAGATCGTATTTGATCTCTTCCGGTAGACTGACGGTAATGTTCTTTTTCACGGCGTTCCTCCTGAATATCACTTTATAGTACAGTTGTATTATTTTATCTTATGGCTGGGAATGTCAACTGAAATCCGGGAGATATCTGTCTTCGACCAGCCGTCGTCGGGAAGACAGTTTCTGAAGGCGGCTTTTTATAAGCGCGGCATTCCGGAGCAGCTCTATGTCGATAACCCCACATACTCCGGATTGCCGAGGACTATGAGGATTATACCACCCGCGCCGATAATGGCGCCGGTCAGCATAACAAGGGAGGGATATCACGCTTATCCACAATCACCACCTGTCAGCTACCAATTGCCAGGCAAGTTTGCCGGCGGAAAGTGATGATTATATGACGGGATTGGTTTTGTCAATCATTAAATTCCTTGGCCACTCCGCGCGGAGCCTGTGTTGCGCGGCTGTGCCTGCGCAGGAAAACGGGCGACCGGCCGGTCACCCCTATGTGGTCTTGCCCACGCCAGTGGCCTTGATGATCTCACCGACCGAAAATTCCCTTTCCCTGTCTTGGGACAAAAGGGCAATGATTTTGGGTATTGCTGGCGTATCGCTCCACCTGCCAAGTAGCGTATCGGTATATGGAGCGTTCATGGCAATTCTCCACAAATACAGCGTTTAATAGCCAATTTGACGCAGCCAAGAGTTGGGGACAGTGGTGCTTTTGCACCTTATCTCTCCCACGATGTTTGCAGGGAAGAGGCCGCCGCCGGTCGTTCCGCTCCACATGTGCGACCTCCGCTCATGATCCCGCCCGTTCCTGTAATGACACCTTAAGCTCCCGCTCGATCCGGCGGCCGATTCGGCCCTGCGGGCCACCGACTGCCGGCTGATCCCCAGCCGGGCACCGACTCGGACATATGATTCGCACAGGTCCACGGTCATCCATTTGCACACCAGCGCGCGCCCACGGGAACGGGCGTTGGCATGCCCACGCCGCAGCAGGTCTTCCGGCTGTATGCCGACGGCTTGCCGGAGGTGATGAGCAGGTGGACATGGTTGGGCATGAGGGCGAAGGCGTGGCATGTGGCTGCGGTCTGCTCCAGGGCGATCTCGAGGCGGTTGAGGAATGACTCGCGGTCCTGGTCGTCCTGGAATATTTCCCGACGCTCCAGCCCCCGCACCATCACATGATGCAGGGCCTTTCGACTCCGCTCAAGGTTTTCAACGCCCTCAAAATCGATCCGTGCTCTTCGTGGCATGCCTTACATGATATCCACACCGGAGATTTGTCAAGTGTTTTTATCGGAGATAATGTGCTAAAGTACCACTGTCCCCTACTCTTTGCATGCTGCCGGATTTGCCGTGGTGCCCGGTTGTAAGGACGGGGTGCAGGGATTGGGCGATTATGCCCTGGATGGTGACGGCGTGACGGTCACTACGAATTATTATGGAGGGCAGAGGGATGAGAAAGTGTGAGGCGCCCCCCTTGTCAAGTGCCGTGTACAGTTTCGCCTGGGCAAGGCGCTGCGGCTCGGTGCTCAGGCGGCGTTCAAAATAAGCGTCGGTACCCCAAGGCAAGAAAATCCTGGCCGTTGGCGCCATAGTTGTTGATCAGGTCATAGATGGTGCAACGATGATGCAGCCGCACAAAGACTTCGTCCAATGGCGACTGGGACCCGGAAAAGGTCGCCTCGATCAGCAGAAAGTTCAGATGGCGACTGCCTTCGCCAGTCGGCCCGCGCTCCAGCGGACTCACGATGGTGGTATAAGAGTAGCCCAGGGGGCCGAAGCGAAAGCTGGTGGGCAGCGCCTCGTTCCAGGGGAAGCCGCTCCAGCGCAATACCGGCGCAATGGCAAATTCCTGGAGAGTGGCCACGCCATATTGGTGGCCGATCATGCCGTCCATCTCGAGGGCCAGCGGCAAGCTTTCGGAGCGCCAGATGGTCTTGCTGGCGGTCAGCGCAAAGATGTACTGGTTGAGGAAATTGCCCTTGATGATGCGGTACGGCGCTGTGTCGTAGTACTGGCCGCCGTACGCACCGAGGCTCCAATCGCGCTCATCGCACCAGGCGGCGACCGGCAACAACAGGCAGGCCACCATTAACTGGATAAATTTCATAATATCTGCCTTTTTCATATTTTCCTGTTCCATTTTCTGGAACTTGGATCTGCTGTTTTCCATCTTCCATGCCCTTCCATCCTCCCTGGCTCCCTGCCGGACGGTATTGGTCGATCTCCATGCCGCGAACGCCCCCATTGTAGCCCCATGGCCGGGGTTGTCAAGGGTAAATGCGGCCGATATGAGGGCAGATGCCCCGTTCAATTACGGATTGCAGAATGCGGATTGCGGAATGGCGACAGGACCCAGGATGGTGAAATGGGATCCTCGATTATTACGCGCTTGGGGCCGGGGGTTCGGGCGCACCCCGCACGCGGACCTCGCCCACAGGGGAATCTTTGCCCAGGAGGTCCAGGTGCTTCAGGATCCGGTAGATGACATCCTCGTCTTCGATGTACGACACGATGCGCATGGTCGCTTTGCAATGGGGGCAGATGAGCGGGGCGACCTCGTATACCCGCTTGATCATGGCCGCCCACGCGCGCCGGACGGCCAGGGGGAGCTTGGGCTCGCCCGCGGGCGCATGGGTAGCGGGGGCGCCGGCCTGGTCTTGTTTTGCCCGCCGGGCCCGGGTCCGGTTGGAGTACCAGCCATAGTAGATCACGGTTTTCTCGTGCACATCGGGGATGTGGAGGACGATTTGCGCTATAAAATCCAGCGGGTCGAACCTCCGGCTGTCGCCACCGTGGCGG
>JBDREB010000049.1:0-5692 GCA_043820325.1 Planctomycetota bacterium | reverse complement strand
ACCATCACTCTGCACCGCACGCGAAATGGATAGGTTGTTTATTTACGGGCACTAACCACCCAAACCGGCCTATGGTTGATTCACGCGCCTGGCTGACGCCAAAAAGTGCCAAAGCATTTTCCGCCGGGATCAGGAAATCTGCATTTGCGATCGATCGCTCCGTTTGGATCGATCATTTGGAGCTTGGAACTTGTGATGTGGAGCTTGTCGATGGGCGACAGTCAGCACGAGTAACTACGAATACATCTGATGCGTTTTACACGCAATTCGCCTCGTAAGGGACTAACGGTCCAGGAAAAGCAGGTCGGCCTCCGCATCGGGGGCGATGACGGCGCCTTCGCGCAGGGCGATATCGGGTTCCTCGGAACGGATCATCCGCAGGGTGAAGCCCAGCGCCTTGTCGTTGCGTTCACGGTCGTAGGATGCCGTGAACACCGCCTCCCACTCGTGGAAGACCCGGTTGACGAAGATCCGCCATTCATCATATTCGCCGGCGCGCGTGTCGTACCGCGCTGAGGCACCCAGGCTCCACTTGACATCGGCCGCGAATTCCATTCCGCCCAGCACGCTGCGGTTCCCCGGGCCGCGGAAATCCTGGACCTGAAGCGCCAGGTTGCGCCCCCATTTCCAGCGCAGGCCGGCATAGAGCTCCTCAAAGCGCTGATCGCCCGCGTCCAGGGTGCCGCCCCCCCGCAACCCCAGGTCGGCCAGGGGATTGAGGCTCAGGCTGAAGGCGATGTCGCCCCATTGCTCGCCGCCGTTGTTGACCGCGGCCAGGCCGGGATCGTCGTAGTAGCGGAAGCGGCCCTCGATGACGGCCAGTTCCCGCCACCCCTCCTCCGTCGACCCGGCCAGCAAGGACCGCAGGGCGGGTTCGATGTACCGGTCGGCGCGCAGGTCGTCGTACGAGTCGATCTGGTCCACGGCCGCGTTGGGGATGCCCGGGTCGAACCCGCGATGGAATCGCAGGGAAGGCTCGATCGTGTGCCGCAGGCCGCGGATGCCCGGCACCGGGGCGTCGAACGGGAAAACGGCCGCGATCAGGGTCGCCAGCCGCGCCTCGGCGAACGGCTGGGCGCGGTTGGGCGTGTCGGTGGGGGTCAGGTAGGCATCGTACCACGCCAGAGCGCCGCCGGCGGTCAGGTCGCAGACCAGGGGCCCGAGGTCGGTTTTCACGGTCAACCCCAGCGCGGCCTGGAAGCGATCACGCGTGATGTCGTCCAGCGCGAGCATCTCGTCGCGGGCCAGGCCGCTCCGGGCCAGGAAAGTGCTGAACGCAAGGTAGGTGTGCGGAAAAACCTCCAGCGGCCCGATGGCGGCCGCGGCGCCGGGGGCGTAGTAGCGGACATTGTCCTGGAAATCGTCGAAGGGGCCGCTGTAGACCAGGGTGGCTTCGCCCAGCCCGAACGCCTGGTGGACGGCGCCGAACGGGGCCGACTCGCGCTGCTGCCGGTATTCGGAACGGAAAAAGAGGCCGCCGAAATCGCGGTCCGAATAGGAATAGACCTGCGCGGCCATGGTCAGCCCCGCGCCGGCGATATGCTGGAAATGGTCCCATACCAGCCGCTCGCGCCGGAGGCCCCCCTCCGCGGCATCGTTGATGACATAGTACTGCAGCAGCCCTTCGAGCTCCTGGCGGTCCCGGTAGGCGATGTCGGCGCCCAGCCCGTTACCCCTCAGTGCGGTGAAGTCCAGCCGCGCCAGAAGCTGCATGTGGTCGTTCTGAAAGAGCTCCCAGCTGGTCTTTAAAAAATCCCCCAGCACGGACGAGTTGCCCAACCGGTAGTCCTGCGGCAGCCAGTCATGCGCCAGGTCGTGGCGGAACCAGGGGTAGTAGAAGACCGGCACATTGCCGAGGTAGAGCACCATGTTGCGGGCGGTGATGAGCCGGCCCGGGTTGATGACCACGCGGCTCATACTGAACCGGTAATGAGGCACGGCATACCCGCAGGTGGAGACCCACGCCTTGTCGGCGGTGAAGGTGTCGCGGCCGTTGCGCACCAGCCGGTCGGCGTGAACGACCCACTCCACCATCGTGCCCGGCCGGGCCAGGCCGCGGACGATCCGGGCGTTGGCCATCACGCCCCGGTCATTGCGGAAATCGTAGTAGATCCGGTCGGCGGTCAGGCGGAGGCCGCCGTCGGTCAGGATCACCTGCCCCTCGGCGTAGACCTCCTCCGTATCCAGGTAGGCCACCAGGCTGTCGCAGGTGAGCGATACCGCCCCGCGCACAGCGCGCACGCCGCCGCCCTGCACCAGCGTTTTGCGTTTGAGGTCCACGCGCACCGCGTCCTCGTCCCCCGCCGCGGGGCCGGTGCTTTCAATGACCAGTTGGTCGGCCGGACCGGGTGCGGGTGTCGCGGCCGCGGGCGGGCCCCCGTCCCCCGCCGGTCCGGGCTCCTGCCCGAACCCCGCGGCGGCGGCCAGGCCGCCGATGATCAGGAGCAACGGGCGCCATCCCACCGCGCGTCACCCCTGCCTGAACACCAGGTACCACCGCAGCAGGATGAGCCCCGCCAGGATGATTTCGGAGGTGAAGGTGCGCCGCTCACTCTGCCGCGCCCTGGCATAGTCGGGGACCCGGTCGTCACCGAACCGGTGCGGGGTGAACCGGGGGATGAACCGGGGCACGAGGCGTTTGTATTCCAGGTATTCGTCGCCGAGGTCCCGCACCAGCGCCTGTTCCTCGAGCCGCACGATCAGGGCGTACTGGACGCAACAGGAAACCACGCCGATCACGGCAAGCCACGGGAACCAACTCCAGGCCATGATCAGCGTCCCGGCCAAGATGAGGAAGTTGCCGATATAAAGCGGGTTGCGGACATGGGCGTACGGTCCGCGGCAGAAGAGGCGCGACGCGCCCACGATCCGGGTCCGCGTGGCCGGCGACGCATGGGCCACCGCCACCACCCGCAGGGCCTCGCCCGCGGCCATGACCAGGAGACCGGCGGCGATGATGATCCCGGCCGAACGCCAGTCGCCCCGCGCCGGCGCCCACTGCGACCACCCGTAGGGAATGGCGAGCATGGCGACGATGAACGGCAACGGAGTGTAACTGCGTGTTCGAAACAAAATATCCCCGAGGACCATCGGATCCCTCTTGCCAGGGTCAACTTAAATACTGCATAATTATACAGTTAAAGCAGACAAAGTCAACTGGTTTTACACCCCGGGTGACGCGCCGGGCGACAGCCCGCAGGCCCCGGCACCGTGACCGTCTTCTCCAATTTCATTTGTCCTTGACAACCCCGTCCGCGAGATTACAATATTTAAACTCCGTCGACTGCACACGGGTGAAATATATCGATTGTGATGGTAATATGCTGGAGGATACAAACGAATGGCACCCAAACCGGTCAAGCGGATTGCCGTGGTCGATTACGGACACAAGCCGGAAATGTTCGGATTCATCCGGCCGTACATCGCAGACCGGTACGACATCGTTCTCACGACCGACCGCAATGCCGACTATGTCTTCCATTCCTCCCGGGGGTACGAAGTGTTACAGTATTCCGGCGTCCGCATATTCATAACCGGGGAAAATGTATCTCCCGATTTCAACGTTTGCGATTACGCTTTGGGTTTCGACAAAATGTCCTTTGGCGACCGCTACTGCTGGTTGCCGATCATTAAGCTCTACCCGGACGCCTATGCTCAACTGCTGGTCCCACGGAAACCAGCCCATGAAGCGCTTGCGGGCAAAGAGGGATTTTGCGCCTATGTCATGTCAAACCTCAGGGACAGCGCGCGGGAACGCACACAGGTCTTCGATCTTCTCTCTGCCTATAAAACCGTTCATTCCGGCGGCAGGTGGCGCAACAATGTGGGCGGCCCGGTCGCAGACAAGGTGGCGTTCCAATCCAAATACAAATTCGTGATCGCTTTCGAGAACTGCTCGACGCCCGGCTATCTGACTGAAAAATTCGCTCAAGCAGCTGCTGCAGATGCCGTGCCGATTTACTGGGGGGATCCGACCGTTGGAAAACTGTTCAATCCCAAAGCCTTTATAAACTGTCACGATTTCCAGACTTTGGAAGAGGCGGTCGAACATGTAAAACATATTGATCGGAATGACGATCTTTACCGGCACATGCTGGCTGAACCGTGGTTTACGGAGAGGGTCGAACCTGAATGCCTGCGCGAGAAGACCTTCGTGGACTTTCTTTCCCATGTTTTCGACCAGGATCTGCAGGCCGCTTACCGCCGCAACCGCGGGCGCTGGGGCCTGAAAACCGAACGGAGGTTGTACGAAATGTACTTTCGTCCCGATCTCCGGGGAATCAAGCTGATGCGAAAAAAATGGCGGGAATTCTGGCGCAAGACCATCTTCCGCCGGGATCAATGAAGAAACCGCACCGGTGCAAGGCCTGAACGCGCCTGATATCACAAGGAGGTTGCCATGGATGCGCAGGGGTGTTTATCGCGGGCATTTCCCATGCGCCCCACCCCCACGAGCAGTTTCCGGTTGATTCTGCCCGTTACGATGATACAATACCGACCGGAAGCAAGCCGTTGCCGCGTGCCGGCAAACCACACCCGCCGTCGTGCAATACAGGCTGGAAAAACGGCGCCGGCTGCCGCTATGTTTTGGTGCCGTTACGGCTGTCGCGTCCGCGCCGGCTGTAAACATTGGGAGTCAACTACATGATGGAACAGCTTGCCCTCGTGTCTCTCGCCACCGCCCTTGTCGCGCTGGCCGCCAACGCCTGGCTATGGAAGAAACTGCACGGGCACAGTCTCCGTCAGCGCCGGCAGACGCTCGCCGTGACGGCGCTCCGTGGGCAGATCGCGACCATCAGCCGCGCCGCCTTGCACGCGGAGGTGCGGGTGCGATGCGGCGAGCGCGGCGCGGCAGCCGTTTCGCACGCCCAGCACGGCGAAGAGTATTTCCTTTGGGGGCGCTGCGGATTCAAGCCCAAGGGGGTGTTCATCGAGATCGGCGCGTATGACGGCAGCACACTCAGCAATAGCCTGTTCTTCGAACAGATCGGGTGGCGCGGCATGCTGGTCGAGGCCCACCCGGACCTTGCCGCACAGTGCCGGCGATCGCGCCCCGAGGCGCTGGTGGTACATGCGGCGCTGGGCACCCGCGATGGCGGCGAAACGACCTTCTCGATGGTGCGCGGCACTTCCGGTCACGACACCCTGAGCTTCGTGTCCGCCGACGGACGCCATCTGCGCCGCATCACGGCCCAGGGCGGTACGATCGAGGCGGTCACGGTGCCTGCACGCACACTGCGGGGCCTGGTTGCGCAGCATGGGCTTGAGGATGTCGATTGGATCAGCATCGATGTCGAGGGCGCCGAGCTTGAAGTCCTTAAAGGCGCCGGCCTCGGTACATTCAAGCCCGGGCTCCTGTTGATCGAAGACAACTCGCGGGGCGCGAGTTCCGCGGTGCGCGATTATGTCGGCCAGTTCGGTTATACGCGCGTAATGAGGATCGGCTGCAATGATCTCTACGAGCGCGGCGCATGATCCGCGCAAGTGCCCGCTTTATGCGCCAACGCTTCGGAAAAGCGTAGTTGGCGTAAGTGCCCGTAAATGAATAAAGTAGTTACTATTCAGGTGCTGATATCTGGTGGAATCCCTTTGGTCAAGGCACCTATGGCATCCATGACCTTACCGGTCTGCTTGACGGTTGTCGAGATGATTGAGCGAATAAGGCAGAAGTTATCTGCGCCATGCTTGGAGC
>JBDREB010000048.1:0-3172 GCA_043820325.1 Planctomycetota bacterium | reverse complement strand
CATTGGTCTGGTATACATGCCCGCGTCGCCGCGCCAGCTCATCGATCCCGATGTACAGCACCTTGTCCGTCGGCCGATGCACCAGCCCGTATTCCACTGCCTTAGTACAGCGCCCCATAATAAAGGGGTCAAAAGAGGGCGCGCCGGTACCACCGTGGCATTCTTTTCCGCTGTAGGGGCACGGCATGCCGTGCCCTCGCGTACGCCAGCTTGTGGACGGAGTCGAGGAAGATCCAGCCCGGGACGACGCTTGTTTTGGGTCCAATTGGGCTGGGCACGGCATGCTGTACCCCTACCAAACAAGATCCGGCATGAACCAGCGTTCCGGAATCGGGTCATTATGATGATTGAGATCTGGCCCCTTAATTATGGGGCGGTGTACTTAGCGCGGCCTGCGGCCGCAACCAAAGAGCGGTATACGGTTGCGATAGGCGAAACGGTCTACGGTATACGGTGTACGGCTTTGATCCGGACCGTAAGCCGCCAGCCGCATACCGTTACGCCTTTCGTTTCCGTAAGCCGATGGCCGGTGTATCTGCAAAAGTGCTGTCGAAGTCTCAGGAGAAATACATAGTCGCCCCGCGAACGCGGCACCGGTGTAATTCCAACCCTTACCAGATGCATACATAAAGGATCGAACCCATGACTGCCCAAGAACGGATCATCATCTTCGACACCACCCTGCGCGACGGCGAACAGTCGAGCGGATTCCACATGAACGAATACGAGAAGACCAAGATCGCCGAGAACCTAGCCAAGATGAAAGTGGATGTGATCGAAGCGGGCTTCCCCATTTCATCGCCCGGCGACTTCAAGTCCGTGAACGCGATCGCCAAGGCCATCGACGGCCCCGTGATCGCCGGCCTCTCCCGGTGCGTGGAGGCTGACATCCGCCGCGCGGGTGAAGCATTGGAGCCGGCCATCGCCCGCGGCAAGGGGCGCATTCACACCTTCATCGCCACCAGCCAGATCCATGCCAAGGACAAGCTGCGCAAGAGCGAGCAGGAGATCGCCGACATCGCCGTGAAGAATGTGCGCATCGCCTGCGAATACACCAGGGATGTCGAGTTCTCCTGCGAGGACTTCGGCCGCAGCGAGACCGGCTACATCATCCGCATCGTCACCGCCGTGATCAAGGCCGGCGCCACCACCATCAACCTGCCCGACACGGTGGGCTACATGCTGCCGTGGGACATGCGCGAGAAAGTCCGCGCGGCCATCGAGGGCGTGCGCGGCCAGGTCGACATCGCCCGGGTGATCTTCTCGGTCCACAACCACAACGACCTGGGGCTGGCCACGGCCAACACCCTGGCCGCGATCGAGGGCGGCTGCCGCCAGGCCGAACTCACCGTCAACGGCATCGGCGAACGCGCCGGCAATGCCTCGATGGAGGAATTCGTAGCCATCGTGCAGGAACGCATGAACGACCGGTTCGCATTCAATCTCGACTCGGCCCTGCTGTGCGAGACCAGCCGCATGATCGGCAAGTTCACGGGCAATTACCCCCAGCGCAACAAGGCGGTGGTGGGCGTGAACGCCTTCGCCCACGAGGCCGGCATCCACCAGGACGGGGTGATCAAGTCCAAGAAGACCTACGAGTGGATGGACGCCGAACGCTACGGCAACGCCTCGGTGATCACCTTTGGGCCCCGCTCGGGCCGCAACGCCCTGCGCGCCAAGATCACGGAGTTGGGATTCCCCTTCACCGAGGACGAGCTGAACCGGATCAACGACAATTTCACGCGCATCGCCGACGCCGAGAAGGAGATCGACGACGCCCACCTGGTCATGGCCGTGGCCGGCCTGCCCGAGGTCCCCGACCGCTACCGACTGACCGGGTTTCGGGCCGACATCCGCAACCGCGAAGGCGACGCCGTGATCACCATGGAGGTGGACGGCAAGGAGATGACCGCCACGGGTTCGGGCAACGGCATGATCGACGCCTCGGCGCACGCAGTGAACAAACTGACTGGGCTGGACCTGCAGGTGAGCGACTACAGTTCGCTGGCCGAGGAATCGGGCTCCGACGCGGTGGGCATCGAGAAGATCACCGTGAAAAAGGGCAAGTTCAAGGTCAACGGGTTCGGCCACGACACGGACACCGTGCGCGGCGCGGCCAAGGCCTTCATCGACGCCTCCAACAAGATCGCCTTCATCCTGGATTATTTCAGCAAGAACGGGCCCAAGGTCCTGCCGGGCGAGGGGATGGGGAAGGCGGAGCTGTAAGATCAAAGACAGTGGTATAAAGTCGGAAGGTCGGAAAGTCGGAAAGCCTGAGAAGGAAATAAAGGCATTGGAAAGAAGGTGACCAGGGGAGACCGGTTACAATGACCTCCAAAGGTTTGCTCCAACCATTCCGACCTTCTGACTTTCCGACTGATCCGCATATTGACGAGGGCCTTTAATGCCGCCTTCCCGCCACTGTAACGGAAAGTTCGCGGTCCTCGACCACACCGCCGACACGGGTCTGTGCCTCACCGGCACGACCCACGCCGCCCTGCTCCAGGCCGCGGCCGATGGTTTCGTCGCCATCGTCTTTGGGCGCCGGCGCCTGAAGCGGGGCACGCCGCGGACCGTTGAACTGCGGGAAGGTTCGTTCGAGGAACTGCTCGTGGAACTTCTGCGGACCCTTCACCTGATGCTTGATGTCGACCGCCGGCGGGTTGATCGCGTGGAAGTGGAACAGGCCGATGAACTTTCCTGCCGGGCGGTGATCTACAGCGAACCCCTGGCCGACGCCGGAGAAGTCCATACCCTCCTCAAGGCCATCACCTACCACGACCTCAGGCTGACCGGGAACGAGGGCGATTATACGATCACGGTGGTGCTGGATGTTTAGTAACACTTTAGAGCCTGTTGCGCAATCATTTTCATCAGACCTCCAGTACACTGCCGCCCATAAAAGCCGGATAAAAAGTGCGCGCTGGTACAAAATGGCGCCACTTTTATGCTGACAAGCTTGTTTTTCCAGCCCAATCGGTGACGCCGGGCGACCGCGGCAATGCGCCAGCCCGCCTCATTGCCTCAATTCTGCATCGCCCGCGTCCTCGCAAACAGCTTCAGCAGGTTGTGCGTCCCGCAGATCAGATCCCACTCGCCCTTGGCGGAGGCCAGTTCCCGCCCGTAAAACGAGTCGAATCCCCGTCCGCTCTTGATCTGTCCAAAAACCGGC
>JBDREB010000047.1:0-17595 GCA_043820325.1 Planctomycetota bacterium | reverse complement strand
AAGGGACATGATCTTCCGTCCGCATCCGGCGTTGCTCGTCGACGCCGGATCTTTCCATTGATACGGCTCCTCCTCGCGCCTTGGCTGCGGACGGAATCTCTATGTCGAAATGGATACTTTATTCATTTACGGGCACTTATGCCGGAGCGGTATGCGGTGGTCCCGGGAGGGCGGGCAACATGTCTTATATCTGCGCAGTTTTGTGAAATCGAACAGATGGCCGGAATTTTGGAAGCAGTACTTGGGTTAACGGACGGCATAGGTGTTACGTAAAATGAAAACTGCACCCAATTTACAATGTTCAATGCAAGAGGCGGAGTTACACGCCCGTCCGCTTAAGCTTGATCGCCATATCATTGGTGAAGGCGGGAAGAGGGATGCGGATGTCGGGGGCGTCTTTGGTGACGGTGACAGTCGTGGTGCCGATGGGTTGGCCGGTGTAGGTGTTCCAGAACTCGGCCTGCCAGGTGCCTGGTTGTAGCTTGGGGATGACCAGTTCCATGTCGTGGACCGGGATGCCTTTCTGGAAGTCGCCGGCGTACCGTTCGACGGGGATGGTCTTATTCCTGGTGTCCAGGAACCGGGCCACGGCGCGGGGGTGGTAGACCCAGGCCCAGAATGTATCGGGGCCCTTGAGGGCGAGGGCGAGGGGCGCTTCGTCGCCCTGGGGGGCGGGGGCGGGCGGAATGGCGGCCACGGCGGCCTGGGTCCGCTTGAGCTGGAGCTTGCGCAGGTCTTCGCCGCGCATGAACTGCGACGCGGCTTTGTATACGCCGTACTGTTCGGTGAAATGGACATGGGGCCACCACCAGAAACCGGTACTGCCGGCCAGCGGGGTCATGAGCATGGCCCAGGTGCCGCAGTGGAGTTCGGAGTCGAGCAGGTCTTTGCTGTTGGCCGACCAGTGGCCGCCGAACTCGCCGATGAGGACGGGGTTGCCGTAGTGCCGGAAGATGTCATGGTAATACCGGTTGATGGCCGTTTCCACGCCGTCGCCGATGTGCCCCAGTTTGAACCCGCCGAACTGGAGGAAGCCGGTGTAGACATTGCTCTCGGCGAAATCGATCTCAGGCAGTTTCCAGATGTCACCGCCCCGCTGGGGGTGGGAAAAGTGGGTGCCCACCAAGTGCTTCCAGGGGTCGATCTCCTTGAGGTAGGCGGCCATCTCCTTGTGCCAGGCCGTGGTCTTGGGGTAACTGCCGGGAGGATCGCCTTTTTCGAAGGCGAACCGGAAGTATTCGCCCGTGAACTCAACCTCCGTCAGCAGTGTCCAGGCCATGACATTGGGGCTGTACCCCCACCGGGCGACGATGTAGCGGAGCTTGTTCTTGTGGTACTGGCGGGCGCGGGGGTCGGTGAAATAGTCCTCGGGCTGTTTTAAAAAGCCACCCCGCGCGGCATTGAACGGGTTCTGGTCCCATTCCTTGTCGATGTTGATGGAGAGTTGGCCGTGGTTCATGGTATCGACCTGCAGGTAGACGCCGTTTTGCGCCGCCAGGTCGACGATGTGGTCGAAGCGCCAGGCGTTGGCGAGGTTGTAGAACCCCATGCCGCCGTAGCCGCTCCAGCCGTCCTGCCATTCGAGGCCGCACCACCACGAGCACTGCCACACGCGGCACCAGTTCATGCCGTTCTGGGCGAGCTTGGGGAAATAGGCGTCGTAGGCGTAGGTGCCCAGCCCTTCGTACTGCTTGAACGGGTAGGGGTAGGGCTGGCGGGAATCGGCGGGGGAACGGATGGTCATGCCGATGGGGTAATAGAAGGCGCCGCTGTCGAAGGCCAGCCAGCTCGCGCCGCTCTTGCGCACGAACCCGGGGGTTTCGGCCGGCGTGACGGTGAAGCGGATGGGATCGGAGGCGACGGTGCCGGTACCATCACGCAGGACCAGGCGCACGGTGTGGGCGCCGGGCTGGACGGGCGTGTAGCGCGCCTGCCAGGCGGGGGCGCCGGCGGGGGTGAGCGCCTCGCGGTCGTCGGCCAGCGCCCGCGTGAAGGGCTGGTTGAAGAAGGCGGGCACGCTCAGCGTGCGGCCGGCGGGGTCGGTGAACTCGGCGTCCACGGCCACGCAGGCGGGATCGAAGGGGTTGCGGTAGATGCGGGTGAGATCGAAGTCGATGTTCAGCCGGCCGTACTGCGGCAGGGTGTTGCGCTCGAGCCGCAGGGCGGCAAACCCCGGCTTCGCGGCCGGCGCGCGGGCGGCCACCGTGCAGTTGCTCACTTGGAAGGCGAGGGGCGAACCGGTGGGATCGTTGCCCAGGATGCGGATGCCCAGTTCCCGGACCTTGAGGGGCGCGTAGGCGCTCCAGGGCGGGGCGGCGCCGCGCGGGACCCACGGCGCGGCCTGGTCGAGCCGCGCCAGGAAGGTGGTGACATCGCCGGGCCGCAGGGGCCGGGGCAGGAGCTGTTCGTACCAGTTCCAGTTCTGGTCGCGCAGGTAGACGAGCACGCGCATATGGGGCGGCGCCTCGGCCGGCGTGGTGACATCGAAAAGCAGGTGGTTCATGCCCGCCCAGGCGCCGCTGACGACGCAGGCCAATGGGATCTCGCCCGGGAAGCGGCCGGCGGCGCTCACGGTCCCCGCCTCGGTGCCCATGACGCGGCCGCCGGAGGGGATGCCGGTGCTCAATCGCCAGCCCCGCGTGGTGTCCACGGGTTCCACGATCGCCGGCGTCACGGCCTGGGGATGAAGGGCGTAGACCGGCACGGCGACATGGCATTCTTCGGTGATGAATCGCGCCAGGTCGCGGTGCCATTCGACCGCGCCGGCACCCGGCAGGCGGTGGGCGATCACGAAGCCTTTGACCGCGGGCCGGTTGCCCCAGCGGGCGATCATGGTCCGGACCCGGCCGCGGACATCTTCGGCCACGCGGGGCGCGGTGAAATACCCGGACAGTTTTTCAAGCGGGCCGCCGTTTTGGGCATTGAGCGGGTTGAACCCCCAGTTGTATATGCCGGTGTCGCCCAGTTCGCCGTCGTCGGCCAGGACGATGTAACCGGCCGCGGGGGCCTGGGCGAGGAAGGCGTCGAAGGCGGCCATCACCGGCTGGTTGTATCCGTCGAGGCCGTGGTAGAAGTCCCACGCGTCGTTCCACCGGATCACGGGCCGCCAGGCGGGGCTGAATACGGGCGGCTCGGCGAGGGGCTGCCAGCCGTCCGTGGTCAGGCGCGCGGCCGGGCCCGGCTCGAGTTCCACCAGCCAGGCGGGTGCGGGCGGCGGCGCGGGGACGGGCGGGGGTTGGGGGGCGAAGGTGACCGGCAGGGGGCCGATGACGCGTTCGAAGTCCGGGGCGGTGACCGTGATCACGGCCGTGTAGGCGCTGGCCGCGGGCGGACGGAAATCGATCTGCCAGCGCGGTACGCCGATCAGGCGCCCGCCGGGCGGGGTGTCGAATGTCTGGGCGAGGTAGCCATCGGCGTCCAGCTGGACACCCGCCGGGGAGGTCAGCCGGCCCTGGACGCGCACAGCGGCCGAGCCGTCCGGGTCGGGCAGGCCGTCGACCGCGAAGGCCAGGCGGAGCAGGGGACCCGCGGCTCCGGCGGTGAAATCATACAAGGCCGGCGGCGGCCGGCCGGTAACGGTCTGCATGTCCGTGATCGCCACCGTGCCGCGGTTGAACATGCTTCCATACACGCGGACGCCGATCCGGATGACGCGGCGGGCCGCATGCACGCTCCAGGGCGCGGCCTGACCGCAGGGCTCGAGGCCGGCGGCCAGGTCGACCGCGACCAGCCGGCTGGTCCCGCGCGGGACCGACATGGCCCGGGTGGACTGGTATTGGACAAAGTCGTCCGTGACCACGAAAACCTGCAACAGGAGCATGCCCGCCCCCTTGCCATGGAAACCGGCCTGGAACTGGAGCCGCCGGCAGTCGGCAAAGTCCCAGCGTCCCTCAAGGACGCCTTCGGCCGGTTCGCCGGGCAGGCGGATCTCGATCGGCGTGGGGAAGGGGATCTCGGCCGCGGCCAGCGGTGCGGCCAGCAGTGCGGCGATGATCAGGGCCGCCCGGTGCATCCGGAGGGATCCGATCACTGGGGGGTGAGGGGAGGCAGTGTGCCGCCCCGCAGGAGGACGAGGGCGGCTTCGATGAGTTTCTTTTTCTTGATGATGAGCGGCGTGTCGCCGTAATCCTTGAGCAGGCGGTTCAGTTCCGTCGTGGCCGCGGCCGAGCGCTGCGCGTCACCCGGTCTCTCCATCCAGTCGTTGAGGACCAGGCAGGCAGTGCGGTATTGGGCGGCGGCTTCATCGGCGTGTTGGTCATTGGCGGAGGCGCCGAACGCCGCGTCGAGCTCGGCCAGCCGGTCGGCGGCCCGCCCGGCATGGTCGGGGTACCTGGTGGCCTTCAAGCGGGTCAGCACGGCGCGGGCATCGTCGGCCAGGTTCTCTTTGATGAACGCCTCGGCCTCGGCGAAGGCGGCCTCGTTCTTCTTGCGGAGGGCGTTATCGGCCTGGTTGAGAAGGTCGGCGATCCGGGCGTTCCGCGGGAAGGCCGCGGCGGCTTCCTGGGCGGCGGTGAAGGCGGCCTCATGGTCCCGGGTGTCCATGGCGTCCTCCACGGCCTTGACCATGAGGGCGGCCGGATCTTCGGGCGGCGGCATGTCACCGGCCGGAGCGGCGGGTGCATCGGGTGCGGCGGGCGCCGGTACGGTCCCGGCGGCCGCCACGGGTGCGGCCGGAGCGGCGGTGGGGTCGGCGGTCGGCGGGGTCTGCGCAACGGCCGGGGGTGCGGCCGTGGCCTGCTTGGAGCGCATCAGGAAAAGACCCACCACGCCCGCGGCCAGGACCAGAACCGCGACCACCATGACGATGATGACGGCGCTGCTGGACTTGCCCGGCACGGCTTGACGGCCGGAGGCGCCCTGGTACCGGCCCGACGGGGAGGCCGTGCGGCCCGACCCGGCGGCCTGGATCGCGCGGACGCGGCTGCTGGATACTTTCGCCAATGCGGCCGAGGAGCTGTGGCCGACTTTTCCCCGGCGGCCGGTGGAGGAACCGGCCGTGCGGCGGGAGGACCGGGCGACCGGGGCTGGGGCGTCATCGACGACCTCGATCTCCTCGAGCGTACCGTCGTTTTCGGGCGGGGCCGAGAGCTGGCCGTAGCATACGGCGCAGAAATAATCGCCGCCCACCGCGCCCGCGCCGCCCTCCTCGATGTCGAGGGTCGAAACGGCCTTGCCGCATTTACCGCAGAGCTGCACTTCCATTCAGGTTTCCTCACCGATGCCGCCGCCATTATACCGGGCCGGGGCCCGCAATCAACTTAAAAATCGGGCCGTCCCACTTTATTTCTGGAATCTCGTTGATATTCCCTGTTAATCCGGTACAATATGTCTTTAGTGCCATGCGGCCGGTGGTCACCGGGACCGCGGTTGCAGGGAGTTGTATGCCGTTCTACCCCCGCGTCGGGTCATGGATGTGATAGCGAACATCGGTTTGACCGGTCTTAATGCCGCGGGCAAAGGTGTCGTCAGCGGGATCCTCGCCGGCCATGGGTATTCATTGTTCTCTTTGTCGGATGTGGTCCGCGAAGAGGCCCGGCGGCTGGGGCGCGGCGTTACGCGCGCCGAATTGATCCTGACGGGCAACGCGATGCGCGCGGCCGGCGGCCCGGGCGTACTGGCGGAACGGATCATCGGCCGGCTGCAGGAGTGGAGCGTGATCGACAGCATCCGCAATCCGGCCGAAGTGGCGGTGTTGCGCGGCGTCCCGGGGTTCCGGCTTCTGGGCGTTCAGGCCCCGGCGGCGGTCCGATTCGAACGGATGCGCCGGCGGGGCCGGCTGGGCGATGCGGTGACATTGGAACGATTCATGGAGCTCGAAGTGCAGGATAATTCGAACGATGCGGCCGGCCTGCAGATCCAGGCCTGCCTGGCCCTGGCCGATGCGGTGATCGACAACAACGGCCCGCTTGCCGACCTTGAGGAATGCGTGCGCCGGTTCTGCGGTTTAGGGTTCGTAAAGGAATAACATGGACCATTCGCGCACGGTGCAATGGAGGTGAAGAAGTGCAAACTGTATATGGCCGCACCATGCGCCCAACTTCCGAAATAAACATCCCACGCCATCAAGCCCCGTGCGCCCGGAGGGGACATGATCTTCCGTCCGCATCCGGCGTTGCGCGTCGTCGCCATATCTTTCCATTGATAGGCCTCCTCCGCGCGCCTTGGCTGCGGACGGAATCTCTATGTCGAATAGTCCATGTTATTTCTTTACGAACCCTTAATGTGGGGGTCCTGATAGTATGGCTGACATCAAAAGCTCCCTGATGGGTCGCGTGGCGGTCGCCGCCGGCTACCTGACCGAGGAGCAGCTCGACCAGTGTCTCCAGGACCAGCTCGAACTCGAGCAGGCCGGTTCGCCCGCCCGCCTGGGCGAGATCATGAAGCATCGCGGTTTCATCACCGAAGATGTGCTGCAGAACATCCTGGATGTCCAGCGCACCCTGAGCAACGGGCTCTTCGGCGAGATCGCGGTGCGGATGAAGCACGCCACGGCCGAACAGGTCGACCGCTCCTTCAACATCCAGGCCAAGGCCAGACAGATGGGCTACCAGCCCGGGCTGATCGGCGAGATCATGGTGGAACAGGGTTTCCTCGACGGCGGCCATGTGCTGAAGATCCTCGAAGCCCAGGAACAGTACACGCTCAAGTGCCGCAACTGCGGCATGAAGTTCAACGCCTGGAAACTGAAGCCCGGCCAGAAGATCAACTGCGCCATGTGCGGCGATCTCCTGCACTTCAATCCCACCATCATCCCGGGCGGAACGGCCGCCGTTCCCGACGCGCCGGCCGCCGCCGCGCCGGCAACGGAACATTCGCTCTTCCCGGAGATCCCCGGCTATACGATCTACCGCCAGCTGGGTGAGAGCGAGGACAGCGTCCTCTACGAGGCCACCCAGGACGCCAAGTCGCGGCGGGTGACGATCGAGCATATGACCGGTGTTTCGGCCGAGGACGCGGTGTTCATGGAACGGTTGCAGACCGAGGCCAAGGCGGCGGTCTCCCTGCACCATCCCGCGATCAAGAACATCTTCGCCATCGGCCACTACCAGGGGCATCCGTACATCGTGATCGAATACCTGGACTCGGAAAGCCTGTTCAATGTGGTCCAGCGCGAGAAGACCCTGCCGCTTCTGGGCGCCACCCAGATCATCATCCAGATCGCCGAGGCGCTCAAGGCGGCGCACGAGAAGGGGATCGTCCACGGCGACATCAAGCCCAGCCTGATCCTGTTCCAGGAGGACGGTACGGTCAAGATCTCCAAACTCGGCGTGGCCAAGCGGCTGCGCAAGGACATGCTCTCCATGGACGATCGCGCCCGGTTCGTGACCTCCTACATGGCGCCCGAGCTGATCATCGGGCGCAACGATCCCGACCTGGCCGCGGACATGTACGCCCTCGGGGCGGTCTATTTCCACCTCCTGACCGGCAGTCCGCCCTTCGAAGGTTCGTCGCCCAAGGAGATCATCATCAGCATCTCCGGCGGCCTGCGGCCCATCCTGCGCCAGATGCCGCATATCCCGCCGTCCGCGGCCGACCTGATCGAGCGCATGCTCTCCTCGGCCCGCACCGAACGGCCGCGCAATTACGATGCCCTCATCATGGAACTCAACCAGGTCCGGGGCGGCGCCGGCCCGGGCGTGCCGCGCATGGTCTCCAAAAAGGATTCCGGGCCCAACCGCACCACGGCCATCGATCCGGAGGTGCGCGATTTCCCGCGCCGCGCCACCCGTACCGCGGCCGATGGCACGGTCATGGGCGAGGTCGTGCGCGGGACGGATGGGAAGAAAACCTCCGGCCTGGCCGTTTTCGTCCGCGTCATGGGCGTGCTGACGATCATCGCCGCGGCCGGGCTCATTTACTGGTTCCTGCTGCGCGACAACCCGTCGCCCTCGATGCAGGACCGGTTCGTCCTGCAGGAGGAACAGGACCGGGCGCGCGATGCGGCCCGGCAGCAGGCGTTCCAGCCCCCGCCCCCGCCGGTCACGCCCGCGGGACCCGATCCGGCCGAATTGGAACGGATCATCGCCACCGTGGACCAGGATATCATGAATTACAATGCCGCCCGGGACGGCCTGGGCGGGCTCCGGACCCGCTTCGGCGACCGCCAGGACCTGACCCGGGCCCAGGAGCGGATCGACAACAAGCGGCTGGGCGTGGCCCGCGACCGCCTGCCGCAGACGGCCGCCGCCATTGACGCGCAGATCAAAGCCGGCGAGTTCACCCAGGCCCAGGCCGCGGTCGACGCGTATGTCAACGCCTTCTACGGCCTCGAGGAGGCCCGCACCATCGAGCAGAAGGGGCGCGACATCCCGGGGATGATCGCCGAACGGTTCTTCGACATCAAGGGCCGGGCCGAGATCCTGGCCAAGCAGGGGCAGTACGACGAGGCCGTCACCCTGCTGGAGGGGATCGTGCAGAATTTCGGTCAGCCCAAATGGGTCGACCAGGCCCGCGAGCTCCAGGCCGGACTGCGGCGCGAACAGGCCGCCCGGCAGGCCGAGGCCAAGGTCGGCACGGGCGTGGACCGGCTCAAGCTGATCACCGTCTACCGCGACGCGCTGCGCCGGCAGCTCCGGTGCCTCGACATCAAGGCGGCCCGCAAACAGCTGGGCCAGTTCCGGGGCGACCCGGACGGCAGCCAGCTGGCCAAGGTCCAGGAGGCCTTCGGCCGGGAGATCGTCCTGGTGGAAGGATTGCGCGACCGCCTGACGGCCATGATCAACCGCGGCAGCCTGGTCCAGCACATCCGCACCCCGGGTTCGGATGAGGCCTTCCCCGTCAAGAGCGCCGACGAACAGGGCGTGTCGACCGGCTCGGTATCCCTCCAGTGGAGCAAGCTGGCGCCGGCCGACCTGCGCGACATGGCGGCCAAGACCTGTGACCTGCAGAACGGCGAGCACCTGGCCCAGCTGGCCCTCTTTACCGCGGCCTGGGCCGACACCGACCTGGCGTTGACCTGGCTGTCGCGCAGTCAGGCCAAGGGGTTCGATGTGGAGGCCATCCGGCTCCTCTTCGATACCCGCGCCGACGCCGAAGCCGAGGCGCTCTACCGCCAGGGGCTGGCGGCCTTCGAGGCGAACAACTGGAGCGCGGCCGTGACCGCGTTCTCCCGGCTGGTCAATGATTTCAGTGATTCGGCGGTGATGCTCAAGGTGGGGCGTGACAAGGTGAACGAGATGATCAAGACGGCCCAGGACCGCACCCGCCCGCAGGATGATACCAAGCGCCGGCCGCCGGGGGAAACGCCCGGTCCGGCCGCCGTGACGCCCGTGACCGATCTCCAGCTCCATTTCCACAAGCCCGAGGACATGAAGTTCATCACGATCGAGAGCGGCATCTGGTGCATCGAGGACGAGACCCTGGCCGGCCGCAACGATACCCGGGCCCGGGGCAATTTCGCCGTCCGGATCGCCGCCGTGGAACCGGTCCGCATCAGCGGCAAGGTCCGGTTCGAGATGGCCGCCGCCGCCATCTCGGTGCAGATGGGCGAGACCCGGCTGATGCTCAACATCGCCGAGAACCGGGTCTATTTCTTCGACGCCCTGAAGACCCGCAAGGAGATGAACTACGCCTGCGCGATCAACCAGTGGCACGACTTCGAGATCCGGATCGACCGCGCGGCCAAGAAGGTCCACTGGCGCGTCGGCGCCGCCTCGGCCACGGGCGAATGCGATATGTTCGGCAACGACATTGTGCTCATGGTCGACCAGGAGAACCGGGTCTTTTTCGACGACCTCGCCATAAGCATGACCGGACTGGTCGATACCAAGGCCGCGCCTTAGAGCCTATCCGAAAACCCCTCCGGGCTTCGGTCGGCTGCGGCAGCGCGGCGAAGAGAAAAGAGCGGTTACGGTTACGAGGCCCGTTTCGGTGAGGGTGACGGTGACGGCTGAAGAGCAAGTGATTTTACTCGCACGACCTCGGGCCTACGGATCGGTTTTTGGATAGGCTTTTAAGGGTCAGACCACCTGTTGACGGAGCACCGCATGAGCGCACCTGCGATCCGCGTGGGGCTGGTGGGCGCCGGTTTCGCCGCCCGTTTCCACTGGGCCTCCTTTCGTCACCTGCGCGGGATCGACGCCCGCGTGACCGCCGTCCATTCCCGCACCCCCGCGCGCGCCGCGGCCTTCGCGGCCGAGCGTGGTATCCGGGCCTGCGCCTCGTTCGACGAACTGGTGCGCGAAGTGGCCGTGGTGCTGGTGTGCGCGCCGGGGTACGCGCATGAGGAATACTGCGTCGCCGCGGCCCGCGCCGGCCGGCATGTGATCGTCGAAAAGCCCTTTACCGGGTATTACGGCCCATCGCCCCTGCCCGCGGATTGGAAGGGGAACACCCACCCCAAGACGGAGATGCTCGCCGCCGCCACCGCATCCGCCCGCCGCATGGCCGAGGCCGTGGCCCGCGCCGGAGTCAAGCTCATGTACGCCGAGAACTGGGTCTACGCGCCCGCGGTCCAGAAAGAGGCCGAGATCATCACGGCCACCAAGGCCCAGTTGTTATGGCTGATCGGCGAGGAATCGCACAGCGGCAGTCACAGCCCCGCCTACGGCGTGTGGCGCGAAGCGGGCGGCGGATCGCTGGTGGGCAAGGGCTGTCATCCGCTCACCGCGGCGCTCTACCTGAAACGCGTGGAGGGACTCGCCGCCGGCGGGGCGGCCATCCGGCCCGCGAGCGTGACCGCCCGGACGCATGAGATCACCCGCCTGCCCGGCTACCGCGACCGTGGCCACCTCCGCACCGATTACCACGATGTGGAGGATTTCGGCCTGATCCATGTGGTCTTTACCGACGGCACGGTGGCCGATATCTTCAGCTGTGAGATCGTGATGGGCGGCGTGCACAACTGGATCGAGGTCTTCGGCAACAACCACCGCAACCGGCTGAACCTGAACCCCATCGACGCCTGCACCCTCTATAATCCCGAACCGGACCAGCTCAAGGATGTGTATATCGTCGAGAAGCTCGGCACCAAGGCCGGCTGGAGCCATCCCGCGCCCGACGAGGACTGGCAGCAGGGGTATCCCCAGGAGATCCAGGATTTCATGGAGGCCGTGCACCACGACCGCGCGCCGCTGTGCGGGATCGATCTGGCCTGCGACACGGTCACCACGCTCTACGCCGCCTACCTTTCGGCCGAACGGCGCGGCGCCGAAGTGCCCGTCGAACTCATAGGAGGGTGAACCATGCCCCGCCTGCTCTGCGTACTGCTGGCGGTCGCCGCCGCGATGGTGGCCGCCGCCACGCCGGAGGAGGTCGTCGACCGCTGGAACGACCTGGCCGCGCAGTATGACCTGCTCGGCGCCCGGGTGCTGGCCCCGGCCGGCGCCGGAGCGGCCTTCGACTCGTTCCGTCTCCGCAATCCCGGCTACCTGACCGACAGTTACAACCGCGGCCGCACCGCGGGCGTCATCCGCGACCTGCTGGCGCAGAAACCCGACGCCCTGGCCCGGTTCCAGGACTGCGGCCTTTCCCGGGGGGGCGCCTATTTCTGCCGCACGGTGAGCTGTCCGGTCCATGGGACCCAGAACCGGGAACGCGCCGGCGTCACGGGGGGCGAGGGCGTGGATCCCGCCTGGATCATGCGCGCCCTGCTTGCCGCCGGGGGGGCCATTTTGCTTTTCGTCTGCGTCACCGCCGGCGGCCGGCCGATATGCGCCTGGCTCGACCGCAGATTCCCCGACCCCGATCAGGCCCGGAAATGAACCGCACCGCCCGGATCTTTGCGGTGGGCAACGAGCTCACCGAGGGGAAGGTGGTCGACACCAACTCGGCGCGCATCGCCCGCGCACTCATCGCCCTGGGATTCACCATCGACGGCATGCGCGTCCTGCCCGACGATACGGCCATCCTCACCGCCGCGTTCCGGCAGGCCGCCGGCACGGTCGCCTTGGTGGTCATCACCGGCGGGCTGGGGCCCACGGTCGACGATCTTACCAAGGAGACCCTGGCCGCGGCCTTCGACCGGCCCCTCGCGGAGGACGCCCGCGCCTGGGAAATGATCCTGGAGCGCTTCAAGTCGTTTGGCCGCGCGCCCGGTCCCAACAACCGCAAGCAGGCCCTCCTGCCCGCGGGCGCCGAACCGTTCTACAACACCTGCGGCACGGCCCCGGGCCTGGGATTGGCCGCGGGCGGGACCCATTTCTGCGTCATGCCCGGCGTGCCGCGTGAAATGGAGGCCATGCTCGCGACCAGCCTCATCCCGTATGCCGTCCGTCACCTGGGCCGCGGCCCGGCCGTGACCGAGCGGGTCTTCAAGACCTTCGGCATCGGCGAATCGGATGTGGGCCGCATCGTCGAGGCGCAGATGGCCCGTGGCCGCGACCCGCGCGTCGATGTCACCGTGCAGGAAGGGGTGGTGACCGTCAAGCTCGCCGCCGGCCCCGCGGCCGACCCCGCCCGCATCGCCGCCGATATCGAACACATCCGCACCGGGCTCGGCGCCCATATCTGGACTGAAAAGGACGAAAGCCTGGCGGCCAATGTTTGGGCCCTCCTGCGCGGCCGGGATTTCACCCTCGCCCTGGCCGAATCGTGCACCGGCGGCATGGCCGCGGCCGGACTGGTGGCCGTTCCGGGCTGTTCCGAAGTGCTCATCGAAAGCGTGGTCGCCTATGCCAATTCGTCCAAGCGTTCCCGCTTGGGCGTCAGCACCGAGACCCTTTCCGCCCAGGGCGCGGTGAGCGAGGCCGTGGTGCGTGAAATGGCCGAGGGCGTGCGCCGGACTTCGGGCGCCTCCATCGGCGCGGCCGTCAGCGGTATCGCCGGCCCCGGCGGCGGCACCGACGCCAAGCCCGTGGGCACCGTCTGGTTCGCCGTGGCGGCCGGCGGTTACCTGCAGACCCACACCCGTGTCCTGCCCTACGAACGCGATACCATCCGTTCGCGCGCCACCGGCATCCTCTACTGGATGATCCGCGAGTGCGCCCTCAAGGCGGCCGCGCGGCGGATGACATCGTGAAGACCGGGAGTCGCAGAGCCTGCCCTCCGGCCCTTGGTCCTTGCGGCATGGCGGCAGGCGCGGAGCATGGCGTTGCGCAGGGCTTCGTGGGTTTTTAGCTTGACTATCAATGGGGACCGGACTATAATGTTCCCCAATAGTCGGTTATTGGAGGCACACCATGTCCCAGACCATCGAAGTGGTATTTGAAGACAATGTCCTCAAGCCGGTAACCGCGATTTCGGGGATCAAAGAGCACACCAAGGCCACGATCATCATCTGCGCTCCAGTTGAACCCCAGGCCCTCCGCCGCTTATCCGGGACATTGAGCCACGCTGAAGCCGAGGCGATGCGGAACACGATCAACACGGCGTTCGAGGGGACCGAGGGTGAGTGGTAACATCGCCGTAGACACCAATGCGGTGATCGCTTATTGTGAAGGAATCTCCAAGGTCCAGACCATCCTGGAGGAAAGCACCGTCATCATCCTGCCCGCCCCCGTGTACGGCGAATTGCTGTTCGGGGCTTTCAACAGCGACCGGCGGACGGCAAATGTAGAGGCGGTCGAGTCCTTCAGGAAATTGACCACATTCGTCCCGATCTCGGTCGAGACGGTTGTGCGGTACGCGGAACTCCGTGCAGACCTCAGAAAGCAGGGCACGCCAATCCCCGAGAACGACATCTGGATCGCGGCCACATGCCGCCAACTGGACATCCCGCTTGCCACCAACGACGATCATTTCCAACGGATCCCGGGGCTCCGGGTCATTGGCTGGCAGTAGACGGAATAATTGCCGGGCCGAGAGGCGGTGATCGCCGCCTGAATTCAGAAAGACTACAGCCCCGGGTGCATGAGGCCCATACGGGTGTACGCAAGATAGAGTCGAAGGTAGAGTCAAGGGTGGGGTCGAAGGTGGAGTCGGCCATGGGGCGCAATGAAACCTGGTTCAGTTGACGGGAACATACGAACACCGAGCGCCCGCGCGGCGGGCAACACGCTCCAACAGGCGCGGAACAATCCGCGGAATAGTCAATTGCTATTCCAGTGCCGCCGCTATGAGCCCGAGACCGGATTCTACTACTACCGGGTGCGGTTCTATGATCCGGCTAAAGGAAGATTCATAACCCGCGATCCAGTTAGGCAGACCAGTCTCCGGCACTTAACGCTTGGCGGTGTTTGCCCCGCCTGAACGGGCCGGGCGGCAATGTTTTGCTTGCATCGTTTCGCGGCGGGGGTATAATTACGCCGTGACAATTTGCGGCAAGGGTCTCCCTTACCCCACCCTCTCCCGCCATGGGGAGCGGGGGTTAACTGGGACCTTCCGCAGTAATTACCCTTCGCCCTATTGACGGGAAAGGGCAGGGTGAGTATTGCGGCGGCAGGCCGCGCGGAGGGACCCCATGAAGAAGAACGATCGCAGAGGGGACCGGATGCGGCGGTGCGCCGAAAGCCATGAAACCGCCGGACCCCTCGCGGTGCAGGCGCACCACCTGGCGTGCGCCGTGTGCGTGCGGGGCGGCTGTACAACGCCTCCCGCGTCGGCCGGGGTGAAAGTACCGGCGATCAATAAGCACCTGAGGAATATCTTTGCGTCGGGTGAGCTGGCGCGTGGGGCAACTGTTTCCAAAATGGAAATGGTTCGTGGCGAAGGGGGGCGCGCAGTCCAACGCGCAATCTCCTCGCTCTCAAGGCGCTGAAACAGGAGTTCGCGGGGATGACTCAATACGAAAGGGGTTGCAATGGATAAAGAACTGATTGTAAGATTGAACAAGTCGTTTGAAGATTCGGCTTATGAGGCGAATGGTGTCGAGTACTGGCTGTCCCGCGATTTGCAAGTATTGCTCGAATACGACGAGTGGCGAAATTTTGTCAAGGTGATCGAGAAGGCGAAGGTTTCATGTCAAACCGCAGGACAGGATCCCGACCATCATTTTGTTGACGTCAACAAAACGATCCCGATGCCCAAGGGAGCGAAAAAAACCATCAATGATTACATGCTCACGCGTTATGCCTGTTACCTCATAGCCCAGAATGGCGATCCGCGGAAGGAAAGCATTGCTTTTGCCCAGAGCTATTTCGCCATCCAGACGCGCAGGCAGGAGCTTCTGGAGGCACGCATCGCGCTGGTGGAGCGGCTGAACGCCCGGCAGAAACTGGTGGCCACGGAATCCGAACTCTCCAAGAACATTTATGAGCGCGGCGTGGACGATCAGGGCTTTGGCCGCATTCGCAGCAAGGGCGATCAGGCGCTTTTCGGCGGTTTGACCACGCTCCAGATGAAGAAGAAGCTTGGGACGCCAGAGAATCGGCCGCTGGCGGATTTCCTGCCCACTATCACCATCAAGGCCAAGGATTTGGCGACCGAAATCACCAACTTCAATGTGAAAAAGAACGATCTCCACGGCGAGCCGTCTATCGCCGGCGAACATGTGAAGAACAATCAGGATGTGCGCGGAGTGCTCGTTAAGCGCGGTATCAAGCCGGAAGAACTGCCGCCCGAGGAGGACCTTAAAAAACTCGAACGACGGGTCAAGGCCGATGAAAAACGGCTGGGCAGAGCCACGAATAAACTGAATGTTGAAAGATCAGAGGAAACTCCATGACCAATAGAGCGATGGGCGGAAATCGCTTGACTTGGCTGTTCATCGGGTATATCATTACCAACGCTGGCGTCAACCTGGTGTGCAAAGTCATTCGGAAAGGAGGGCCACATGAAGATCGAAGCGATTCGTGCCAAGGCGAGCGAGCTGGGTGTGTCCAAACCTGAAAAGATGAAGATGCCCGCGCTTATCCGCGCCATCCAGGAAGCGGAAGGCAACCCGCCATCATTCGGCAACAACGACGGCAAGTGCCCCTATACCAAATGCTGTTGGTGGGATGACTGCATCAAAGAATACAAACGGAGCCATTGAGTGTTATCTGAACCTATCGCCTCCCTGAGTATAGTTGCTTTTTTACTAAGGTCCCGAACTCCTTACGCAACCGGTAACAAGGATGGAGGCACATGAGGCTCCAGGTGTTCATCAGCTCCGTGCAGAAGGAAATGGCGGCCGAACGCCGCGCGGTCAAGGCGTTCATTTTAAACGATCCATTGCTCAGCCGTTTTATCGACGATGTGTTTCTGTTTGAAGACATTTCCGCCTCCGACCATCGGCCGGATGACATATATTTTGCCGAGGTGGAGGATCGCGATATATATCTCGGCATCCTGGGCAACCGGTACGGTGGAACGAACGCAGAGGGGAAGTCGCCCACGGAGCTGGAATTCGATCATGCCACAAGTACGCATCGGGAGCGGCTGGTCTTTGTGAAGGGGGATGATGATAAAGCCCGTGACCCCGACATGGCGAAACTTGTCGCCAAGGTCGGCCGGCAAGTCACCCGGCGTCGATTTGCGGATATACCCGAGCTGACCCGCGAGGTCTATGCCGCCCTGGTTGAATCCCTTGAAAACCGGGGCGCCCTCCTGACAAAACCCTTCGATGACAGTATATGCGCCGGGGCGACCCTCCGGGACATTGATGATGAACAGGTAATGGCATTCGTGGAAACCGCCACCGCCAAGGGGCGGCTGGCTCTCAAAGGGTCGCATGCGCCCCAAGCCGTGCTCATGAATTTCAACCTTCTGCGAGGCAACAAACCCACCAATGCCGCCATGCTCCTTTTCGGCAGGGAGCCGCGGCGGTTTTTCAACAATGCCCAGGTCCATTGCTTCCACTTCCACGGGACGGTAAAGCAGAAACCCATCGCGTCCCAGCAGCCGTATGAGGGGCGGCTGTTGGAAGTGATCGACCAGGCTGTTGAGTTTGTGCTTGGGAAGCTCGACCGGAGTGTCGGCACACGGGCGCAAAGCACCCAAGCCCCCGTTGAGTTCGAAATTCCCCGGCCCGTCATAACCGAGGCTGTTGTCAACGCCGTTGCCCACCGGAACTACCGCAATAACGGCTTTGTCCAGGTGATGGTTTTTGCCGACCGCGTGGAAGTATGGAACCCCGGTGAATTGCCGCCCGGCCTGACCCCCGAATTGTTACGGGAACCGCACGGCCCGATTCCGCGTAATCCCCTGCTTGCCGAACCGCTCTTCCGGGTCAAGTATGTCGAAAAAGCCGGAACCGGCACCACTGACATGATCGCGGAATGCCGGGCGGCCGGCCTTCCCGAGCCCGATTTCAGGCAATGCGGCCCGCATTTTGTCATAACCCTGTGGCGCAATTGGCTGACTGATGCGGTGATGGCTGTGCTCAATATCAACGATAGACAGAAGTTGGCGATCACCTTCTTAAAAACAAACCGTAAAATCTCCAATCCTGAGTATCAGGCACTCACGAAGGCTACCAAGAAGACTGCTACTCGTGACCTGGGGGATCTTAAGCACAGGGGAATCGTGAAGCAAGTGGGTGGGCATGGACCGGGCGTCCACTATGTTCTGGTTATGAATAGGGACATAATGGGGACAATTGAGGCATGATAACTTTCATTCAACAATGGGGACATAATGGGGACAATGGGGACAATGGAGCCTGTTGCACAAACATTTTCATCTGACCCAAACATGATAACAATGCTGGAACGATATTCAAGAAAAAAGCAAAAAGCACTTGACAAAGGATGGGATTGGGGTATTAACATATTGACAATACAGCAGTTAGCGCACTTT
>JBDREB010000046.1:0-12416 GCA_043820325.1 Planctomycetota bacterium | reverse complement strand
CATGGCCCGCAAGGCGGTATGCAACGCTCTGTGGGCCTGCCGCAGGGTCTTGTCGGAGCTCCGGCGGGGACCGCTGCCGGCCGGATGGGGAGATGTCTGCTTATGCCGCTGAAGCGTATGGGCGTTTTTCACCAAGCCCTATTTATGTCTCCCGCTGATCCTGAAAATAAAAAGGGCCGATCAGACATATGCCTGACCGGCCCTTTGGTTCAAATCCCAGCGGTGACCTACTCTCCCCTTGCGAGTACCATCGGCGCGGCGGGGCTTAACTTCCGAGTTCGGGATGGATCGGGTGTATCCCCCGTGCTATTGCCACTGGGAAAAATATATGATTGTCATATCCAACACGCCTTGGGAACGCCGCAAGATCTTCTTTATTTGCGGCTAAATCAATCGTCCGATTAGTACCGGTTAGCTGAACGCATTGCTGCGCTTACACACCCGGCCTATCAACCTTGTAGTCTTCAAGGGGACTGATAGGGAGATCTAGTCTTGGAGTTGGCTTCGTGCTTAGATGCTTTCAGCGCTTATCCATTCCGAACGTAGCTACCCAGCAATGCACCTAGCGGCACAACTGGAACACCAGAGGTTCGTCCACCCCAATCCTCTCGTACTAGGGGCAGCTCTCCTCAAATCTCCTACGCCCACGACAGATAGGGACCGACCTGTCTCACGACGGTCTAAACCCAGCTCACGTACCGCTTTAACCGGCGGACAGCCGGACCCTTGGGACCGCCTTCAGCCCCAGGATGCGATGAGCCGACATCGAGGTGCCAAACCTCTCCGTCGATATGAACTCTCAGGAGAGATAAGCCTGTTATCCCCGGAGTACCTTTTATCAGTTGAGCAATGGCCCTTCCACTCGGGACCACTGGATCATTAAGCCCTGGTTTCCCATCTGCTCGACTCTTTGGTCTCGCAGTTAAGCTCCCTTATACCTTTATGCTCTACGTGCGATTGCCGACCGCACTGAGGGAACCTTTGGACTCCTCCGTTACTCTTTGGGAGGAGACCGCCCCAGTCAAACTGCCCGACTACAACTGTTCCTCCACCCGATCAGGGCGAAAGGTTAGAATCTCTCAAGGAAGAGGGTGGTATTTCACCGTTGACTCCGCAGGGGCTGACGCCCCTGCCTCATAGTCTCCCACCTATCCTACACAGATCATTAAAAGACCCAATAATAGCCTACAGTAAAGATTCACGGGGTCTTTCCGTCACGCCGCGGGTATGGGGCATCTTCACCACGACTACAATTTCACCGAGCCTCTCGTTGAGACAGCGCCCAAGTCGTTACGCCATTCGTGCAGGTCGGAACTTACCCGACAAGGAATTTCGCTACCTTAGGACTCTCATAGTTAGAGCCGCCGTTTACTGGGGCTTGGGTCAGGAGCTTCGCCCCGAAGGACTAACCCCCTTCTTTAACCTACCAGCACCGGGCAGGCGTCAGTCTGTATACTTCGTCTCATCGACTTTTGCACAGACCTGTGTTTTTAGTAAACAGTCGCTTGGGCCTTTTCACTGCGGCCATACATGGCTTTCGGGTTGACCCTATTACCCTGTATGGCGATCCTTGTCCCGAAGTTACGGAACTATTTTGCCGAGTTCCTTAACGAGAGTTATCTCGCGCGCCTTAGGATACTCTCCTCATCCACCTGTGTCAGATTGCGGTACGGTCACCGATACAGCACACGACGGGGGTTTTCTAGAAAGACCTTCACATCACTTCGCCCGAAACCGGGCTCGTCACACTCCTGGGAATATCGTGGTGGATTTGCCTGCCACTATCCCTCAAGCGCAAACATCCGTCTGTCAGGATGCTGACATTCCAGTCTCTGTCACCTCTTCATGTATAGCTATACCGATGGTGCAGGAATATTAACCTGCTGTCCATCGCCTACGCCTTTCGGCCTCAACTTAGGCACCGACTAACCCTGGGCGGAATTACCTTCCCCAGGAAACCTTGGATTTACGGCGAGGAGGATTCTCACCTCCTTTATCGTTACTCATACCGGCATTCTCACTTCCACACGGTCCAGATGTCTTTTCAGTCATCCTTCACTCCTGAGTGGAACGCTCTCCTACCGCTCTGCCCGAAGGCAGAACCCATAGCTTCGGTGGCAATCTTAGTCCCGTTCATTTTTCGGCGCGGACCTACTCGACTAGTAAGCTATTACGCACTTTTTAAATGGTAGCTGCTTCTAAGCTAACATCCTAGCTGTCTTCGTAGATCCACATCCTTTCTCACTGAGATTACCTTTGGGACCTTAGCTGATGGTCTGGCTTGATTGCCTCTCGCCCATGGAGCTTTTCCCCCATGAAGCTTACTCCCGTGCTAACGCTTCCGGTATTCGGAGTTTGATTGAGCTCGGTAGGATGGTGATCCCCCTCACCCATTCAGTGCTCTACCCCCGGAAGCTACAACACAAGGCTAACCCTAAAGTTATTTCGGAGAGAACCAGCTATCTCCAGATTTGATTGGCCTTTCACCCCTATCCACAACTCATCCCACAAGTTTTCAACCCTGACGGGTTCGGGCCTTCATATGATTTTACTCATACTTCACCCTGGTCATGGATAGATCATCTGGTTTCGGGTTTAATCCACACGACTTACGCGCTATTCACACTCGGTTTCCCTTCGGCTCCGTCTCATAGAGACTTAACCTCGCCATGTAGAATTAACTCGCCGGCTCATTATGCAAAAGGTACGCCGTCACCCGTTTCGGGAGCAAGCTCCCAACATAGGGCTCCGACCGCTTGTAGGTATACGGTTTCAGGTTCTGTTTCACTCCCCTCCCGGGGTTCTTTTCATTTTTCGCTCGCGCTACTTCTTCACTATCGGTCGCTAGGGAGTATTTAGCCTTACGGGGTGGGCCCCGCAGATTCGCGCCAGGTTCCACGTGACTGGCGGTACTTGGGAAACATCCATAGCGATGCAGCATTTTCACCTACAGGACTGTCACCTTCTGTGATCGACCTTTCCAGATCGTTCGGTTAATGATGCACCCACTATCCGCGCTCCAGATGACGCGACGGTTGTTCCCGCTACCCCGGTGTTGCAACGGATCTGGCCTTACACAACACCGGTTTGGGCTCTTTCCGTTTCGCTCGCCGCTACTAAGGAAATCGAGTTTTCTTTCTTTTCCTTGAGTTACTAAGATGTTTCAATTCTCTCAGTTGTCTTCACGACCCTATTTTATTCAGATCGTGATGTCGGGGTTATGGATTCCCCCGACGGGTTGCCCCATTCGGACATCTCCGGATCAAAGCTCGCTTGGCAGCTCCCCGAAGCTTATCGCAGCCTACCACGTCCTTCATCGGCTCCTAGCACCAAAACATCCACCGTATACCCTTAGTAATTTAGCCGCAAATAAGAGAATACCTTACGGCATTACCCTTGGCTACATAGGATATGACAATCAATTTTCAAAGAACGGTCTACCGCTTGCGCGGCAGGGTTTGTCCTTGGAGGTGAGGGGACTCGAACCCCTGACATCCAGCTTGCAAAGCTGGCGCTCTTCCAGCTGAGCTACACCCCCGAATAAATGGTGGGCCCGGGTAGATTCGAACTACCGGCCTCATCCTTATCAGGGATGCGCTCTAACCGGTCTGAGCTACGAGCCCATACCATAGTCAGCTGGATCTCTTCTGTGGGGTCTCGGACATCCCCAGAAAAAAAATCAGGCTAAAGTGTAAGGAATGCGCCGACATACATGGGAAATAATGTTACCATTAATTCCCTTGTATATTCCTTTAGAAAGGAGGTGATTCAACCGCTGGTTCTCCAACGGTTACCTTGTTACGACTTAGTCCACCTCATCGGGTTCACCTTCGGACGATCCCTCCCTTGCGGGTTAGGTCTCGGACTTCGAGTGCACCCAACTCGGGTGGCTTGACGGGCGGTGTGTACAAGGCCCAGGGACGTATTCACCGCCGTGTAGCTGACCGGCGATTACTAGCGATTCCAACTTCATGCAGACGAGTTGCAGCCTGCAATCTGAACTGGGGGGTGTTTTTAGAGATTTCCTTGACCTCGCGGTTTCGGGACTCTTTGTACACCCCATTGTAGGACGCGTGCAGCCCAAGGCATAAGGGCCATGCTGACTTGACGTCATCCCCACCTTCCTCCCCGTTGGCCGGGGCAGTCTGTTTAGAGTCCCCGCCATAACGCGTTGGCAACTAAACACAAGGGTTTCGCTCGTTACAGGACTTAACCTAACATCTCACGACACGAGCTGTCGACAGCCATGCAGCACCTGTGCAGGTTACACCGTGTGGCAATCCCCCACCTTTCGATGGGATAATCCCTGCATGTCAAGCCTTGGTAAGGTTCTACGCGTGTCCTCGAATTAAGCCGCATCCTCCACCGCTTGTGTGGGCCCCCGTCAATTCCTTTGAGTTTTAACCTTGCGGCCGTACTCCCCAGGCGGGGTACTTAACGCTTTTGCTTCGGCGGAGAAAGCTATCGGCGCTTCCACCACCTAGTACCCATCGTTTACTGCGTAGACTACCGGGGTATCTAATCCCGTTTGCTCCCTACGCTTTCGCACCTCAGCGTCAGAATCGGACCAGAGAGCCGCTTTCGCTACCGGCCTTCCCCTAGATATCTTCGCATTCCACCGCTACACCTAGAGTTCCGCTCTCCCCTCCCGACCTCTAGTGCGGTAGTATTGGCTGCTATTCCCCAGTTGAGCCGGGGGATTTCACAACCAACTTGCCGCACCGCCTACGTGCTCTTTAAGCCCAGTGATTCCGAACAACGCTAGCCACATCCGTATTACCGCGGCTGCTGGCACGGATTTAGCCGTGACTTCATTTGGGATTTAAGTCAAATACCCTGCTTATTCAACAGGATACGTTTCCTACTCCCTGTTAGGACTTTACGACCTAAAAAGGCCTTCATCGTCCACGCGGCGTCACCCCGTCAGGCTTTCGCCCATTGCGGAGGATTCTCGATTGCAGCTTCCCGTAGGAACCCGGGCAGTGTCTCAGTCCCGGTGTGGGGGAACACCCTCTCAGGCCCCCTACCCATCTATGCCTTGGTGGGCCGTTACCTCACCAACTAGCTAATAGGAGATGAACCCCTCCTCAAGCGGTAGCTTACGCCACCTTTGATGGCAAATCCAAAGAAATGCCATGTCATTTGGTATTACCCCACCTTTCGGTGGATTATCCCAATCTCGAGGGCAGGTAATCCATCTATTACTCACCCTTTCGCCACGTTCCCTGCACAACTTCACCCGAAGGATCCATCGCACAGTTCCCGTTCGACTTGCATACCTAATCTACGCCGCGAGCGTTCGTTCTGAGCCAGGATCAAACCCTTCATTTTGAAAAGTTTGAACTTGCACAACATTTAATAAGGGGGTTGTGCTGATTCGACGAACTTCGCATCCTTACACTTTAGCCGTTTTTCAAAGAGCATTCTCCATTGCGGAGAGCACGCTATTATACCCAGCGCAAAAAATAGTCAAGATAAAAATAAAAAAATATTCACCCCCCCCTCAATCCGGCTCCTTGCCTTCAGAGGGCGGCGCGTAAAGAGCAATCAATTGTTTCGCATGTTACCGTAAGTACTATGGAACATTTTTCAGGGAACGGCAAATGATTTTTATTTATTTTTCGCTTATCACTGCGGGAGACACCGTAATGGAAAGGGCGCCGCACTCTTCGCGCGGCGCCCTGCAAAACCCCTGTGTTTAAAGCCGGGAAAGCAGGTCATCCAGCGGGACCAGGCGGAAGCCCTCCGTCCCCCCGATCGAGGAATCCATGATAACATAAACATTGGCATTCTCAAAGAAGCGCGCCTGGTTGTTGGCCTCGGCGATCTTCTTGGCATCCTCCTTGGACACCACGATGTTGGCCTTCAGCCGGCCGGCGCTCGAAGTGGCCTTGGTGGTGAACCGGGCGCGGGGCGCCGCGGGCGTCGTATCGCCATCAGCAACGGGCACCACCTCCACCACAGGCGCCAGCACCACCCGTTCGCGCACGGGCAGAGCCTGGACAAGGAGGACATCCCTGCGGCCCTCGAAGAGCCGGTTGAGCTCCTCGGTATTCTTGTCGGTCGCCACATATTTGACCATCTGCTCATGCTTGGTCTTGACCTTGTCGGGCAGCGTGATATCGAACAGATCGGCGCCGTCCTCGCTCTGGACCTCGGGGAACAACGCGGCGTTGGCACCGGTGTCACGCGCATCAATGAGCAACATCATTTCAGCCTCGGCCCCCGCGGCCTTGTCCTTGATATCTTGGATCTTCTCGTCCTTGCCGGGCTCGGCCGGGGGCGCGGGCGGCGGTTCAGCGGGCGGGGCCGGCTGCGCCGGGGGTGCAGCTTCCGGTGCGGGGGCGGGCGGTTCTTCCACCGGACCGCGGGCGCCGGTCTGCAATTTGGTGATCTGGGACGAGATAAGCTGGCCCGATACACCGGAAAGGGGCGCCTTGATAACCACTTCGTAATACGGCTGCACCGGGTCCTCGACCCAGCCCTCGGTCACGATCTCGTATTTGGAGATCTCCCCTTCGATCCGCACCTTGAAGCCGGCCACGGTCAGTTCGCCCAGCGTGGCATCGGCGTCCACGCGGATGTTGTTGGCCATCATCAGGATCTGGGCCTTGGCGCCTTCGACCGCCGCGGTCTTGGCCTTGGCCTTGAGCAAAGCCGGGCTCATCTGCTGGGTCTTCAGGCGGGGCTGCTTGGGGGGCAGCCCCTTGCTGACGGTATAGTAGAACCCGTTGCCCCAATCCACATATCCCGTGGGGAACTGTTCCACGGCGGGACGGAATTCGCCGCGGACGCGTTGGAAGGTAAGCCCCTCGGCCTGAGCCAGGGCGCCCGAACAGATCAGGCCGGCGGCGATGCAAACGCGGATGATCATGCGCATGGTTTCTCCTTTCGTCTATGTCTACAACATCACATTACATTCTACCGGCGGCACCGGTTTTGTCCACTCTTTTTTCCCCGCGGCCGAATCATGCATCGATCTCGATGTCGTCCTCCCGGTGCAGGTGCCGATACTGGTAGAGGAACAGCCCGGCCAGGATCAGCCCCGTCACCCCGAGCAGGGCCCAATACACCGCAGTGTAGCGCATGGCCAGCGGATAGACATCCGTCCGTTCCGCCAAGACCCGGAACCACAGCGCGGAACCGAACAGGATGATCGACACCGCGATCACCGCCCGGACGATGATGGCGTACCGGCTCAGTTTGGGACTCATTCCCCGTCCTCCCGGCGGGTTTTACGCCGTTTGGGCTGGATCACCTGGCGGGGCGACTCAAACAGGCTCAACTGGTCGGAATTCTCCGGGCACCGCGAGCAATGCTTATAGGTGCGGCGCCGCCGCGCCTCGCACACCCGTCGCTCGATAAGATATGACTCACCCGGGCAGTCGATCAAGTCTTTGGCCTGGTTGGTCACGATCTGCTTTTTACGCTTGGCCATGCTTGAGCACCTTTCGGATCATCTCGCAATCACGCGCGATCTGGGTGACCAGGGCCGCCTGCGAGGGGAATTTCTTTTCATCGCGGATCTTGCGCACGGGGAACAGCCGGATTTCCCGCGCATCGAGGGGGAAATCGCCGGCCAGGACATGGATCTCCACCACATTGCGCCCGTCCGGCTCCAAGGTCGGCCGCCGGCCGCTGTTCACCGCGGCCGGGTAGCGCCGGCCGTTTATTTCCACCCACCCGGCGAAGATCCCCTCGGGGACCAGCACCTCGTCGGGATAGCGGATGTTCAGCGTGGGGAAACCGAGTTGGCGGCCGACCCCGCGCCCCGGGGATATCGCGCCGCGAATGAAATACGACCGCCCCAGGAGCCGGCCGGCCGCGTCAAAGTCGCCGGCCAGCACAAGGGCGCCGATCGCGCTGGAGCTCACCTTGACGCCGTCGACCAGGAACGGCAGTTCGATCGCCACCTCGCACCCGGCCGCCTGCCCCAGGTCGCGGCATTCGTCGGCGCCGCCGGACGCGCCCCGGCCGAACCGGAAATCGGCCCCGCAGAGGAAAAAGCGGGCCCGCATTGTCCCGGCCACGAACCCGCGCACAAAAGCCTCCGCGGAAAGACCGGCCACCGCGGCGTCGAACGGGACAAAGACCACACGCCGGATGCCGCACGCCTCCATAAAGGCCGCCCGGTCGGCCGGCGGCCAGATCATCTTGTCGGCCGACGCGGCCGTGCCGGTCACCTCGCCGGGATCGTTCAGGAAGGCCGTGACCGCCGGGGTGAGCCCCTGCGCGGCCGCGTGGCCGGCCAGCCGGCGCAGGAGCCGCTGGTGGCCGAGGTGGACGCTCTCGAATTTGCCCACCGTGAGCGCCGTGGGTCCGTCCGCGGGGGGCACAGCGGCGAGGGTGGCGTGGATCTCCATGGCGGGGCGGGCGGCGGGTTCAGCGCCGCTCCCGGTGGTAGGCGATGGTGCGCCGGAGGATCTCCTCCAGGCCCAGCGGTCGCACGGCCGGGCATACGGCCGTCAGCCGAGTGGTGTCGGGGATGCGGTTCTCCATGTCCTCGAACCCCTTCTCGTAGGTCTCGGCATAGGGGACAAAGGTGATGGCGGAATCGCTGGCGGTCATCGCCTTGATCATGCGCGCCAGGTCGAGGATGGCGACCGTATTGCCGCTGCCGATGTTGTAGACGCCGCCCCGGGCGGCAGCGCTGGCCGTGAGGGCGGCGATGTAGGTGACCGCATCATCCACATAGGTGAACGACCGCTTCTGCAGGCCGTCGCCATAGACCGTGAGCGGCTCCCCGCGCAGGGCCTGGGCGATGAACCGGGGGATCACCATGCCGTAGGCGCCGGTCTGGCGCGGGCCGCAGATATTGAAAAGGCGCCCCACCCGCACATCCAGCCCCGTTTCCTTGGCATAGGCCAGGGCCAGGAATTCGTCGACGGCCTTGGATGCGGCGTAGGACCACCGGCTCACCTGGGTGGGACCGAAGACCAGCATGCCGTCCTCCCGGAACGGCAGGTCGCGGCTGCGGCCGTAGACTTCCGACGAGGAGGCGATGAAGACCCGGCGGCCGCGGGCGGCCGCGAGGCGCAACACATTCTCCGCGCCGCGGGTGTTGGTGATGATGGAGCGGACGGGGTTCTCCACGACGAATTTCACGCCCACCGCGGCGGCCAGATGGCAGATCGTGTCGGCCTCCGCGATGAGCCCCTCCAGGAGGAGTTCGTCCATGATGCTGCCCGCGATGAAACGGAACCCCGGCCGGCCCTCGAGATGGGCGATGTTGGCCCGGTCCCCGGTGGAAATATCGTCCAGGACCCGGACCGTGTGGCCGGCCCCCAGCAGCCGCTCCGCCAGGAAGGAGCCGATGAAACCGGCGCCGCCGGTAATGAGGATGTTATTCATCTTTGGCGATCCCGTCTTCCTTCATTTCCCCGCGTACGATGGCAAGGAACTTGTCGAACTTATCCTTGTTGCCCGCATTGAGCTGGATGAGCTTTTCGTGCGCCTCCACCACCACGCGCAGCTTTTCGGCGCGGTTGACATCCGAGGCATCGATATCCTTGAGCTCGAGTGTCGGCACATCCACATCATCCCTGACCGCGGGCAGCAGGGTGCTCACGCCCACCATGTCAAAGAGCCGTTTGTGGTCGGCATTGCGGTTGATGAGCAGCAGCTTCCCGCCGCTGACCCCCATGGCCTCGAACCGCTCGTGGATGTTCACCAGGGTACCCATGAAGGTGCTGTCCACGATCTCGCAATGCTTGAGATTGACGACGATGGTCGACTTCTGTTCGCCGATCATGGCGTAGCAGATGTCCTTGAGCACCGGGGCGATGTTCATGTTGCCCGGGCCCACGACCTCCACATACCCGTTCGGCCCGCTGGCCGAAATGCGGAAGTTGACCTTTTTCCCGTCGGTCTTTTCGCCGTTATCCATCATGACCTGCCTGCTCCAACATGTGTTTGACCTCGGCCAGTGTGTTCGCCGACCCGGCGGCATCGCCGCGCAGCATCGCCGCCAGCTCCTCCAGCCGCGCATCGCCGGCCAGTTCCTCGATCGTCACGCGGGTCTGCCCGCCGCGGACCGCTTTGGCGATCCGGAAGTGCCGGTCCCCGAAACAGGCCAGCTGGGGCAGATGCGTGATGCAGAGCACCTGCCGGTCCCGGGCGATGGCGCGCATCTTGCGCCCGATGGCCGCGCCCAGGCGGCCGCCGATCTCCGAATCGATCTCGTCGAAGACCAGCACCCGCCGGCAATCGGTCCCGCCGGCGATGGTCTGGATGGCCAGCATGATGCGGGAGATCTCCCCGCCCGAGGCGATCGCGCCCAGCGAACGCGGTTCCACGCCCGGGTTGGCGGAGAACCGGAAATCGACGCGGTTGAACCCCGTCGGCCCCGCTTCGGCGGGCGCAAGTTCCGCCGTCTCCACCCCGCAGGTGAACCGGCAGGCGGGCATATCCAGCCCGGCCGTTTCCTTGAGCAGCCGCCGCTCAAAGCGCGGGGCCGCCTTGCGCCGGGCCTGGTCCAGTTCCCGGCCCCGCTCGCAGACCGCGGCCCAGGCCGTGTCGACCTCCTGCCGGAGCGCGTCGGTATGCTCCACCTGGAGTTCCCGGTCGCGGATGAGTCCTTCCAGTTCTTCGCGGTAGACGGCCAGCTCGGCCAGGTCGCGGCCGAACGCGTGCCGGGCCTCCTGCAGGGCGTAATAGCGGGCCTGCATATCGGCCAGGCTGCCCCCGGACTCGGCCGCTTCGCCCCAGCTCCGCATCCGGGCGGCCAGGCCGGCCAGGAGGTCGGCGCACTGGCCGGCCTCCGCGTCGATCGCCGCCAGCTCGGCGGGCGGGTCCGTGACCGTGCCGACGACCTTGCGCAGGCGGGCCAGCGCATCATACGCGGCGCCGTCCCCCTCGTAGAGCCGGTCGATCCCATCCCGGAACGCCTCCAGAAGCGCCGCCCGATGCTCTTCGGCCGCGATACGGCCCCGCAGGTCATCATCCTCGCCCGGGCGGGGGTCCAGGGCGGCCAGAGCGGCCCGCTCGGTGCGGAAACGATCCAGTTCGGCCCGGAGGGCCGCCCGCTCCCGCTCCACGCGTTCGAGCAGGGCCACGCGCTCACGCCAGACCGCATAGGCCCCGGCATAGGCTTCGATCACCGGGCCCGCGGCGGCAAAGGCATCGAGCAGGGCGAGCTGTTCGGCCGGTCTCTGCAGATGGAGCTGGTGATCCTGGGCCAGGTAATCGACCAGCTGTTCCCCGACGGCCGCCAGGTCGGCCACCCGCACGGGCGCGGAATTGATATAGCACAGGTTGGTGCGGTCGGCCCGGAAGACCCGGCGGATAATGAGCGTATCGTCGTCCCCGGCCACCAGCCCCAGGTCGCGTGAGAGCGCCCGGAACACAGCCCCGGCCGGTCGGAATACGGCCGCCACCTCGGCGGCCGGGCGGCCGGGCTGGATGAGCTCGACCGAACCCCGGGCGCCGAGCAGGAAATCCAGCGCCTTGAGCACCAGGGATTTCCCCCCGCCGGTGGCGCCGGTGATGAGGTTCAACCCCGGATGGAATTCAGCCGTGAGTTCATCGATCAGCACGAAATTGCGGATGGTCAGACTTATGATCATAGGTCGCGGGCCCGGGCCCGATCTCCTGTTCACAGTGTGCGTCCAATGACTGGGACCGCCAAAACCCTTAAATTGTATGGCAAGGACCGCCTGTTTGCAAGCCAAAAACCCCCGCTAAATGCACCGCCCCCCCCTAAAAAAAGGGGCGGGGCGCCAGGCGCCCCGCCCCGGATGGAAATTGCTCTAAATACACCGCCCCACAATAAAGGGGTCAAAAGAGGGCGCGTTGGTACCACCGTTGGCATTCTTTTCTGTTGTAGGGGCACGGCATGCCGTGCCCTCGCGTACGCCAGCTTGTGGACGGAGTCGAGGAAGATCCAGCCCGGGACGACGCTTGTTTTGGGTCCAATTGGGTTGGGCACGGCATACCGTGCCCCTACCAAACAAGATCCGGCATGAACCAGCGTTCCGGACTCGGGTCGTTATGATGATTGATCTGACCCCTTTATTGTGGGGCGGTGTACTAAGTACACCGCCAAAAATGACGGGGAGTGAACCATTCCGAGGTCCAGAACGCTGATTACCAATGGTTGCAGTGGTAACCTGGCCCATATTCCGGTTGGAGTCCCCGCATGACCGGTCCGACACTGTCATGGCCCATGGTCCGGGCGGTCATCTGGGGCGGTTCAGTGATGGTCCACGGGACAGCGGCGCTTGTGTTCACCCTTGCCTCGCCCCGGGCGGAATTACACTATGAACGGATTGACTATGTTCAGATTTCCTGATCCCTGTGGGGTGGACTGATGGTTTTCCGGAACGGGTTTGGCGCATTTTCCGCGTGACAAATGGGCTGCGGCGGCTATCCTTTCTGGGGTCTGACTTCAGGATGATTGGTCATGCACCAGATGCTTT
>JBDREB010000045.1:0-5496 GCA_043820325.1 Planctomycetota bacterium | reverse complement strand
TGCCCGTTCGACTGGCGCTCAGTGCCCTGAGTCGTATCGAAGGGCGCCGGGCTTTGTCGCCCTGCATCGGCTATGCGCTCTCCTCTCGGCATAGCCTGCTTCGGGTTTTGTGCCCGGCCCGTTCGGCCTTTCGACTTCACTCAAGGTCGTGGACTGGCGCTCAGGGCCTTGAGTCATATCGAAGGGCGCCGGGCTGTGTCGCCCTGCATCGGCTATGCACTCTGCCCTCGGCATAGCCTGCTTCGGTCTCCTTGTCCGGCCCGTTCGACCTTTCGACTTCGCTCAAGGTCGTGGACTGGCGCTCAGGGCCCTGAGCCGGGTCAAAGGGCTTGTCCTCGCACGACCTCGGGCCCACGGAGCGGTTTTCGGAGGGACGCTTATTGGACATTCTGCACCTGTTCGCGCACTTTTTCGATCTCGGATTTGATGGCGATGATCCGGGCCGCGTGGCGCATGCCGCGGAGCTTGGCGCTGAGGGTGTTGATCTCGCGCGCCAGTTCCTGGCAGAGGAAGTCCAGCCGCTTGCCCGCTTCCGGGGCGCGGCCGTCGATGGTGTCGATGAGCGCCGCGGCATGCAGGGCCGCCCGCTGGAGCTCCTCGCTGATGTCGGCGCGTTCGGCCCGCAGGGCCAGTTCGCGCGCGATGTCCTCCTGGCGCAGTTTAAGGCCGGCCTCTTTCAGGTAGCCGTTCACGGTCGCCAGCATGTCGGCCGCCAGGCGGCGGTTGATGGCGGGCATCGATGCCGCCACCACGGCGATGGCCCGGGCGACCTGGCGCGCCCGGGGCAGGATCTCCTGGACGATGCGCCGGCCCTCGGACCGGCGCGAGGCGCAGAGGCGGTTGACGGCGGTGCGGGTGACGGCCAGCGCCGTCCGGGCCAGGCCCGGCGGCAGGGCGCGATCATCGGCCGCGGCGCGGGCGAAACGCATGATGCTGCCGAGTTCGACGGTGAGGGCGGGGAATCCCGGCGGCAGTTCGCGTGCGACGCGCTGGAGCGTCCCCAGGCCGGCGGGGCCGACGGCAGGGGACGCAATGGTGATGAAGGCGGCGACCGTACCCCTGCCGCAGGCGGCCTGGACCGTACGGTAGACACCCTCTTCCAGTTTGAACGCCGACCGGTTGGCGTTGATGTTCACCGCAAGGCCGCGGCCATTGACGGATTTCAGTCCCACGCGCACCGTATGGCCCCGCCAGGTGCCGGACGCCTCCGCAAATCCGGTCATGCTTTCAAGCATGGGCCGCTCCGGTCAATTGACGGGCGCGGGGGGCGCTGCGGGGGCGGGTTCCGGAACGGGTGCCGCTGCGGGGACTGCTGTGTCCGGTTGGGACGGCACGGCGCCCTGGGGCGCGGGCGCGGGGACCGGTTCCGGTGCGGGCGGGGTCTCCGGCTTGACATCCGTGCCCTGCATGATGGCGGGCAGCCCCGGGGTCTTGTCCTTGGTGTCGATCATGTTGAAGGCGAAGATGATCACGAACAGCAGGATGACCATGCCCGCGGTGAACCGCATCAGGCGGTTCTTGGCGTGTACGCCGAAGGCCGAGCTGAGCATGCCGCCTGAACCGAAGGTGCCGGCCAGGCCGTCATCCTGGCCGGGCTGGAGCAGGACGACCAGAATGATCGCCACGCACAAAACGAGGAAGAAGATCGTCAGCAGAACAACATACCATTCCATGGATCAACCCTCGAACTTGATAAGTGCGGTGAACGAATCGACCTTGAGGCTCGCGCCGCCCACAAGGGCGCCGTCGATATCGGCCTGGGACATGAGTTCCTTGACATTGTCGGGTTTGACACTGCCGCCGTATTGGATGCGGATCACATTGGCGATCTCCGGCGTGAAGAGCCCGGCGAGGGTCTTGCGGATCGCGGCGTGCATCTCCTGGGCGATCGCCGGCGTGGCCGTCTTGCCCGTGCCGATGGCCCACACGGGCTCGTAGGCCACCACCACCTTGCGGGCATCGTCCGGCGTGAGGTCCTTCATGCCGCCGGTGATCTGGTTGCGGACGACATCCATGGCCCGGCCGCCTTCGCGCTCGTTGAGGTTCTCGCCCACGCAGACGATGGGCTTCAAGCCCTTGGCCAGGGCCTTGCTGAGCTTCAGGTTCACCGTGCCGTCGGTCTCGCCGAAGTACTGCCGCCGTTCCGAGTGGCCGATGAGCACATGCGTGGCGCCCGTGTCCTGGATCATGCCCGCGGCGATCTCGCCCGTGAACGCGCCCTGGTCCTCCCAGTGCATGTTCTGGGCCCCGACCACGATGTTCGATCCCTTGAGCGCCTCGGCCACGGCCTTGAGGGCCACGGTGGTGGGGAAGACGCCGATCTCGACGCCTTTCGCGCCCGCCAGGGCTTTCTTGAGCTGGGCCGCGAACGCCACCGATTCGGTGACGGTCATGTACATCTTCCAGTTGCCGGCGATGAACCTGGTGCGCATGTCAGACCTCCTTCTTGGGGTGCTCAGTGAATGACTTCCGCCCGCGGATAGGACCCGAGCACCCGGACCTCCTTGGTGGCGGCCTGGAGCTCACGGATGCAGCGGGCGGGGTTACGGTCCTTGTAAAAACCTTCGAAGTCGAGGAAGAAGAAATACTCCCAGGCCTTGCGGCGCGAGGGACGGGATTCGATGCGGGTCAAATTCACATGGTGGTTCTTGAACGGCACCAGCATGTCATGCAGCGCGCCCACCTTGTCGCGCAGCGCCACCATCAGCGAGGTCTTGTACCGGCTGCGCTTCACCTTGGCCTGGATCGCCCGGCTCAGGATGAAGAAGCGCGTGACATTGTTCGCGCAGTCCTCGATCGACGCGTAGAGTACGCCCAAGGCGTACTTTTCGGCCGACATCCGGCTGGCGATGGCGGCGCTCTGTTTTTCGCGGGCGGCGATCTCGGCCGCGCGCGTGGTGCTCACGGTCTCCACCAGTTCCGCGTTGGGCAAGTTGGTCGCCAGCCAGTGGCGGCACTGGCCGAAGACGGTCAGCTTGGAATAGATCCGCTTGACCTCCCGGGCCGATCCCCGTGCCAGCAGGTTGTGCCGGATGCGCAGGTAGATCTCGGCCAGGATCTTGAGGTCGGTCGAACCGAACATGTCGATCGTGTCGTTCACGCCGCCCTCGGTCGAGTTCTCGATCGGCACGATGCCGTAATCCAGGTGCCCCTTGGCCACCTCGGTGAAGACGGCGGGAATGTCGGGCATGGCCACATAGCTCACCGAGGCGCCGAACTTGTGCATGGCCGCGGCATGGGAGAAGGAGGCCTCGGGGCCGAGATAAGCCACGGTGACCGGTTTTTCAAGGGCGATGGAGCCCGACATGATCTCGCGGTAGATGGCGCGGATCGCATCGTCGGAGATGGGGCCCCGGTTGTGGCCGGTGACCCGATCAAAGACCTGGCTCTCGCGGGCCGGCACATAGACGGGCGCGTTCGACTTGCGCTTGAGCGCCCCCACCTTTTTGACGATCGCGGCACGGCGATTGATGCTCGCCACAATGACCCGGTCGACCGCATCGATCTGGTGCCGCAGTTTATCCAGGGACAATACGACCCTTTCAAAATGCAAAAAGACATATTTTATCATCCAAACGGCGTTTGTCAATGAAAATTTGCGCCCCGGCGGCCCGCCGGCGGCATCCCGGACGCCGGGGGCGTTATCGAACCTGCCCCGCGGCTTGACCGGAGGGTCGGAATGGTCGGAAAGCCCGGTGGAGGGGCGCCGCTTGCCGCGCCCGCTTGCCGTTTTCACCTTGCGGTTGTTCGTTTCGGATTTTGAGTTTCGTGCTTGGAATATCCGCCGCAGGCGGTTTCCCTGGGATCGCCGAGCACCAGCCCGGTTCTTTGAGGACGGACCCTTGGAGCCTGTCATCCGAAGCTTCAGCGAAGGAGGATCGCGTCCAAGCGGGACTGTGCCCAAGCGGAACTGGACCCGTCACAGAACGGACTTCGCCTGCCGGTTTTGCGGATATTTTACTTGACATAACCTGCCGCAGGCGTACTTTTTGCATGCCATGGCCGTATTCAGAGCAGGTCGCGGCAGGTATGTTTATATCCGAACATGAACGCATCTTTGGATAATAGAGGAGTGACCGATGTCCAACAAGACCGCGAAGCTGACCGTGGACGGCACAACGATCGAACTGCCGGTCATCACCGGCACCGAAGGCGAGAAGGCGATCGATATTTCGCGCCTCCGGCAGGAGACCGGCTGCATCACCATGGACAACGGCTACGGCAATACCGGGTCGTGCAACAGCGCGATCACCTTCATCGACGGCGAGAAGGGGATCCTGCGCTACCGCGGTTATCCGATCGAGGAACTCGCGGCGAAGTCTTCCTTCATCGAGACGGCCCACCTCATCCTGTACGGCGAGCTGCCCAAGAAGAGCGAACTCGACAAGTTCTCGCGTCGTTTGAACGAGTCGTCGCTGATCCACGAGGATATGCTCCATTTCTTCATCGCCTTCCCCAAGGGCGCCCACCCCATGGGGATCCTCTCGACCATGGTGGCCTCGCTCTCGACCTTCTACCCGCTGCCGGATGAGATGGACGAGGAGGCTGAGCGGCAGATCATCACCGGCCTCGTGTCGCAGGTGCGCACGATCGCGGCCATCTCCTACAAGAAGTCGGTCGGCGAGCCGACCGTCTACCCCTCGTACAAGCGCAAGTTCGTCGAGAACTTCCTGCACATGATGTTCTCCTCGCCGGTCAAGGAGTACGAGCAGGACCCGGACACCGTCCGCGCCATCGAGCTCTTCCTGATCCTGCACGCTGACCATGAGCAGAACTGCAGCACCTCGACGGTGCGCATGGTCGGTTCCTCCCTGGCCAACCTCCACTCGGTCGTTTCCTCCGGCATCTGCGCCCTCTGGGGCAAACGCCACGGCGGGGCGAACCAGGAGGTGATCGAGATGCTCGACGAGGTTCTCAAGACCGGATGCAACGCCCAGACCTTCGTCGACCGGGCCAAGGACAAGAAGGCGCGCCTGATGGGTTTCGGCCACCGGGTCTACAAGAATTTCGACCCGCGCGCCAAGGTGCTGAAGGAGTTCTGCCACAAGCTCCTGAACAAGCCGGGCATGAACGACCCGCGGTTCGAGATCGCCCTCAAGCTCGAGGAGATCGCCCTGCGGGACGAGTATTTCATCTCCCGCAACCTTTACCCCAATGTCGATTTCTACTCGGGGCTGATCCTCAAGGCCGCGGGGTTCCCCATGGACATGTTCACCGTCCTCTTCGCGATCGGCCGCACGCCCGGCTGGATCGCGCACTGGCGCGAGATGTGCAAGGCCCCGGATTTCAAGATCTCACGGCCGCGGCAGATCTACCAGGGTGCCACCGAGCGGCATTATACCGCCATCGGCGACCGCAAGTAAGTGCCCGTAAATGAATAAAGTATCCATTTCGACATAGAGATTCCGTCCGCAGCCAAGGCGCGAGGAGGAGCCGTATCAATGGAAAGATCCGGCGTCGACGAGCAACGCCGGATGCGGACGGAAGATCATGTCC
>JBDREB010000044.1:0-5028 GCA_043820325.1 Planctomycetota bacterium | reverse complement strand
CTGTATAATAACTGATGAATGCTTGGCTGTCAAGAGAAATATTGAAATTATGTTAAATATATTAAATATTTTAGTGGCTACAAAAAAAGCTCAAAAACAGCATCAACTCCTTATCTAATAATGAGTTATGAGAAATAGCGGCTGGAACATCCGATATATCGTCGAAGCAAAATACTTTTCGTAAATGCGGCTAAAAGTGTCGTTCTTGTGGAAGCGTGAAGAATCCGGGATTGCCGAGAGGTTTTGCAAGTCCCTCGTATCGACAACAACTACATAGATCGACCCAGTCAGAATGCTATTATTTGGATAATGTCGTTTAAATATTCGGCAGGAGGTCGCGGTATTTTTCAGAACGGACCTTGTCGCCTTCGCTCTGCACGAGCCAGGTCATCCAGCATACATCGATGGGGCGGTAGCCGCAGGCGCGGGAGGTCGTTTCGAGCATGGTGATGAACCCGAGGTCATCTGCCGGGCCGGGGGTGAGACCCGCTTCGCGCTGGATGTTGAAGATGACCCGCTTGACGATCTTGTCGGGCATGACCGTGTCCACCCCGCCCATCATACGCAGATACTGATAGGTATTGATGCCCACGCCTGAAATGCGGCCGATGGGATCGTCGTGCCGGCCTTCAAGCGGCGCCTGGCGCGCCCAGGCGCGCAATGCGGCGCGGTCGCTTGCGCGGCCGGTCTGCGCCAGATGCCCGGCCGCGGCCCGGGCCATATCCCACGAGCGCCGGTTCTTCCACAGGCGGCGCAGGGGTGCCAGGGGCGCGCGGGCGAGCGCGGCGCAGTCGATGATACGCCCCGTGTTCACGAACCGGTCGCGGAACAGGGCCACCTTGGGCACCACGGCCGTGAAATAATTCAGGCCGATCGACATGAAGGCCGCGTCCACGACCATGAGCACGATCCTGCCGCCCCACCGTGTCGTGGTCAAACACCGGTCGCAGGGGACATGCACTTCGGGAACCCGGGCCATATAATGGTCAAGGACCCGCTTGATGTGTCGTCCATCCTTATGATCCATCAGGTCCATCCGTATATGCGTCGGGACATTCATGCCGATGCCGCGGGTAAATTTTAAGCACTAAATCCCGAAATTCTAAACAAATTCAAATAAAACACAAGGGGCAAATGGGGTAAAATGCTCAAATGAAGCCGGCCTTGCCGGCCACCTCCAACGCAGTCTTCGCTCAACGCAGGCTCGGCGCTCAACGGTCAACGCAGCGTCCGCGCTAAACCGTTTATTCCAGCCCTCGCCGGCAGCCACCAACTTTTAGTCCTTTGGACTATTGGACTTTTCGACTGACGATTTGTACTTTCCGATTGCATTGCCCGCCATCCATGGTACAATACCGCCATGCCGCGGCCGGTGTCGGCTGTGGCTTTTACCGGCTATGTCATAAGCGATCATCAGCACATGCCGAACCCGCACAACAACTGTCGTCATTCCAATCGTGCGCCCGAACATCGCGGCCCGTCATCCCGCGGGCATGGGTGGAAACAGGACCGCTCCCAACATGTGGTGCATTCCGGAACGGGAGCGGATCACGACGAACCGGTCTGGACCAGCCCGTGGCAGGGGCCCAAACTGCCCCATCTCCTGCATCTGTGGAAACAGTACCTGGGAGCGGATGGTCTGCCCCAGCTCGACAAGTGGCTGTCGCATGCCCTGCGTGAGCATAGGGAGTTCGGCAAGCGCGACCGGCTGGCCTACGGCGACGCGCTCTTCGACATCGCCCGTTTCGGCGGGGCGGCGATCATACTGGAACAGGCGCTGGCCGCCAACACCGACGGCGAGGGCGTGGCCCGCCTGCGGGAGACCGCCTGGCCCGTGGACGAGACGGCCTGGAAAACGGCGCTCAGGAACATATCGCCCGCCGTGCTCTTTACCTGGATCAACATCTGTGCCGGCCGCATGGATGAGATCGGTGAAGCCGGCAATGACCGCATTGCCTGGTGGAATAAAGTCCGCGGCACGGTGCCCGGCAACATGGTCCAGACCATCTGGGCCGGGATCCCGCCTTTCATGGACGCGGCATTTGAGGCCCGGGCCCGCCGGAGCGGATGGACCGCGGATAACGGGACCCAGTTCCTCTCCCGGATCCATACCCGTCCGCCCCTGTGGTTGCGGCTGATCAAGCCCGAGCATTGGCCGGAGATCCAAAAAGAACTTATTGCCGCGGTGTTCCAGGTCGTGCGCGACGGCGACGGTGACGCGGTTTCCGTGAAGGGCGTCAAGAGTTTCCACACGGTGGACGCCTATCAGAAGGGGTGGGTGGAGGTCCAGGACCGGGCCAGCCAGGCGATCGTGGATATGGTGCCCCTGACACCGGGGCAGTTCGTATGGGACGCCTGCACGGGCGCCGGCGGCAAGGCCGTGGCATTGGCCGCGCGGCTCAAGAACACGGGCGCGGTCTACGCCAGCGATGTGCGCGGCTGGAAGCTTGAGGATCTGCGCAAGCGCGCCAAGCGCGCGGAACTCAACAACATCCGCACCTTCACGGCCGACGCCACCGCACCCCAGGATTGGGGAGTTCAGATCCACAAGCACGGCGGTTTCGACCATGTACTGGTCGATGCGCCCTGCACCGGTACGGGCACCTGGCGCCGCAACCCGGACAGCCGCTGGCGCATGACCCCCGCCTTTATGTCGGAAATGACCGCCCTGCAGGAGCGGCTGATCGACGCCGGCGCCAAGGCCGTGCGGGGCGGCGGCACGCTCCTGTATGCCACCTGCTCGTGGCTTGTGGATGAGAACGAAGCCATCGTCGATAAATTCCTCGCCCGCACCCCGGGCTGGACCATCGAGAACATGTCCATGCACGGCGCGCCCCAAATCGACGCCGATACGATGTTCGGGGCGCTCCTCCGCAAAACCTGACCCGGAGTCGCAAGTCGCAGGTCAAGAGCCGTCGTCGGACGGCGGTACATGGGACAGCCGCTCAATTTACAATGCTCCATTCTCAATTCACAATTTGGGAACATTGAGTAGCAGACTATCGTCGGAGGAAGGGATCGTCATGAAGCGGCGCATTGAAGTGGTCGCGTATGACCCCGGATGGCCGGGCCTTTTCAAGGCTGAGGCCGCCGTGCTGGAAGGGGTGTTCGGGGCGGCCCTGGCCGCGATCCACCATGTCGGCAGTACGGCCGTGCCCGGGCTGGCCGCCAAGCCCACGATCGACATCCTGTGCGAAGTGAATGCCGACACCGATATCCCCGCGTATTACCCCGCCATGGCCGGGCTGAGCTTCGAGTGCCGGGGCGAATGCCTGGATGCCGTCATCCCGGGGACCCCGGGCCGCCATTACTTCCCGAAAATCGTCGACACCCGGCATGTCATCCATGTCCATGTATGCCACAAGGGCCACCCCCAGGTTGCTGAACTGCTCGGTCTCCGGGACTACCTGCGCGCACAAGACCGCCCTTGCGGCGCAGTTCACCCACGACAGCCTCGCCTACATGCGCGGCAAGGACGCCTTTGTGAAAGACCTGATCGCCAAGGCCCGGTAGTGGAGGAGTTGAACGCAATAAGGGCAGGGGATATATAGACCGGGAGTTGGTTAACGCGATATTTGTTCGCTTGAAACAGCTTCCCCGGCCGGCATGAGGCTACTCTTGGTTTTGAGTTTCCGCAGTTCAGCGATGATGGCCTGCCAATGATCCCGGTCGGCCCTGCGCAGGTTTGACATACGGTCATTGAGCCAATCTTCGGCGGCGTTGCGGGTCGCCCGATCCGGGCCAGGGGGGGCTTGCTGCAGGCCGGCGGCGAGCGCTTTGATCGGCCCATGCGCCTCACAAGCCGCAGCCGCATGCGGGTATGCCGTTAGCAGTTCCATCGTGTCATCCAGCGTGTGCGTATGGTCGATGGCCCAGCGATAATCGTCGGGGGATGCCGTGGGCTGTTCCTCCAGGAAGCGCATGACCAGCTGGCCGATGACCTGGTAATCCCCGAGCCGCTGGGTGGTCTTCAGGGCCGCCAAGTCCTTGATGCCGATCGTCGGGATGTTGCCCCAGGGGGTCTGCATCACCCGGGCCCCGGCCAGCGCGGCATCGAAGTCCGGCACCCGCGGCGGGCATCCCATGACATCCAGGAAGATCTCCGGGGTGTCGGGTATGATATAATGAGCCACTTGCAAAACCCCCTGACCGCTTCTATATGTAGTGGTTATTCTTGTTGCCGCCACCATAGACCGTGGCTTGCTCGCTGACTCTTGGGGGTTTTGCAAGTGGCTCAATGGAACCCGTGGCCGCGCCGCATCATGGGAACGGTCAGCGGAGGGGTCAGTTTATAGTACCGGGCATTCATGGCCTGCAGTACGCGCAGGAAGGCCGCTATGTTGGGCGCATCGGGTTTGACCCAGAGGTCGATATCCTCGGAGAAGGCGGACGCGCCGTATAGAACCGCAGCCTGCCCGCCGATCAGCAGACAGGCCGTGCGTTCGCGCTCAAGGCTTCGGAAAAAGTTTGCGATCATGGACTGCTCGGATATCAGGGATCCGGGACCTCAGGCGCCAGGAGCGTTCAAGCCGCTCCGCCGGCGTGAGCCGGATCCATTCGTCGTGCTTGAACGGCGCGAGCGCCGCCTTGTCGACCCCGTATTCCGATGCAGGTTCCCCGACCGTCATCCGGCAGCGTTCATGGGACTGTATCTTGTCTTCCATTGAAACCACCTGAAGAATAGGCATTGTGCCGAACCTACATGCAAGCATCTACCATGCATATCCCAATTGTATGCCTGTCGCAGAGCATGTCAAGATGATTTAAACTTGCATTCCCGGCATCTTTGGAGTACAATTCCAGCCGTGTGTATTTGTGGAAAATCATTGCACATCATCGATGCAGGATTAAAAGCTGGAGGGACTTGCAAAACCTCTCGGTGAGGACTTATTGACAAGGGCGATGACTTAATGACATGGTCGGGTTGCGTGTTGTGTGGGTGTCAAGGCCCTTGACTCGCGTCACCGGCGCCAGTTTTGGTCCTTGACGGACAGTCGCGATTCGGCGCCCACGGCCTCCGGTCATGTG
>JBDREB010000043.1:0-6369 GCA_043820325.1 Planctomycetota bacterium | reverse complement strand
AGCGCGCCCAATTCCGCCAGTCCGCTCATCGCATGTCTCCTTAATGCTTGCCGATGTTTATTGCCAGATGGCGGATTATGTTGCAACTAATGTGCCATAACAACTTGTCATTAAATGATTTACGGCAAATCACGAATGATCCCGCCCTGTTTTGAAGGGTGGGGCAAGCGACGAGCGTGTTTTTTGTCAGTTGAGCCACTTGCAAAACCCCCAAGAGTCAGCGAGCAAGCCACGGTCTGTGGTGGCGGCAACAAGAATAACCACTACATATAGAAGCGGTCAGGGGGTTTTGCAAGTGGCTCAGTTTTTCGTTATTTTGTTGATTTCGATCCTGCAACTCGTATAATATATCGTCGAAGCAAAATACTTTTCGTAAATGCGGCTGAAAGTGTCGTTCTTGTGGAAGCGTGAAGAATCCGGGATTGCCGAGAGGTTTTGCAAGTCCCTCAAAATAAATCGCGGCCGGCGGCAGGGCGTTTTTTGCTTGTAAGCTTCGGCCCGGTGGCTACAATAGGCGCAGGGTCCCCGGGCGGGGCCCGGCATGAAAGGAATGGTATGCGGATTGCCATCATCTCGGATGAACTGAGCTATGATTTTCACACGGCGGTGGAATTGGGGGCCGCGTGGGGCGTGGCGGACCTGGAGGTGCGCTGCCTTGGTCCGGAGCGCATCCCTGACCATGCGCCGGTCTGGACGGATATCGTGGCGCGGTATGTCACGGAGGGCGCGGTGCGGATCACCGCCCTGTCGCCCGGCCTGTTCAAGGTGAAGCGTTCCGACCCGGCCGCCGCGGCGCACGCGGGCGAGCGGCTCGACCGCGTGTTGGAACTGGCCCGGCTGTGGCGCTGTCCGCGGCTCATTGTGTTTGCCTTCCTCTGCGAACCGGGCGACGATCCCCTGCGGGCGCCCGATGCGGTGGTCGATATCCTGCACCGTACGGCCGATAGAGCGGCCACGGCCGGCGTGGAGGTGGTGATCGAGACCTCGCAGAACACCTTTGCGGCCACGGGAAAGGGACACCGGGCGCTCCTGGACCGGGTCGGGCACGCGAACATGAAGACCAACTGGGATCCGGCCAACGCCCTGAACGGCGGCGACACCTCGCCCCTGAACGGCTATCGCGCCGCGGCCGGCACCGTGGCCCAGGTGCATGTGAAGGATGCCGACGGCACCGGCAAGATCGTCACCGTGGGCACGGGCAAAGTCGACTGGCCGGGGCAGTTCCAAGCCCTCGCGGCCGACGGGTTCGACGGCCTGCTCACGCTGGAGACGCACATGAAACCGCGCCTCACCGGCACCAGGGCCTGCCTGGACGCGCTCCGAAAACTGGCCGCGCCGTGGATCAAGGCATGAGACGGGATGGCCATGTTTGAATCGGCACCGAAGACCATCGTCCGGATCGGGATCATCCAGGTTGCTTTGATTGTGATCGGGACCCTGATGGCGGCGATCCCGGGGAGCGCCGGAGCGTGACCATGCTGAACACCACCAGGGAACCGGTCCGTGCGGAGACTGGCCCCGCAACCGCTGCCAGGTTCAAGATCATCTGGATCAAGTTCATCCTGTACGGTGTGATTACGGTCATCATCTACTTCTGGGGGCGCAGTGACAACCCGATCAAGGTGGGACTGGTGAACGGCCTGGTCCTGGCCGAGGTCTTCACCTGGGCGGTGCGCAGTTTCTGGGGGTTTGTCCTCAATATCGTGCCCATCACCTTCGAGGCGGTGATGTATGCCGTCATCCTGTATGTGTTCTATGGTGTTTTCGGGCTTGACCTGCCCCGGGACATGGAGGCCGTGGCCGTGGCATTCCTGGTCTTCCTGCTGGTGACCGCGGTCAAGGGCACCTTTTACATGGCCGAGTTGATCGCGGGCGATTCGCGGGACGAAGGGGAGGTCTGACCCGGGCGGCACGATGTGCGCGCGGCCGTTCGGCACGGGCCGGCCGGAGGAATTTATAAAAAATCTGTTGACAAACCGGCCGGGGGCCATAAAATAACGCGTTCTCAATAATGGCGCCCTCCCATGCGGGTGTAGCTCAGTGGCTAGAGCGCCACCTTGCCAAGGTGGATGTCGTGGGTTCAAATCCCATCACCCGCTTATTTTATGGAGACGCGGCCCGGAGCCGCTTTTGACACGGGCGGAGCCCAACGATTCCGGCCCGCCGAGCAGAAACCCTTGGTAGGAACTTCCCAGACCATGAAAGTCACCGTCGAAGATGCAGGCGCCTGTGTAAAGAACCTCCAGATCGTCGTGGACAAGGAGGAGGTCGAAAAGGAGCACGAGGGGCTTTTCAAGGAATACCGGAGCGACATCTCGATCCCCGGGTTCCGCAAGGGCAAGTTCCCGCGGAAGCTCTTTGAGCGCAAGTACGCCGATACGATCAAGGATGATGTGCGCGGCCGCATCCGGGAGAAGTTCATCAAGGAAGCGCTCGAAGAGCACAAGCTCGAGCCGGTGATCCCCGCCGTTATGGACGACAAGTCGTTCAAACGGGGCGAGGATTATGTGTTCACCGCCCGCGTGGAGCTGAAGCCCGTGATCACGGTCCCGGACCTCAAGGAGATCACCCTCTCCCGCGAGGAGCACGCGGTCACGGACGAAATGATCGAGCGCGAGGTGTCGTTCCTGCGCGAACGCCGCCTTGAATACAAACCCAAGGACGGCGATACGGTGGCCGAGGGCGACAAGGTGCTGGTATCGTATGTCATCACCGCCGACGGCCAGACGATCGACACCCAGGAGGAGGGTTCGCTCTTTGCCGAAGAGCACGGTTCCTTCCTCGGCGCGGTGGCGGACTACCCGGCCGTGATCATCGGCAAAAAGAAGGGGCAGTCCGTCTCCTTCAAGACCGTCCTGCCGCCCTATTTCGGCAAGAAGGAATACCAGGGCAAGCCCGCGGAGGTCAACCTGACCATCAAGGGCGTCGAGGCCAAGGTGCTGCCCGATGCGTCGAGCAAGGAGTTCCTGGAGTTCTACGGCCTGGCCAGCGTGGAGGACATGCAGGCCAAGATCCGTGAAGGCATCGCCAACGGCCAGAAGCAGGAAGCGACCGCCAAACTGCAGGAGCAGATCCGCGACTACATCGCCGCGGCCGTGGACGCGGAACTGCCGCCCACCCTGCTCGAGGGCGAGATCCAGTCCCGCCGCCGCAACATGGTGAACGGGATGCAGTCGCAGAAGAAATCGCAGGAGGAGATCGACAAGGCCGTGACAGAGCAGGTCGCGGAACTGGCCCAGTCGGCCCGCCGGGCGCTCCAGGTCTTTTTCTTCCTGGAAAAGGTGGCCGAGGGCAACACGGTCATCGTCACGGAAGAGGAACTGGAGGAGCGCATCGCGCGGGTGGCCATCCAGCAGCGCGTGACCCCGGCCGATATGAAGGCCCACCTGCTCAGGACCGGCGGGATCGAGAACCTGCGCGAACAGCTCCGCGAAGATAAGACCTACCAGTACATCATCGACCACGCCACCATCGGCATGGGGCCCGTGGAGAAGCCGAAACCGAAGGCCGCCGAGGAGAAGCCCGCGAAAGCCGAAAAAGCGGAGAAGACCGAAAAACCCGCCAAGGCGGAAAATGCTGAAAAGGCCCCGAAGGACGAAAAACCCGCCCCCAGGAAGAAAGCCGCCAAAAAGGCCAGCGATGAGAAGGAATGACCCATGAGCAACCTGATCCCGTTCGTCATTGAAAAAACCGGCCGCGGCGAGCGGTCGTACGACATTTTTTCGCGGCTCCTCAAGGACCGTATCATCTTCATCGGCACGCCCATCGATGACATGGTGGCCAACCTGGTGATCGCCCAGCTGCTGTTCCTGCAGAACGAGAATTCGGAGCAGGACATCACCATGTATGTCAATTCCCCCGGCGGCAGCGTGACCGCCGGCCTGGCGATCTACGACGCCATGCAGATCGTCAAATGCGATGTGGTCACCTACTGCGTGGGCCAGGCGGCCTCCATGGCCGCCGTCCTCCTGACGGCCGGGGCGAAGGGCAAACGCTTCGCGCTGGCGAATGCGCGCATGATGATCCACCAGCCGTGGGGCGGGTACGAGGGCACGGCCAGCGACATCTCCATCCACGCCGAGGAGATCATCAAGATCAAACAGAACCTCAACCAGCTCCTGGCCCAGCACACCGGCCAGCCGCTGGACCGTATTGTCAAAGACACCGATCGCGATTTCTTCATGGACGCCCGCCAGGCCAAGGAATACGGCATGGTGGACGACATCGTCAAGGCCGCCGTGTAGGCGGGCCGCGTATGTCCCGGACCAAAAATAACGACGACTGCTCCTTCTGCGGCCGTAACGCGCCCGAAGTGCCGCTGGTGATCCCCGGCCCGCCCGGGGTGAGCATCTGCAGCGAATGCATCACCATCTGCGGTTCCATCGTCCAGAAGGAAATGCAGGGCAAGCAGCAGCACGGCATCGACCTGGACCATGTGCCGCCCCCGGCCGAGATCAAACGCCGGCTCGATGAATATGTGATCGGGCAGGACCAGGCCAAGAAGGTCCTGGCGGTCACGGTCTACAACCATTACGCGCGCGTCCGGCACTATGTCGGCGGCGCGGGCGATGTGGAACTGCAGAAGAGCAATGTGCTCATGCTCGGCCCGACGGGGTGCGGCAAGACGCTCCTGGCCGAAACGCTGGCGCGCATCCTGCATGTGCCCTTCGCCATCGCCGACGCCACGCCGCTCACCGAGGCGGGGTATGTGGGCGAGGATGTGGAGAATGTGATCCTCAAGCTCCTCCGGAACGCCGAATTCAATGTCAAGCGCGCCGAACTCGGGATCATCTACATCGATGAGATCGACAAGATCGCCCGCACCATGGGCAATGTCTCCATCACGCGCGATGTTTCGGGCGAGGGCGTGCAGCAGGCCCTTTTGAAGATCCTGGAGGGGACCGAGGCCAATGTGCCCCCGCAGGGCGGCCGCAAGCACCCGGAACAGGAATACATCCAGGTCAACACCCGCAACATTCTTTTCATCTGCGGCGGCACTTTCACGCGCATCGACGATATCATCCGCCGCCGCCTGGGCAAGACGCTCATCGGCTTCGCGGCCGGCGGGCCGGCGGAGGTGGGCGATTCCCTGGGCGAGCTTCTGCGCCGGGTCACGCCCGACGACCTGATCGAGTACGGGCTGATCCCCGAGTTCATCGGGCGGCTGCCGGTGACGGTGTCGCTCGACCCGCTGGGGGCCGACGATCTCATCCGGGTGCTCACCGAGCCCAGGAACGCCCTGGTCAAACAGTTCCAGAAGCTCTTTGAACTGGCCGGCCGGCGGATCGAGTTCACGCCGCCCGCGCTGCGGCGGATCACGGAGATGGCCATGAAGAGCGAGACCGGCACGCGGGCCCTCCGGTCGATCATGGAAAAGGTGATGATCGACATCATGTACGAATATCCCGAACACCCCGAGGTCACCGAGTTCGCCATCACCCCCCAGGTGATCGAGAAGGGGTTCGACTTCAAGGCCGTGCTCAGGAACCGGCGCAAGGACCGCAAGAAACCGGCCTGACCTTGGGGAATTGCGGATTGCGGATTGCCGATTTCCAATTGCCGATGTGCGGAATGGTACCGGTAAGGGTACGGCAATAAAGCGCCGCACGCCCCATGTTCCGCGATCTGCGGAGGGCGCTTCCGGTAAGAGGGACAGGCGGTCCCCGGATTTGTAGCCGCGGGGCTTGACCCCGCCTCTTACCTCTTGCCTTCAGCATCCCCAAAATCGGCGATCGGAAATCGGCGATCGGAAATTCCCCATGGGAGAATTAACCGCGGATAAGCTGTGCCTTCATTCTTTCATTCCGCAATCCGCAATCTGCAATCGGCAATGCCCATGCCGGGTCGCGGCTGCAATACGCGGAACGCAAGCTGAAGCTTGCGGCTACCAAATCCTAATTCCCAAAATCGGCGATCGGAAATCGGCAATCGAAAATTCCCCATGGGAGAATTAACCGCGGATAAGCTGTGCCTTCATTCTTTCGTTCCGCAATCCGCAATCTGCAATCGGCAATGCCCATGCCGGGTCGCGGCTGCAATACGCGGAACGCAAGCTGAAGTCATGGACCTTGAGTCATGGACCCTGAGTCATGGACCATGAGCCTGTCGAAGGGCCCCCGCCCTCTTCTGGGCAGCCGGATGAGTAAAATACAGGCAAAGGCAGGCGACCACAAGGGTCGCAGCTACATAGGCCCTGCTGAAAAAGTTTTTAATTATTCATAATATATTGCATTTCAGATTTCCTGATCCCTGTGGGGTGGACTGATGGTTTTCCGGAACGGGTTTGGCGCATTTTCCGCGTGACAAATGGGCTGCGGCGGCTATCCTTTCTGGGGTCTGACTTCAGGATGATTGGTCATGCACCAGATG
>JBDREB010000042.1:0-2711 GCA_043820325.1 Planctomycetota bacterium | reverse complement strand
TGATTGTGATACCACTATCAGATAGTATGACACATAATCACCTGAAATGCAAGAAAATCCCGTTGAATTTTACGGTTTTGAGGGTATAGTTGAAGCGTGGGCCATGTTAAGCGAGGGCGTTAAAAAGTGCGAAAGTTCACTGCTCATTTCTACTATTTAAATGGGAAATCTCGGATCATATCAATGGATTCCCCACATCTTTCGGAACCGGGCCCTGTGTCATTGGTGTGGATTACAAGCATTGATGGTGAACGGCGCCTCTCAACCACCAGCCGACCGGCCGACCGAAGTGGAAGTGCTTTCGGCCGCCCGCGAAATGAACCTCCTGGGCGAAGCCCGGCGGGCGGCCTATGTCAAGGTGCGGCAAAAGGGGTTCGCCTACAGCGTGGCGCTGACGCAGGCGGGGATCTCCATCGGCCAGATCCGCTCCATCGAGGCGCGGGCACTGGAGAACCGGGTCCGCTGGAAGGCCGGGCCCGCACCGGCCGCCCGGGCCGCAAGCCTGCGGGAACGGTTCAACCGCCTGACCGCGAAACCCGTCACCCAGCTCCTGATCTTCGGCCTGGCCGGGTTCATCGGCTGCTCGGGTTTCTATTTCGGGTTCCGGAGCGCCTTCGGGGCCGGCGGTCCCAGTGTGCAGGAGATCAACGCCGTCGTGTTCGCCGGCATCGACCAGAACGATTGGCCCAGCGATGCGAACCGCAAACAACACATCTACAATATCGCCGGTCTGCTTCTGGTCTTCAAACAGTGCCGGACCGCGGGCGACGGGCCGGGGACGGAGCAGTGCGAACAGCTGATCATGGATTACCTGTCGATCATGATGGAGAAAGATCCCCAATTCTACCCGCAGCTGCGGAACGAATTCGATGCCATGAAGGCATCCTGTTATTTCACGAAGTAGCCGGGCGGCGGCGGCCGCGGATCGGCACGGGACCTTGGTGCGAAGGGGCATGACCATGCGCAGGCGATCGGTCCAGTCGGGTATGACCCTCATCGAGGTGATATCCGTGGCGGCGATCATCGGGCTCCTGGTGGGCTTGATCCTGCCGGGGATCACCAAGGTCCGGGAGAACGCCCTGAAGGTGTACTGCATGAGCAACCTGCGGCAGATCGGGACGGCGGTCAGTACCTACGCGACCGATTGTTCCGGCCGGATCCCCAGCGTCGAGGTCGCCACCGGGGCCAACGAGCCCACCGCGAACATCCACGAGGCGGGCATCGGCGCCGACGGTCTGGGCCGGATCTATTCCGCGTACCTGGACAACCTGAAGGTGTTCCGGCGCCCGCGGGACATATACAAGAACCCCGCGATCAGGATCACCGAGGCGAACATCGTCCTGTGGGACAAGGGTACCCTCGGCATCATACGGAGTTCCTATTACTACCGGGCCGGCATCCCGGACCAGGCCGACACGGGGTCGGTCTACCGGCTGGACCGGCTCAAGGCCATCGCGATGGACAACGACACGCAATACGCGATCGGCCGCTACAATGACCACGACCGCGGCGAGCTGGTCGAGATCCTCTTTGTCGACGGGTCGGTCATGGGCGTGACGGACCCGGCCCACACCATGGCGTCGGGGATCTACCAGCAGAAATGGAACTGGGCCGATGGCCAGAATTGACGCCCGGGCCGGCCGGGCATTGGGCATCCCGATGCGGGGCCGGGCACCATGACGCGACCCGACCGGCATGTCCCGCGCATCCCCGTCCGCGGGGCCTGACGCTCCCGCCGCGAGGATCAGCCTTCAGGCGCGGCCGGCGATCGCGTTAAAAACCCATGATGACCGGCCCACCCGGGCCGGCACGAGGAGCCACCTGTGAAAGACAAAGAACCGCGCGAGATCACCCGCCTGCGCACCCAGGCCGAAGCGGGCGAGGCCTGGGCGCAATACGAACTCGGCTGCTGCCACTACGAAGGCCGCGGCATACCGCTGGATTACACCGAAGCACTCAAATGGTACCGCCGGCCGCGGCCCAGGGCGACAACAGCGGGTTGTGCGATGTCGGTTTCTGTTACCGGAACGGGCACGGCGTGGAACAGGATTTCGCCAAGGCCCTGCCCTATTACCGGAAGGCGGCCGACCAGGGCTGTCCCACGGGGGCCTACTGGCTGGCCCACGCTTTCGAACATGGCGAGAGCGTGGCCAAAGATATCGCCACGGCGTTAAAATGGTACCGCATCGCCAGCGCCCGCGGCGATGCGGACGCCGACGAAGCCCTGGCCCGGTTGACCTGAGATCATCCTGGAAAAGGGGAGCGTGCCTTAACGGGATACGGTTCCCAATGTCATAGCCGCCATACAACAAAAAAAGCCCCGCGCAGGCGCGCAGGGCTTTTATAATGGCGAGGCCGGCGGGACTCGAACCCGTAACCACCAGATCGACAATCTGGAACTCTAACCAGTTGAGCTACGGCCCCGTAAATGGTGGCAAACGCGATATTATACAGGCGTCTCCGGATTGTCAAGGGAAATTTACAGGGCCGGGGCTGGAGGACACCAACCGCGCTTTGGGGGGCTTGCGGGCATGGGCGGGGAAGGAAACGATGTACAATAACAAATATACGTAACACTTTAGCCGAATGAAGTAAAAGAGCCGATAGCGGGGTCAAATTCTACCTCTTGAGGGATGCAAAAGCAAGCAGAATATCAGCGTGTAACCCTATTGCATGCGGCAGACGGTGTTATTGGGGTGGCAGGGGCAGCT
>JBDREB010000041.1:0-8739 GCA_043820325.1 Planctomycetota bacterium | reverse complement strand
ATAGAAAGCGCTCTCCCCGGCAGGGACTTCCACCCTGCTGTCTGTGTGCGCTCCGAGGCGCACGGTTGGGCACGGCATGCCGTGCCCCTACCAAACAAGATCCGGCATGAACCAGCGTTCCGGAATCGGGTCGTTATGATGATTGAGCCACTTGCAAAACCCCCAAGAGTCAGCGATCAAGCCACGGTCTGTGGTGGCGGCAACAAGAATAACCACTACATATAGAAGCGGTCAGGGGGTTTTACAAGTGGCTCGATTGAGATCTGGCCCCTTAATTATGGGGCGCTGGACTAAGTCAATAAGCATTCCCGGGATTTTTCTCTTGACGCCGGACGGGTTATGTATATACTTTTATACGCTTATGTATTTTCTCCATTGGGGCTCAAGGGAGTAGGTAGTTGATTTCGGCTAAAAAGACCCATACCGGCAAACGGACCATTCTCATCATCGAGGATGAGCCGGTGGCACTCAAGATGCTTGAGTCCCTGCTCATCAACGAGGGGTACAACTGCATGCCGGCCGGCACGGGCGACAAAGCCATCGAGATCATCAAGAAAGAGGATGTCGACCTGTTCCTCACCGACATCATGATCCCCAAACGGCATGGCATCGCCATCGCGTGGGAGATCCGCACCCGCGGGTTTGAAATGCCCATCGTGGTTCTGTCGGCCTTCCTGGACCAGTGGGACAAGGAAGTGTTCAAGGATTGCCGGATCGACCGCTGGATCTCCAAGCCGGCCAAACCCAAGGTCCTCTTCCAGGTGATCCGGGAACTGCTCGAAAAAAACCAAGCCCCGAAAAAGACCGGGGATTGATCTTTTCCGCCTCCGCCATCATGTCCGACCCCCTGCCCATCCCCCTGCCCGGCCGTGATCCGTCCGTCTACATGCACAGCGCCTACCGGATGGCCTGTGCCGCCGCGTCGGCCGGCGAAGTGCCGGTCGGCGCGGTGATCGTCCACGGCGGTGCCATCATCGCCCGGGCTCACAACCAGATCGAAGCGCTCCACGATCCCACGGCCCACGCCGAGATGATCGCCATCACCCAGGCGGCCGAACACCTCCAGTCGAAGATCCTCACCGGCGCCGCGATCTATGTCACCCTTGAACCCTGCCCCATGTGCGCCATGGCGCTCGTGCTGGCCAAGGTCGACCGGGTCATTTTCGCCACCCCCGACCCGCGCACGGGCGCGGGCGGTTCGATCTACAACATCCTGCAGGACCCGCGCCTGAACCACCGGGTGGAGATCGATTCCGGCCTCATGCAGGCCGAATGCGGCGATCTGCTCAAGGAATTCTTCCGCGCCCGCCGCTGAACCGGCGCGCGGATCATACAAGACAGCCGGAACGGCAACGGTAACGAGGCCCGTTTCGGTGAAGGTTCCGGTTAGTGCCCGTAAATGAATAAAGTATCCATTTCGACATAGAGATTCCGTCCGCAGCCAAGGCGCGAGAAGGAGCCGTATCAATGGAAAGATCCGGCGTCGACGAGCAACGCCGGATGCGGACGGAAGATCATGTCCCTTCCGGGCGTGCGGGGTTTGGTGGCGGGGCCAACCATGGCAGCTATACCTCTTTAATGATGCGGCAGTGCCTGACCTGTTTGTCAAACCATCACTCTTCACCGCACGCGAAATGGATATGTTATTTATTTACGGGCACTAAGACAAAAGTCCCAAATTCCAGATCACCAATAATCGGTCCCAAACGGAAACCAACAGGACCAATCGGACCCAACAGCAAAAACGATCCGGTTGAAATTTGATCCGTGTTCTCCGTCCGAAATCGATCATGCGGAGCTTGCGATCTGTGACCTTGGATTTAATTTGCCGGCCGGCCGGTCATTGCAGGCGGACGCCCTCCACCCCGTTGCGATGCAATTCATCCTCGAGCGCCCGTATGAGCGCCGCCGCGGGCCGGGTCTGCCGGATGAACCGCGGCAGAAGATCGGTCGCCGTCGCCATGGCATGGTAGGCGACGCCCCGGCCGGCCACGGCCTCGGCCACGGTCGTACCGTCGTCGCGCCGTTCCAAGCGGTTGACAAAGGCGATCACGGCCGCCACGGTCACCCCCGCCGCCTGCAGTCCATCCATGGCCGTCAGGAGCGAACCGCCCGTAGTGGTCACATCCTCGAGCACGATCACCCGGTCGCCCGCCGCCACCGGCCCGATGAAGAACCGGTCACGGGGATCGCCGTGTTCCTTGGCCGTGCCGCGGCCCATCACCACCCGCTGGCCGGGGTTGCCGTCGGCCCGCGCTTTGAGCAGGTTGCAGACCACGCCCACCTTGGTGCCGCCTTCGGGGACCCCGTAGTAATAATCAAAGGCCGGCACGCGGCCGGCGGCGAACGCGGTCACGAACCCGGCCATGGTTTCCAGGTTGCCGGCCGTGTCGCCGACCACCCGGCAGTTGGCGTACCAGTGGGAGACCCGGCCCGACTTGAGCGTGCGGCCCTCGGGGAAAAACCCGACCACGCCGCGGTCGAGCAGGAACCGCACATAGGCTTCATTGTCGAACGGCATACGACCTCCGTCAGTTGACAACCGGTTCGCGCGGTCAGGCGCGGCTGAGCTCCGCGGCCTTGACCACATTCTCCAGGAGAATGGCCACGGTCATGGGCCCCACGCCGCCCGGCACGGGCGTGAGCTTGCCGGCCACGGCCCGGACCGCCTCGAAATCCACATCGCCCACGGTCTTCATCTTGGGCTTGCCCTTCTCGTTCAGGACCGGCTGTCCGTCGACTCCGAGCACCGGCACGCGGTTGATGCCCACATCGACCACCAGCGCCCCCGGTTTGATCATGTCCGCGCCCACCAGGTTCGGCCGGCCGGCGGCCACGACCAGGATGTCGGCCCTGCGGCACCGTTCCGCCAGGTCGCGGGTCTTCGAGTTCAGGACTGAGACCGTGGCGTGCAGGGCGATCAGCATGAGCGCCGCGGGCTTGCCCACGATCTCCGACCGGCCGATGATGCACACATCGGCACCCCGCAGGACGGCGCCCGACCGTTTGACGATCTCCACCGCGGCGCGCGCGGTGCAGGGCGCGGGGGTGTCCTGCCGGTCGTACATCACCCAGCCCTGATTGCCGGGACTCATGCCCTCCACATCCTTGGCCGGGGCGATCATCGACTGGATCGTCTTCTCGTCCCAGCCCTTGGGAAAGGGCTGCTGCAGGATGATGCCCGTGATGGCGGGATCGGCATTGAGCCGGGCCACATGGGCAACGAACGCCGGCTCGGCGGTGCCTTCCGGCAGTTCGTCCAGCCGGTACTCGGCGCCGATCTCCTCGCAGGTCTTGCGCTGGTTGTTGACATAGACGCGGGAGGCGGGCTGTTCGCCCACCTGCACTGCCGCCAGCCGCACCACGATGCCGTGCGCCTTGAGCGCCGCCACGCGCGTCTTCAGGTCCGTCTTGATGGTCTCGGCCATCGCATTGCCATCAATGATCTCTGCGGTCATGCTGTTCTCCTCATTTCAAGTCCGACGCGGGCATTATAGTTCTTTATCCGGGCATGCAACATTTTTATCGGGGAAATCCGGCCGAAGGGTCAATCCCGGTGTTTCTTCTTGTCCGGCGGCGGTTCGTCCCTAAACTCCAAGTCGGCCATGGCCATGAGCCGGTTGGACCGCGTGACCACCTCGCGCACATGGTAATAGCCCCAGCGGACCCGGTCTCCCAGGGCGATCCGGACCGGCTTGAAGTCGAGGTCCACGAAATGCGGCTGGTCCTGCAGGGCGGTCGCGAACCGGTCCTTGATCATCTGCTCGACGAACGGCGGCAGGTCGCTCTGGAAATCGATCCCCGCCACATCGGTCCGCAGGTCAATCCGCTGGCCGGGTTCGTCGAAGATCAAGGCCGTCACGCCCGTGCCTTCGAGCGTGATCGAATCCACGACCTGCAGGCCGCCGAGCATCCGGTCCACGAGGCCGTCGCCCCGGGGATTGTAGCGCAGGTCGCGGCCGGTCAACTTGAGCCGGAAAATGATGCGGTTGTCGTCCGTGAACTGGAAATCGGTGAGCCGCTCCGCCCGCACCGTGCCGGCCACCGTGCCGGTGAGCGTGTAATCGACCGGGAAGAGGGCCGCCTCCATCTTGTTGAGGACCTGGTTGCCGATGGAAAGCACCACACCGCTTTTGTATTCCAGCGGCCGGCCTTCCTGGGACACGGCCAGTTGCTTGAGCAGGTCGCGGTTCACGGCCTCGACCTGGCGCAGTTCCTCCGCCTGCATCTCCAGGGCCGCCCGGCTGGGGGCGCGCACAAGCGCCGCCGCCGGCAAAACGATCAGGCCGCACCCCAGGAGGAGCACCGCCGCAAAAAAGATCCGCCGCCAGCTCATGCGCCGGTCCCCTGCCCGGCCGCGTTGTCGGCCGGCGTTCCCGCCCGCCGGCCGCGGGGATGGAGGCGGTCATGCACCGCCTTGAGCCGCCGGGCGTCCACATGCGTGTACCGTTCCGTGGTGGCGATGTCGGCATGGCCGAGCATGGCCTGCACCGCGCGCAGGCCGGCGCCGTGTTCGACCAGGTGGGTGGCGAACGAATGCCGCAGGGTATGCGGGGAGGTCCGGCCGGTCAGGCCGGCCCGGACGGCATACTTGCGGACGAGGGCCCAGACCTGCTCCCGCCGCATCCGGCCGCCCCGCGCCGAAAGGAACAAAAAGTCGGCCAAGGGCCGGGCCGGCCGGGTCGCCAGGTATTCCCGGATATGCTCGAGCGCGTGCGTGCCCACCGGCACGAGCCGCTCCTTGGACCCCTTGCCGAGCACACGCACGGCCCGCGCCGCGGCGTTGAGATTGCGGGGCCGCAGGTCGCAGAGTTCCGACACGCGCAATCCCGAGGCGTACAGGAGTTCCAGGATCGCCCGGTCCCGCTGCCAGCAGGCGTCCGTCGCCGGGTCCGGGGCCGCGAGGAGCCGCAGGGTCTCCGCCTCGCTGAGCACGGCGGGCAGGACGCGCGCGGCGCGCGGCGATTCCATGAGCGCGGCCGTGTCCTGCGCCACGGCGCCGCTGGTGAAGAGGAACCGGTAGAACACCCGCACGGCCACGAGCTTGCGCGCCACGGAGACATCCTTGCAGCCCGCCTCGCGCTGTTCCAGGAGAAAGCCCGTGATATCGTCGGGCGTGGCGTCGCCGGGTTGCCGGATGCCGCGGGCCGCGAGACAGGCGAGGAACTGGCCCACATCACGGCGATAGGCGGCCACAGTGTTGCCCGCCAACCCGCACTCCACCCGCAGGTGGACCAGGAAATCCTCAACCTGGTACGGCATGGGCGTCACTCGGCGATCGCCACACCGCCGTGGGTGACTTTGACCGAACCATCGGCGGGATCATAGGCATACGCGCACCCGGCGGGCAGATCACCGAGGGCGAACCCCGCCTGCCGGAGTTCGTCCAGCGAGGCGGGCCGGCGCCCTTCCAGGGCTTCGAACCCCTGCACCGCGTTGCGCACCTCCACCAGGCGCACGAGGAGTTCCGCGCGCCGCGGGGCGGTGATCAGGGGCCCGGCGCCGATGGCGGCGGCCGGGGTCCCGGCCGGCGCCGGCGCGGGACCGGTGAAATAGAAGGAAACGCAGATAAGGATGATGGCCAGGGTGATGAGCAGACCGATCAGGGCGAATCCGGACCGGGTCCCGCATGGCATGGTCCGCCGCTCCGTTCACGCCAGGGGTTTGAGGAAATCGTCGAGGTTGTCGCGCAGGATCTTCCGGCAGGCATCCTCCGGGAACCCCAGTTCGCCGGTGATGATGTCCCGGTCGACCGCGGCCCCTTCCTGGGCGTAGGTGAAGGGTGAGGGGATGCTGTCGTCGGAGCCGTAGATGATCCGGTCGGGCCCGGCGAAAAGGAGCGCCTTGCGCAGCGCGTCGGTGCGGTAGAACCAGGGCGTGCCGCGCGTGGTGTCGATGTACATCTGGCAGTCGTCGTTCTTGTACCCGGCCGCGGCGCGCATGCGGCCGAAGGTGGCGATGCATTCGTCGGTCCAGGGCCGGCCGATGTGGGCCAAGGCGAATTTCACCTTGGGGAAATGGAGCATGACCTCAAAGTAGCAGGGCCGGCAGAAGCGCGAGGAATCGCCGTTGCCGTAGAGGATGCCGGAGTGGAACAGGATCGGCACGCGCAGTTCCTCGATCCGCTTGTAGACGGGGAAGAGCCGCTCCTCGTACGGGTACCAGTGGTTGGGGATCATCTTGATGCCGCGGAGTTTCTTCTTTTCGATGGCGTAGGTCACGCGGTCGATCGCGCCCGGCACGGTGGGTTCGATCCAGGCGAAACCGGCCAGCCGCTTGCGGTCGGCCTGGACCACCGCGGCGATCTGGTCGATGGCCGCGCGCTCGGTCGCATCCGAATCGTTCTGCTGGGCCGAGATGAGCACGGCCCGGGTCATGTCCACCGCGTCCATGGACTTGAGGACATCGCGCCCCTTGACCCGGGCGCCGGCGCGGGTGTGGATATGCAGGTCGGCGAATTCCATGCTGGTCCCTTTCCGACGGCGGGGCGGTCTACGGCAGCTGTTTGAACAGGTTGGCCATCTCGATCGCGGTGGCGGCGGCGTCGGCGCCCTTGTTGCCCGACTTGGTGCCGGCCCGCTCGATGGCCTGCTCGATCGAATCGGTGGTGAGCACGCCGAAGATCACCGGCACGCCCGTGGCCAGCCCGGCCTGGGCCACGCCCTTGGCCGCCTCGGCCGCGACATACTCGAAATGGGGCGTCGCGCCGCGGATCACCGCGCCCAGGCAGATCACGGCGACATACTTGCCGCCGCCGGCCACTTTTTTGGCGGTCAGGGGGATCTCGAAGGACCCCGGGACTTTGACGATGTCAATGTCGGTCTCGGCCACGCCGCGCCGCTTCAGGCCGTCCAGGCACCCGGCCAGCAGTTCGTTCGAAATGAATTCATTGAACCGCGACACGATCACCGCGAAACGGCCGGGGCCCGCGGTCAGATTGCCCTCGATGATCTTGGCCATGTGTGTTCCTCCGTCAAACAGCGTTTGGGTATGCGTTCAGGTGGCGGGCGGCCCGCCCCCTTCGTCATTCACGGGCCCTCCGTCCAGAAGGTGCCCCATTCGCGAGCGCTTGGTGGCCAGGTAATCGGAATTGCGCGGATTCGGTTCCACGAGGATCGGCAGCCGTTCCACGATCTCCAGCCCGTACCCCTCCAGCCCCTTGATCTTGCGGGGATTGTTCGTCAACAGGCGGAGCTTGCGCACGCCCAGATCGCGCAGGATCTGGGCCCCCACGCCGTAATCGCGCAGGTCGTCGGGGAACCCGAGCTGGCGGTTGGCCTCGACCGTGTCGTAGCCCTGCTCCTGCAGCCGATAGGCCCGGACCTTGTTCAGGAGACCGATACCCCGGCCCTCCTGGCGCATGTAAAGGAGCACGCCCGCCCCTTCGCGCTGGATCAAATCCAGGCTGCGCTCGAGCTGTTCGCCGCAGTCGCAGCGCTGGGAGTGGAGGGTGTCGCCGGTAAAACACTCCGAATGCACCCGCACCAGCACGGGGGCCGCCTGCTCCGTGCCGGGCCGGATATCGCCCTTGACCAGGGCCACATGCTGTTCCTCGGTAAGCGTGCATTTGTAATAGTACATTTCAAAAAAACCGAACCGGGTCGGCAGCTGTACCTTTTCGGCGACCTCCACCAGCCGCTCGCTCTGGCGGCGGTGCCGGATGATGTCGGCCACGCTCGTGAGCTTCAGGCCGTGCGTCGCGCAGAACGATTCGATGTCATCCAGGCGCGCCATGGTGCCGTCGTCGCGCATGATCTCGCAGATCACGGCCGCGGGGCGGAGGCCCGCCAGCCGCGCCAGGTCGACCGAGCCCTCGGTCTGTCCTGTGCGCACCAGCACGCCCCCCGCCCGGGCCCGGATGGGGAAGATGTGGCCAGGGGAGACCAGGTCGTGCGGTCCCTTGGCGGGATCGATGGCCGTGCGGATCGTATGGGCGCGGTCAAAGGCCGAGATCCCGGTGGTGACGCCTTCGCGCGCTTCAATACTGACCGTGAACCCGGTGCCGAAACGGGACTGGTTATCCGCGGTCATCAGAGGCAGCTGGAGCCGGTCGGCCTCGGTGTCGGCCATGGCCAGACAGATCAATCCCCGTCCATACCGGGCCATGAAATTGATCGCATCGGCGGTGACATGCTCGGCCGCAAGCACAAGGTCGCCCTCGTTCTCCCGGTCGGGATCGTCGACCATCACCACCATCCGGCCCTGGCGGAAATCGGCGATCACATCATCCAGCGGTGCGAATGCCATGCGTACAAGCCGTTCATAAACATAAGGATATAAAAGACGAGCCCATGCCGCCAATTATATGCAGGGTTGGGGTAAAAGCCAACAAAAAAACACCCGTCGCGAAAAAATATCCGGCCAGGAACAGCGCATCAACCTGATCTTGATGGAGTTATGGAAAGCGGCTTCTCGTATATCCATTATTCACCGATCCTGTATTCTCCAATTAACAATCACTGCCTATTGAGGGACTTGCAAAACCTCTCGGTGAGGACTTATTGACATGGGCGATGACTTAATGACATGATCGGGTTGCGTGTTGTGTGGGTGAAAAAGGCACCGAATTGCATCACCGGTTTTAGTATCTGGAGCCACTTCAGATTTCCTGATCCCTATCCGTAACCGGTCATGTTTTTCGGAAAAAGGTTTGGCACTTTTTTCGACCCACAGGTGATTGTACGGGGAACATCCGGATGTCAACCGTGTAGGGGCGGGTTTCAAACCCGCCCCTACGGT
>JBDREB010000040.1:0-5238 GCA_043820325.1 Planctomycetota bacterium | reverse complement strand
GTTGATGCGCCCCAGGGCACGGATCTCCTCAAGACCATCCATCTCGGGCATTACGGTATCCGTGATCAGCAAGTCTTTCCGTGCGTCCTCGTAGTAGTGGACGACATCCTTGCCATTCGTTGCCTCCGCCACCTCGTGGGCGGCAGAGGCCAGCATCGCCCGCAAGGTCTCTCGTACAAGACCTTCATCGTCCACTATCAGTATTCATGCCGCCTTCGCTCTCCGCGGTCCTCTCACGGACTTTCTGGAGCATTTCCTGCAGATGGTAACGTCCGTGATGAGCAGGTCTGGCGGCTCTTCGCGGAAGAGGCGGAGTGCTGCCAGACCATTGACCGCTGCAACGACCTGGTGTCCCCGGTCCTCGAAATGGTCTGGAGGCGTTCCCGGCCTTTGTCATCATCCTCAGCGATGAGAACACCGGCTGCCCTGGAATCCCCCGTTCCTCCCCTGCCAATTCCCAGATGCTATTCGGCAACGCGTCCGCGTGCGGAAAGTGAGACCAGGAGGCTCCTTACGTTTTCGGCGGTCTTTGCCGCGTACTCCTTGCCTCTCCTGGCCTACCGTAGGGGCGGGTTTGAAACCCGCCCTTTATTGCCGTTTCGCGATTAGACGGGAGGGCGGGTTTCAAACCCGCCCCTACACGGTTGACATCCGGACATTCCCCGTACAATCACCTGTGGGTCGAAAAAAGTGCCAAACCTTTTTCCGAAAAACATGGCCGGTTACGGATAGGGATCAGGAAATCTGAAGTGGGGGGTGGGGGCGGCACACAATAAAACGGGCCGGGGGGTGGCCCCGGCCCGTTCCATCCCTTTGCAGGGGTGTGATCGTTATCTGATCACATCGGCTTAGTCGCGACGAGGACCGCGTTCGCCGCGTTCCCGTTCCTGGGCCGCGCTGATGCGAAGCTGACGGCCGCCGAGTTCGGCACCGTTCAGCGCTTCGATCGCCGCGCTGGCGCCGGCATCGTCTTCCATTTCGACGAAACCGAAGCCGCGGGGCTTGCCCGTGACCCGGTCATTGATCAGCTTCACCGAACGGACCGCCCCATGACGGGCGAACAGTTCCCGAAGCTCATCCTCGGTGGAAGAAAACGCGATGTTGCCGACATAAATGTTCGAGCCCACAAGTAACTCCTGTTGACATGGACACACAAAAACCCGCGTGCACGATGCCCGCGGCGAAAATGACCGTGGGAAGTCGGCGCGGGAGCGCGTGGTGAACTGCCTTTGAGGGGTGGGGGACTGGGGAGGTGATCCACAGCCGCCGGGGCAGTCGCCCACGGCGTTCGGCCTGTGCCGACGAATTCTTCTGATCTGGTCGCTTGGCTCACTTAAAAAACGGGAACAAGATATGCGTATGGTACACCCGGCCGGCAGATTGTCAAGATAAATCTTTTATTTATTTTGGCCGGCTCTGGAGCGGTCACCCTGCATCTTGCCGTAACGGTCAGAGCCCACTCGGTCTTCCGGAAAACACTTGACGACTGATCCGTAGTGCATTCTTTGGAAATCGACCGCCCGGATTCATGGTTTACTTGCCGAACTCGTAGGCCTTGCCGGCCGCCTGGGAACGCAGGGTCCTGATCATCGCGCCATCGAGAGTGTCGGCCCCTTCGGCCGTCAGCTCCTTGCGTTTTTCCGCGACAAAGACATCGCGCGCTGCGCTCAGCTCCCTGATCCGGGCCTGGAGCGCCTCGCGCTCCGCCCGTTTCCTGGCGATGAACGCCTCGCGCTCGGCCGGGGTCATGGCCTGCATCTCCGCCGGCAGTTCATCGGCCGGCATGGTTGACACATCTTTCTTCCCCTCTTTCTCCGCATCGACCAGGTCCCATCCGTCGTTCCGGTACATTTCGGAGGCCTTGGCCTCGGCCCGCTGGGCGGCCGCGGGTGCGCCCGCACCGGCCGCATTGGCGTCCTGAGCCAACTGCCGTTTGCCGGCCTCTTCGCCCGCACGGCCGTAGGCGATGTAGGTGGCATTCAGCGCTTCGCCCAGGCGCACGATCTCAACATCCTGCGGCGCGGGTATCGGCACTTCCGTCGAGTTCTGGTCGATGTTCATGTAGGCCCCATCAGCCAGGTCGGCCCCCTCTTTCCACTGCGTGCTTACCCCTTCGTCGAACCCGCCGCAGAAAATGGTGTTCACCATGATGCCCTTGCCGATGGCGGCCCGGCAGGAAGCGCGGAAATCGACGCCGCCCTGGGTGAAGGGCTCGTTGCCCGCGATGAAGACCACCTTCAGGTCGTCGTTCGACGCGCTCCATGTCAAACGGTCGATCGCCGCGCGGATCACCTGGCCGCAGTATTCCTGGCCGCCGTTGGTGGTCAGCCTGAAGAGTTCTTCGGATACTTTGTCCAGGTCATCGGTAAGCGGCAGGATGAGCCGGATGTGGCCCTCGCTTGCTGGCTGCCCGTCGTTGCCGTACTCGAAAAGCGCCACTTCGAAGAGCGGCCGCACCCCGTTCTTCTTCGCCGTGGCGAACTCGTTCACGATCTTCCAGATCTGCGCCCGGGCCTGGTTGATCAGCCCGTCCATGCTGCCGCTGGTATCCAAGAGGATGGCGATCTGCACCCGGGGCCGGCTTTCCTCCGCCCGCAGGGTCTGCGCGCCGCCGAGGACCGCCAGGGCGGCCAGGACCATCGTCACGATCATGCGCTTCATACGGACCTCCTTCAGGCCGGTTGTTCGGTACGACCTGTTAGATGCCCGGCCTTGCGGGAAGTTCCCGAATTCCCCGGGTGCCCCCCTCTGTGCTCCGCGGTGGCCTCTGTGGCCGGGCTAATCCAGCTTCACGACCTCAAGCTCGGCCAGGGGGGTACCGTCACTCCAGGCGCCCATGGACCGCTGTTCAATGTGACGCCGGCGAATATAGGCGACAGCGGCGCGCTGGTGCCGGCGCTGGAAACGACGGTCGGCCGCGGCTGCGGGCCCCAAGCCGTGATGGGCGACAGCGCCTATGGCAGCGACGACAATCATCAGGCGGTCACAGGCATGGGCATCGATCTTGTGGCGCCGACCGCGGGTGGTGACGATGCCCGAAACGGCGATCTGGGGATCAAGGACTTTGCCGTGGACAAGACCACCTTGACGATCAAGGCCTGCCCGCGCGGGCAAGCCGCCACCGAGACCAAGCCCACCCCGAAGGGACGCACGGTGAGCGTTTTTGATCATGCGACCTGTGCGGCCTGTCCTGATCGTGGGCGGTGCCCGGTAACGGTAAGGGCCACACGGGCGTGCCTTTACTACGATGACCGGCAGATCCGGCCGGCCGTGCGGCGCCAATTCGAGGCCACGGACGCATTCCGGGACACATATCGATGGCGCGCGGGGATCGAGGGCACCAACGCGCGGTTTAAAAGCCGGACCGGCGCGGGACGGTTGCGGGTGCGGGGGCTGGCCCGGGTCCGGTTTGCCGTCCGGCTCAAGGCCTTGGGCCTGAATATCCCGCGCGCGGCGCGCGCATATGCGGCGCGGATGCGCCGTTTAGAGGAACTTGCCGCCATTTTACGGCCGATTTGGTCTTTTTTCCACCCGATCCGCTCGATCAGGATCGGCTTGGATCAATTTTCCCCGATCATCGGCGGAAACCGGCCTTTGACTTGGAATGTCGCTGCGTGACTTTTTGCGATGTCGTCAAGGTTGACGGACTCGCAAAAAGTCCACAATCCATTTGTGCCCGGTATTTTTCCCCGTAGCTGCGACCCTTGCGGTCGCCCATCCGGAGGCGGGGTCAAGCCCCGCAGCTACAATGACTTGCGTACACGGCATAGGAAGTGCAGTATTGCCGGAGGCACGACTTTTCCATGACCCATGGAACATGAAAAAACCTTTTTGCGAGTCCGTCAGCGTTTAGCATTTTAAATTGCCATGACAAACAAAGCCAGAGATCCCCGGTCCAGGAAGGTCTTGTCGGCGTTTCCCACGTTGTTTTCGGTTTAAACCACAGCCGCGGACAATAGGCGGACGGTTGATGAAAAACATGCAAGCGTATGTAAAACACTTATAATAAACAAGATGTGTACAGCCATAAAGCAAGTCTAACATCTGGCATGGACCGTGCGTATATATCCGGTGGTTGACATGTACCCCATAGAAAGGGAGCATATGAAAAAACTGATGATGAGTCTGGCGATCATGGGCCTTGTTACCGGTATGGCGTGGGCGCAGAACAACCCGCCGGTTCCTGCACCGGGTGGTGCGCCGCAGGCGCAGCCGCCGGCCCAGGGCCCGGGCGGCCAAGGCGGGAAGATGGACGAGGAACGGATCAACAAGATCGCCGAAAAACTCGGCATCACGCCCGAAGAGGTGCGCAAGCGCATGGCCAACGGCGAGTTGCGCGATGAAATGCGCAACCGGCAGGGCCAGGGCGAGGGGCCCGGCGGACAGCAGGGTGGCCGGCAGGGCCAGCAGGGCGGCATGCCCGGCGGTATGCCGGGGATGATGCCCGGCCAGGGCGGCGCCCAGGGTGTCGCTGAAACAAGCGTGGTCACCACCACGGACAAGTTCCTGTTCGTCATCAAAGGCAATTACATTTTCCAGTTCGACGTCAACACCCTTGAACTCAAAAACAAGACGGTCATCAATCCTGAACTTGAGAAAAGCCAGCAGGTCGTTGAAGAGGCCATCCGCCAGCGTGTGGCTGCCATGAAACAGCACATCGCCGATCTCCGCGCCGAAGGCAAGACCGAGGAGGCCGATCGGCTTGAGAAAGCGTTCAAGGAAGTGGCCAAGTGGTTCATGCAGGGCGGTAAGACAGGCGAACGCAACAAGGAAAAGGGCAAGGAGAAGGATAAGAACAAGCCCGGTGACGCCGCCGCGCCCGCGCCGGCCGAAGGCAACAACACCAACGACACCCTGTTCTAAACCGGTTCTCCCATCATTTTCAAGGGCGGGCTCCATGGCCCGCCCTTTTTATTGGGGAGGGGGGATGCCACAAAGTACACAAAGGCAGATTTCCTGATCCCGGCGGAAAATGCTTTGGCACTTTTTGGCGTCAGCCAGGCGCGTGAATCAACCATAGGCCGGTTTGGGTGGTTACCGTAGGGGCGGGTTTGAAACCCGCCCTTTATTGCCGTTTCGCGATTAGAGGGGCGGGCGGTTTAAAAACCCCTCGGCGGTTTTGGGTGTTTACCTTTGGGGGGGTTTTCAACCCCGCCTTTTTTGGCCTTTTCGCTTTTCGCGGGGTGGGGGGTTTAAAACCCCGCCCCTACACGGTTGACATCCGGATGTTCCCCGTAC
>JBDREB010000039.1:0-3010 GCA_043820325.1 Planctomycetota bacterium | reverse complement strand
GAGGTCGGGCGCATGATCAACAACCACAGGAAGGCCCGGGCCTTCCTGGACAGAATTGTGGAACTGAATGTCGCCCTATTCAAAGCCAGGCGATAACTTTAGGATGTTCAAATGGTTGTGGCACTAGCTTGATAGCTATGCGGCTTGACCGGGGGGATCCAGTCTATTCGGTCATCCCCCGGCTTGACCGGGGGATCCAGTCTTTGGTATGGGTTCCTGAACTTGCCATGGCGAATCACACCCCGGTAATTTTCATTCGGTAGAGTGATACAAAGACAGCCCAATAATCATATACCGGGTCAGACCGGCCGCCAGCGCAGTCGCCGGAGCGCCCGGAACACCTCGTATCCCGCGTACAAGCCCAGGAAGCCGGCCAGAAACGGCGCCCGGACCGGCAGTTCGGCTGGCCCTTGCGGCAAGGAAGCCTGCCGCGCCATGACCGGACGGCGCGCGAGCGGGTCGTATTCCGGCCCATAGGGCGCCTGGTATCTCCCGGCGATGGATGGGCCATCGGCGACACTGACCGACCAGGTGATCCCGGCCGGACCGGGCGCCGGCCGCAGGGTGCCGGCGAAAAAACCCTCCGCAGTCCGGACCAGCCGCATTTCGGCGGCCGCGCCCTCCGCATCCATGGTCCGCAGGAGCACCGCCGCACCGGCCGCCACGGCACCGGCCGGCCGGACCGTCACGGTCAGCCCATCGGCCGCGGGCAGGAGGTCGACCTCAATGGCCGGCTCATCCCGGCGGGCGATCCAGGCCAGCAGGCGGCCGTCCAGGTCGAAGGCCGGGTCCAGGTCGACCCCGGCCACGGCGGCCACCCGGCCCACCCCGGCAAAACGCACCGCGGCCAAAGGGACAGCCCCGTCCTCTTTGAACAGCACGGCCAGCCCGCCGGCCGCCAGCCCCGTGCGCACGAAGGCGCGACATACGGTGCCGGCAGGAACGCCCGCGCCGCTCAGGCCAGCCCCGGGGCCGTTCACCACCGCGCAGGGCTCCCGCACCACCAGGTCGGTGAGCGCCTGATCGGTCTCACGCATGAAACGCACCCGGATGTCCTCGCCGGGCACCAGGTCGTGGTAGGTCCCGCCCGCCGCCTGCGAGATCGACCGCAGGTCGTTCGCCTCCCCACCACTGATGGCCAGGGTCAGGAGTTGGACCTTGGCGGCAGTCAGCCGGCCGGCCAGATCGGCGATATCGGCCGCGGTCAGTTCCTCGCGCGAAATGCTGTCGGTGATGATGAAGATGTACCGGTCCTCGTCGGGCCGGGCCCCGGCGGCCAGAGCTTCGAGCGCCGCCTCAAGGGCCGGAATGATGCGCGTGCCGCCGCGGGGCACCAGTTCCCCCAGCCGTGCGGCCAGGCCGGCGGTCACGGGATCGTCCGGCCGCCGGACCATGTCGACCGCCGCGGAAAAGAACAGGAGCCCCGTGCGGACCAGCGGCTCGACCGCGTGGGCATCGATGAAGGCGAGGGCCGCGCCCTTGGCCGCGTCGATCTTGCGTCCCGGGAAACCCGTAAGCGGCTCGGCCATGCTGCCGGACCGGTCGACCGCGACCATGATCCGCCGCTTGGACGGTCCGACCGTGTCCGGCCGCGAGGCCAGCGGCAGGATCCGGTCGAGCGGCGTGTCGGCATAGCCGCCCGGCCCGAAGGCCCGTTCCCGCCCGGTGACCAAAAGGCCGCCCCCTTCCACGGTGACAAAACGGATCAGGCGGCCGGCGGCCGCGTCGCCGAGGGCGGCATAGGGCACATCGGCCAGCACCACGGCCGCGAACCCGGCCGGATCGGCGCCCTGCTCCCGGAACGCGACCGGAGTGCGGTGGACGACCGTTACGCCGGCAAAGACGGGTGGGGTATCGGCGATGACGAGGACCGGCGCCGACAGACCGCCCGCCTGGAGATCGCGACGCACGGCATTGTTCTCAGGCCAGAGATCGCCGGGCGCGAGCACTTCGGCGATGAGGGTCAGCGGCCCCTCCCCGGGCCAGGGGCGGCGGAACCGGCATGGGTTCAACCCCGGCTCGAGACGCACGGTCTGCGTTTCAAGCAGGCGCCCCGTGGCGCCGTCATAGAGCCGCACCGCGGCCGGGACAGCGGCGCCCGCCGCAACGGTCGCCACGGCTTCAAACCCCTGCCCATCCGGTATCCGACCGGGCAGATCGAGCGCCACGACGGCCGCATCGGCTTCCAGGTCGCCCACGGTCTGCATATCAAAGCCGGCCCCCTCGGGCAAAATGATATCGGTGCCATCATACGAACCATCGCCGATCACCGTGAGCGCCGGCCGGAAGCCGGGCGGGACCGACTGCAACGCCCCGGCCACCGCCCCGGCCAGATCGGTGCCGTCCGGGCGGGGCAGGCGGGTGATCGCAAGCGGCCGGCCACCACCGGCGCCGGGCGGGAGCGCGGTCACTGCGTCGCGGCCGAACAGGACCACTCCGGCCAGGTCGCGAGGCGTGGCTCCTGTACGGATCGCGGCCAGCGCCGCTTCACCCCTGACCCGCACTTCGCTTTCAAACGGCAGGGCCGACCCGGAATAGTCCATAAGCACGAGGTGGCAGGTGCCGCGGTAACCGCCGGCCCGGATCACACCGGAGAGCGCGGCGCCCAGGCACAGGCCGAGCACCAGTGCCACGGCCCCGTCCCGCCGCCAGGCCTCCCGGTGCCGCCGCGTCAGGCAGACCAGCACGGCAGGCACGAGTGCCAGCAGGGCGAGGGGATTGAAAGCGGTAAAATCAATATGCAACGGGAACTCCTGTATCACAAAGGCGGGAACCAGTCCATTGCAAATTTATCATTTAGCATTTGATGAACTCGCAAAAAGTCCGTAATCTTTCTGTGCGCGCGCTTTACCCCGTAGCTGCGACCCTTGCGGTCGCCCATCCGGAGGCAGGGGCAAGCCCTGCAGCTACAAAGACTTGCGAGCACGGCGCATGGTAAGTGCCCGTAAATGAATAAAGTATCCATTTCGACATAGAGATTCCGTCCGCAGCCAAGGCGCGAGGAGGAGCC
>JBDREB010000038.1:0-11147 GCA_043820325.1 Planctomycetota bacterium | reverse complement strand
CATCTGGTGCATGACCAATCATCCTGAAGTCAGACCCCAGGAAGGATAGCCGCCGCAGCCCATTTGTCACGCGGAAAATGCGCCAAACCCGTTCCGGAAAACCATCAGTCCATCCCACAGGGATCAGGAAATCTGAAATGCCCAATGCTGATGAACTCGCAAAAAGGATCACTTCATGTTCCATTGGTCCCGGAAAGGTGCTGCCGGTGGCAACCATGCTTCCCCTGGGCCATGTGCGCAAGTTCTTGTAGCTGCGGGGCTTGCCCCCGCCTCTGGATGGGCGACCGCAAGGGTCGCAGCTACGGGGAAAACATCGCACATAGGTCGATTACGGACTTTTTGCGAGTCCGTCAATGCTAAATGCTAAATTTACAATGCGGGTTCTGTTCGATCCTCGGCTTCTGTGGCCGGGACTTATTTGCTCCACAACCCCGCAAAATAGTCCCGTTCTTTTATAAGCCCCAGCCGGGTGAGCTGTTCGAGCAGGCGGGGTTTCAGGTCGGCCAGAGGCGTCTCCTGGGGCTCGTCGTCCGTGCGGCCGCCGATAGCCTGGCACGCGGCCAGGCAGGCGTCGCCCGCCCGGCGCGGTTCGCGACGGCCGTCCCAGAAACCGCCCAGCGCGCCAAGCGCCGTGGGCGAGACCCCTGCGATGGGCAGGAGTTCGTCCGTCCGGCCGCCGGCCGCCAGCCAGTCGGTGAACGCCTTGGCCGCGGAGGCGGGCAGGATCGCCACGGCCGTGCGCATTTCATGCACGGCCTCCTCGCGCCGGTCCCGGCGGAGCAGGAACCCGGCGAGGGAGACGCGGATGTTGGGGTTCTGGGGATCGAGCGCCACGGCCCGCTGAAAGGCCTGCTCAACGATCGCCGGGTCGCCCCCGTACTGGAGCATGTCGGCCAGACCGTGATACAGCCGCGCATCGAGCGGGTTGAGCCGGATACCCTCCCGGTAGGCGGCGACCGCCTGTTTTTCCAGGCCGCGGGACGATCCCGGATAGGGCGGCGCGTTGACCACGGTCTCCTCCCGCACACCGTCCGCCGTATCCCTTCCCGTGCGGATGGTCTGCCGGACCTCCTGGGGCGTGCGCTCGGTCACCGGGATCCGCGGCCCGATCACCGCCCCGTCCTGCACCGCTTCGATCGGCACCGCGGGCTGGACCCGGATGCCGGTCACAACGGCGTGGGTCCGCATATAGGCCTGCATTTCGGCGTACGCCGCCCGGCGGTAGAGGTCGCCGAGCTCCCGGTAATACCCGGGGTTGTCGTCATCGAACCAGAGCGCCGACCGGAACGCCCGTTCGGCCCGGTCATAGAGCGCCGCGGCCCGGGCGGGATCTTCGGTCGCGGCCATGGCCCGGACCGCCCGCACGCCCCGCAGGTACTGGATATCGGCCGCGATGAGCGGCACCAGCACCAGGGCGGCGGCGAGCAGGCCCGCGCCTCCGAGGAACAGGAAAATGCGTTTGCGGTCCATCGGCTGGTCGTCTCCTCTCTTTTCAGTGCGGCTTGTGGCCGCACGGTATACGGTTGCGATAGGCGAAACGGTCTACGATATACGGTGTACGGCTTTGATCTGGACCGTAAGCCGCCAGCCGCATGCCGTTACGCCGGGAGTTTACCCCGAGCCCTGCCTCGGGGTTTCCGTAAGCCGATGGCCGGTTTATCTGCAAAAACATTGGCGAGATCTCCACAGCAATACCTATCCCCGCCGCCACTGCAACCGGAGGTGGATGCGCCGGGGCCCGTTCAAGTGGACGGTCACCAGGCCCGGGCGGCGACGGTCCACCAGGTGGTCGCGGGCGTCCGTTTCGATCCCCCGCAGTGTGAACGGGGCCGGCACGCGGAAGAGGAGCCGCCGCTCCCCGGGCAGGCAATGGTCCAAGGTGAGCGCCAGCGCGCCGGGCCCGTCCGTGCAGGCGGCGATGTCCACCGCCCCCTGCAGGAGGTGCCCGTTCGTGCCCACCAGCGGGGCGACCCGGATGCGGTCCCAGAGCGCGGCCGGGCCGGATCGCGGGTCAACCCGGTTTGCGCACTTCGTCCTGGCCGTAACCGCCTCCGTGCTTACGTTTGAAATGCTTGAGGAGCAGTTTCTTCTTGATGGGCATGATGTTGTCGTTGAGGGAAAGGGTCTTCAACGCCATTTCGGCGCACTGCTCGAGGATGAGCGAAAGCGTGACCGCCTCCTCGGGCGTGCGGCCCCAGGTGAAGGGCCCGTGGTTCTGCACCAGGCAGGCCGGCATGGCCAAGGGATCCTGGCCGTGCATCGCCTCCACCACGACCAGGCCGGTGTTGCGTTCGTATTCCTTTTCGATCATGTCGTCGCTCAGGACCTTGGTCACGGGCACGGGCCCGTGAAAATGGTCGGCGTGCGTGGTGCCGAGGCAGGGAATGGCCATGCCCGCCTGGGCCCAGACCGTGGCGTGGACCGAATGGGTGTGGGCCACCCCCGCGATCCCGGCGAAGGCCCGGTAGATCTCCAGGTGGGTGGGGGTATCGGAGGAGGGTTTGAGCGCGCCTTCGACGATCGTCCCGTTCATGTCGATGAGGACGATGTCGGAGGGTTTCAGATGTTCATAGGGGACGCCCGAGGGCTTGATGGCTATCAGTTCCCCCGAGGCGCTCCGTCCGCTGACATTGCCCCAGGTGAGGACCACCAGTCCATGGGCGACCAGGTTCAGATTGGCCTGGCAGACCCGTTGGCGCAGTTCGCGTTCCAGCATGCTGTTCTCCTAAGTACACCGCCCCATAATTAAGGGGCCAGATCTCAATCATCATAATGACCCGATTCCGGAATGTTGGTTCAAGCCGGATCTTGTTTGGTAGGGGCACGGCATGGCAATGCGGAGAAAGATGATGTGCCACGAAGTCACAAAGACACTAAAGGGTGCGGGTTTTGATCCGAACCCGACCCGGATCTACCTTTGTGACTTGGTGACTTTGTGGCAGATGTTCCGGGGTTTGGTATGCCGTGCCCATCCCAATTGGCCCCAAAACAAGCGTCGTCCCGGGCTGGATCTTCATCGACTCCGTCCACAAGCCGGCGCAAGCGAGGGCACGGCATGCCGTGCCCCTACAGCGGAAAAGAATGCCACGGTGGTACCGGCGCGCCCTCTTTTGACCCCTTTATTATGGGGCGATGTACTAAGTCAATAAGCATTTCAGGAGAAATTCATATCGCCGGCCGTGAACCGGAGATCGTTACGCCTATCGATCCCGCCGGCTGAGTTCCTGTAGTTCCCGGATCTTCTGCTGGATGCGCACCGCGTCGGACGGACCGACGGCCTGCAGCAGCATCTCATACATGCTGATGGCCGCGGTGATCCGGCCCGTGCGTTCCAGGCATTCCCCGTACCGCAACAGCATGCCGGCCGGGATCTGCACGCCCATGGCCAGCACATTCTGGTACTCGGCGATCCCGCGCTGGAAATATTCGATCATGCGGGCGCGGTCGCCGGCCGCCAGGTGGATCTCCGCCTGGTAATAGGCCGCGTCGCCGCGGTGAAAGGGTGAGATCCGCTCAAGCCGCTGCAAGACCTCCAGGGTCGCCTCGGAATTGTGCTTGCGCCGGTGGAAGGCGAACAGCAGGAGGAGCCCGTCCACCGTGTCCGGGTGGGCGGCCAGCGCCTCGCGCACGCCGGCCGCGTCCAGGACCCGTTCCACGCGTTCCTCCAGAAAGGATTGGACGAACGGCGCGATCCGGCCCCCGGACTCATCCAGCCCCTGCCGGAACCGCGGGCCGCCCGGCCGGCCGGCCAGGATCTCCATGGCCGCCTCGATCATGAGCACATCCCCGTGCCGGAAGAGGGACCGGTGCGCCGCAGGTTCCCGGTAGGGTCCCCGCAGGACCACCCGGCGGCGGGCATGAAAACCGGCGGCCAGGTCGGCCAGGCGCGCGGTGGCGCCCAGTTCGACCGCCGCCCGGATGGCGAAATAATAAGCGTCCGTGAACTCGGGGTTGGCCTGCATGAGCTCGGCCAGCATGCCGTCGGCCTCGGCCGCCGCGTCCATTTCCAGCAGCGCCTCGGCCAGGGCGATCGTCAGGAACTTGCGCCGGGCCGACGGCTCCGCACCCAGCGGCCCCGTCAGTTCGGCCAGCCCGCGCTGGGCGGCCAGTGCGGCCATGGGCCAGTTCCCGGTCCGGATGTGGACACGCACCGCGTGTTCCTGCCGGATCCCGCCCGTCTCCCCCTCCAGGAGCGCCGCCCGCAGTTCGCTCTCACGCCGGTCGCCGGCCGGGTCCCGGTCGGCGCCCCGGTCGGCGATGACCACATCCAGCACCGGCGCCCCGCCCGCGCCGGCCGCATCGGCGTAGGCCGCGCCCTCGAACCGCGCCCCCCCGCCCGGGCGCACCAGGCGCACTTCCGTGCGCCGTTCCTGCACGCCGCCGTCCTCCCAGGTGTCGCAGGTGACCCGGAAGGCGGCGGTCGCGCCCGCCGCGTGGAGCGCCAGGAGGTCCTTGAGCAGCACCAGGGCGGCCGGATCGATCGATTCCTGCGGCTCCAGCATGAGCGCCCAGTCCGTGCCGGCCCGGTCGACGAGGGCGTTCCAGCCCGCGCCGCGGCCGGCCGCCGGATCCAGGTCCATCACCGTGCCCATGGCCGCCGCCGCGGCCGGCAGGTGGTCGCCCGTGGCATTGCCCAGGAGCACGGCATCCAGGCCGGCCGCCCGAAGCGTCTCCGCCGCCTCGGGCGGGGGCACGGCGCCCCGGCAGTAGAAACAGGCCGTGACCGTGACACCGGCCGGCGGCGGCGGCACGGCCGGGAAGACCAGCCCCGCGGCCCGTACTTCGGCCAGGACCCCGTCGGCTTCGGCCCGCAGGTCCGCCGCCTCCGCCCCGGCCAGGGCCTTGCACCGCATGGCCGCCAGCCAGGCCCGGTCGTGATGCTCCCGGCGGGCAAAGGCGCGGGCCGCGCACGCCCACATCACCGCATCCGTCGCGTCCCGGGCGAGCACGCTGCACGCGGTGGCGAGCGCGGCCGGATCGTCGCCCCGGGCCAGATGCGCGCGGCACAGGTCATGCAGGGCCGTGCGGTACCCGCCCGTCACCAGCGGCGCCGCTTCAACGCCGGCCGGGAACAGGGCGCCGAACCGCTGGACCTCGTCCCAGTCCCCGCGCCGGGCCAGCGCACGGACCAAGCCGCAGACCATGTGCAGGGTGCCCCGGCCCGTGGCCAGCACCTCGCGCACCAGCCGCTCGCCGCGCGGGCTGGTCACCGTCCGGCGGTCGCGGATCACCAGCGCCGCCGCGGCCACGGTCATGCCCGCGGGCGGTTCCACCGTGTCCTCCAGCGGCCGCCCGAAGCGCGCCCCGGAAGCGCGGCGCACCAGGCGCACGGGATGCTGTACGCCGTCCGTGGCCGGATCGGTGAGCGCCACGGTCAGCGCCGCGACCGTGGCCGGCTGGGCGGCCAGCATTTCGCGCAGGGGCCGGGCCGGATCGACCAGGCATTCCTCGTCCGCATTGAGCACCAGGACCCAGTCGCCCGTGGCGCATTCCAGGCCGAAATTGCGGACCTGGGCGAAATCGTGCTCCCAGCGCCGGGCGAAAAGCCGCGCCCCGCGGCCGCGGGCCACATCGGGCGTGGCGTCGATCGAACCGGTGTCGACCACGACCACATCATCGGTCAGGCCCGCCACGCTGTCGAGGCAGACCGGCAGGAGCGCCTCCTCGTTGCGGGCGACCACCACCACCGACAGGGTCGGCGGCGGGGCCGGCGCATGGACGGGACGCGAGGCCATGCCCGCGTGCGCCGCGCCCGTGAACCGGTCCATCGCCTCGATGAGCTTGATCACCCGCCGCTCCCAGGTATGCTCAAGCAGCACCCGCGCCCGCGCCCGGCCCGCCATCTCCGCCCGCAGGGCCGGCTCGGCCAGATAGTGCGCCGCCTTCTCCGCCAGTTCCCGTTGCGTGCGGTAGCAGTCGATCTCCGTGCCGAGCGCGAAAAAATGGGCCAGGTCGTCGCGGTGATCGAAGAGGCTGAACCCGCCGCAGGCCGCGCAGTCGAAGACCTCCAGCGGCGCGCCGGTCACGCCTTCGGCGGAGGCGATGCCCACGGTCACCGGCGCGCGGCCGTAGATGGCCGGCAGTTCGCGCCCCGCATCGGGCGCGGGTAGCCCGTGGATATGCGCCGCCCGCTCGTCGGACCAGCCCGCCCCCGCGGCATTCACCTCCAGCGGCGCCAGGCTCCGGATGATCTCGCGCCGCCGCAGGAAGTCGGCCTCGGCCGCGCAGAACCGGTGGAGCTGGGCGTTGATCACCGGGGAGAAATCGGCGCGGGTCAGGTCGCCCCGGTCGACCATGCGCTCCACGCTGTGGTGGATGGCCTTGTTGACCGGCATCCGGCCCGTCACGACGGCCTGGATGATGACCGGCATGATCATGGAGGCGATGTTGGTCCGCCGCCAGGTCAGGCGTTCCGCGTTCTCCAGGCCGCCCACGAAGGCCAGCGGCGCCCCGGGATCGAACCCTTCCGGCACCGTCCCCGCGCCGGGCGCGAAGCGCACCGGATCGGTCGCACCCGGGAAACAGCAGACATGCTCGTACCCGAAACTGCGCAGGTTGTCGATATAGGCGCCATCGCTCACCGCGATGATGGCCGCATCCGCGGCCGTGTCCACCGCCTGGTACAACGACTGGACCGGGCTCTGGAAATTGACCGAGATATACGGCACCCGCAGGAGGTCGAGCAGGTGGCGGCGGGGGTGGACCGCCGGGCAGCGCAGGATCCCCTCGATCCCGCACATGAGCACGAAATCGGGGTTGGCGCGGTAGACGCGGTCGGCCCGCGCGTTGAACTGGTCGGTCCCCTCCCCGGACACCGCGGCCAGGTCGTCCACGGTTACCCGGAACCCGTGGCCCTCGAGCGCCCGGCCGATATCGCGGTTGATATGGTCCGCGGCCGGCTGCGGCGATGCTAGGACCAGGATGTTCTTCATGCGGTGCGGGCGGCTCCCGTCAGATCTTGAAGGCCGGGTTCTGGCGGCGGCAGATCTCGAGCACGCGCGTCATCTCCACCACGCTCTCCGGCGGCACCACCATTGCGCCGCCGCGCCGGAGCACGGCCGCGATGTTGTCGTAGTAATCGCCGATCGACGGCCGCTTGGGGTCCATGGCCGCGACGGTCCAGGTCAGTTTCTCCGCGTTGCCGTATTTGCGGTCGGCGGCCGCGGCGGTGTCCTGGACCTTGAGCGGGGGATGCTTGCGGGGGTCGAAATACCGGATCTCCGTCCGGTCCTGGTACCAGGCGACCGTGCCGCGGGGCCCCATGAGCAGCCAGCGCGGGACGTCGGCGTTGCATGAGGTGGTGTCCGTGATCGTGATCACCGGCCCGCGGTCGAGGCGGAGCACCATGGTTACGAAATCCTCGCAGTCACCTGCGTCCGTGGTGTGGCGCATGTCGCTTTGGACATCCCGGACCGTGCCGCCCGTGGCGTAGAGGAGCGTGTCGATCACATGGGTCAGCTTGTTGTTCAGGAGGCCGCCGCCGTTCTTCTTCAGGCACTGCCAGTCGTTGCGGCGCGCGAAGTTGTAGCTCTGGTAAACGACGCTGAACACCGGCCCGATGGGCGTTTTCCCGGAAAGGACGAACTTCAGGAACTGCGCCTCGTTGTTGAACCGGTAGTTCTGGTGGACGAAGAGCTTGCGCCGCGCGGCGCGGGCGGCGGCCAGCATGCGCCTGGCCTCGGCGTGGGTCATGGCCATGGGTTTTTCCACCAGCACATGATGCCCGGCCTTCAAGGCGGCGATGGTGTGCGGGCCGTGATCGACCGACTTCGTGGCCACGATCACCAGCTCGGCCTTCGTCTTGCCGAGCAGCTCGGCCACGGTCGGGTAGGCGTTGCAGCCGAACTCGGCCCGGGCCTCGGCCCGCCGCTCAGGCAGCGGGTCGGCGACATCCGTGATCCGGTAATCGGCGCGGCCCCGGATGCCGGCGATATGGATGTTCCATCCCGAACGGCCCAGTCCCAGGACGGCGGTGGTGATCGGTTTCACGGATGCGGTGCGTGCCATGCGGATGTCTCCCTCATGAACAAAGGCCCCTGCGATCATATGCCAGCCGCGATCCCGGCCGGCAGGGATAATTGTACGGCCGGACGGCAATTTGCAACCTTTTTTCCCCGGCGGGCCCGCCGCGCTACTGGCGGGCGGTCGCGGCATGGGCCGTGAACCACCGGTAGGTGCGGTCGAGACCCTCGTCGAGCGGGGTGGCGGCGCGCCAGCCCAGGGCGTTGATGCGCGCGACATCGAGCAGTTTCCGCGGCGTGCCGTCGGGCTTGGACGCATCCCATTCGATGCGGCCCTTGAAACCCACGGTCCGGGCCACCAGCTCCCCCAGCTCGCGGATGGTGACATCCGTGCCCGTGCCCACATTCACGATCTCGCCGCCGTCGTAATGCCGCATCAGGAAGACCAGCGCGGCGACCAGGTCATCGACGAACAGGAACTCCCGCCGCGGCGTGCCCGTGCCCCACATCGTCACCCGGTCGGCCCCGGCCAGCCGGGCTTCGTGGAACCGCCGGATCAGCGCCGGCATCACATGGGCGTTCTCGGGGTGAAAATTGTCATGGGGGCCGTACAGGTTCGTCGGCTGGGCGGCGATGAAATCGGCCCCGAACTGCCTGCGGTAGGTCTGGCACAGCTTGATGCCGGCGATCTTGGCCACGGCGTAGGCTTCGTTGGTGGGTTCCAGCGGCCCCGAGAGCAGGCATTCTTCGCGCATGGGCTGGGGGGCCGCTTTGGGATAGATGCACGAACTGCCCGTAAAGAGCAGTTTGCGCACGCCGTGGACATGGGCGGCATGGATCACATTGGCCGCGATCATGAGATTGTCGTACAGGAACTCGGCCGGGTAGGTGGCGTTGGCGTGGATGCCGCCCACCCGGCCCGCGACCAGGAACACATAGTCGGGCCGCTCGGCGCGGAAGAAGGCCTGCACCGCGGCCTGGTCGCGGAGGTCGAGTTCGGCCGAACTCCGGGTGATCAGGTTGTCGCAACCCTCCCGGACCAGCGCGGCCGCAAGCGCGGTGCCCACGAGGCCCCGGTGGCCGGCCACATAGATGCGATCGTGCGGGTCCATACAGATCCCCAAGTCAGACCCGCCCATTATACGGCCGGGGCTCCCAAACGCAAATGAAACTTGACGCGGAATAAAAACAGCCGGTCAGGGCCGGAGCCCGCCCAGCAGGTCCAGGGCGGCGGCGATGTACCGGTCCGTGGTGTCGAAGGTGAAGTCAGGCCGGGTGTAGGTCGGCTCGAAGCGGTGGCGGGTGTAGGACTCGCGGGGCGCGAAATAGGCGGTGTGCGACGCGTCGCCGCGCTCCCCGCCGGCGAAATCGTTGGCGCAGGAGATGAGCGCGGTGCGCTTGAAGGGCGACCCGGCCCTGATCTTCAGCCCCACATCCACATACGGCTCGCCGGGCGCGGTCACGAACCCCAGGCGGCCGTCCACGGCAATGGCCTGCATGACCAGCGGCACTTCGGGCCACCCGGGCGTGGACCTGGACGGATCGGCGTGGTCGCATACCTCGGCCATCACAGTCCGTTCGGCCATGGCCAGGCGGGCGCCGGCTGCGCACCGCATCTTCCAGCCGCCGGCATCAATGGCGCGCACGATCGCGGCCGCGGCGCGTTCCGCGGCTGCGAACCCCCGGTCGAACTCCACGGGGTTGAAGCAGAAGATAGTATTCGTGCGTCCTGATGCCGGGAACCCCGATGTTCTCATGGCATTATACCTGGATGCTGAAACACAGGGCAATGACGTTCTCAAGAATGCTATCAAGGAGAAACTGGGATCTCATGTGCTTTTGACGCTTTTGTCCTGGCCTGACCGTGCGAAGACGGATACTGGGGCGACTGGCGAGTAAAAAACATGCAGCCACAGACTGCCCAAACCTTTTGCGCGTCTGCGATGAGGGATTGGTGTAATTCTGAAGCGGAAGAGGCGATGACGATTCGGCATTCAAGCATGATAGTGGCGCGATATATACTGTGCGCGGTGGGAATATAGGCTTTAGTGCCCGCGCAAAAATAACTTCATTACACGAAGGATTATAACACAACTTACATTCCGCACTGTATTTTACCCCCCAATGATAATAGTGCCTTATCCAAAAGGCACTGTCATAAAAAACAAGAAAATCAGGGAATTTTGCCACAGAGGCCACAGAGATGTGGCGGGTGAATACAAGGAAGTTTTGCTACAAAGGTAAAATCCGGACAAGGGGTTGCGGGCAATGCACGCTTTATGTCACCTTCGGCGCATGGCTTGGTATTCGACGAAGGTGGTAACCGCGTTCAAAGTTGGTTCGCCACTCACGCTTATCGAGTAGGTGTGCGGGGTGGTCGTGACCGACTCAATGTGCGTATGGACGCCGCCAGAGTCAGTCCACTCGTGCTTGATCTTGAAGGGGAGTTGATTGGCGCCGGCTTCAACGTAATCTGCGTCAATCCGCAGGTGGCCGGAAATGCCGACTGCGCGCGCGATCCCAGTGCGGATGAACTTGACCCACATATTTCGTGTTCCTGGCGGCATGGACGTGTATTCAACATTGACCGGTGCCTTGACGCCTTCTGCAGTGTCCTGAGCTTTGCGTTCGTGGATCTGTGTGAAGGTTGTGCCGTTTGTGGAGACTTGGATCGCCATCTTGTCCCCAGGCATTCGCAGGGAGTACATGACTGCTATGCGGAGTTTGGTCATGTTGCCGGGTGTTGTGATTGGGAATGTGACATAAACTGGCGTGGCGCAATCATCCCAAATGGCGCCATTGGGATTGACTGCATTAGTAGTTGCGCCCATGCTCAACAGGCTTTCATTTTTGGTGAACTCCGGGTCCAAAGTCAGTTTCGGCTCGATCGTGATTGTGCCAGTGGTGCTTTCCCGCTCTACAGTGAACTGGTTGATTCCGTTCACAAGGAAGGGCATGGCAAGCTGGGCATGCTGGATGACGTTTGCAACTGTAAGGTCGCTGATGCCGGCGCCTGTGGCTGTGCCTGATACAATCTCGATTTTTTTGAGACTGTAGCAACAATACAGAGTATTATGCTTGACTTTCCATTCGATCCGGCGATAATAGGGGGCATTGCGTCATCAAGCGGAGGCCAATGCCATGTCTGGACCGGGAGCATACACGCCGGATACAACGGAGGGGATC
>JBDREB010000037.1:0-6658 GCA_043820325.1 Planctomycetota bacterium | reverse complement strand
GGAGGGCGGGTTTCAAACCCGCCCCTACACGGTTGACATCCGGATGTTCCCCGCACAATCACCTGTGGGTCGGAAAAAGCGCCAAACCTTTTTCCGAAAAACATGCCCGGTTACGGATAGGGATCAGGAAATCTGAACTGGCGCATCATCGGCGAAAAAGGCTCGGTCACCTGGGACGGGGCCGACGGCTTCGCCGCCCAGGCGGTCACGGGCAAGGAGGGGTTCTTCCGCCCCCGCAAGGACCTCAAGGTCGCGGTCTCCACCGCCCCCTCCGTGCCCCAGGGCGGTCACGCCGGCGCGGTCAAGGACTTCATCCGCTGTATCCGCACCGGTAAAAAACCCGAGACCATCGCCACGGACAACATCAAATCCCTGGCCATGGTCTTCGGCGCCATCCAGAGCGCCGACTCAGGCAAAAGAGCCGCCATCCGCGCCTGAACGGCCGGTCAGGGATCATGGAATGGGAATTTCCCATCCCTGACGCATATCCGGGGTTCCCACGGGAGCGGGCAGGATGAGGGTGGTTTTGGTCTCGGCCGCAGGCCGCGCCAGGCAAGGAACACCCCCGGAAATCGCTTGCAAACGATTCCCCCGACCGTACAATGGCCGGGTCGCTTGATCAGGTTGGATCCCCCATGGAAATGATGTACGCCGCCGCCATCGCCGAGACCCTGCGCCGCCTCCTCCGGGAGGACAAACGCGTGGTGCTCCTCGGCGAGGACATCGGCAGTTACGGCGGCGCCTTCCGCGTCACCAAGGGGTTCCTGAAGGAATTCGGCCCGGAACGGATCATCGAAACGCCCATCAGCGAGGGTTCGGTCATGGGCGTGGCCGTGGGCATGGCCATGCGCGGCATGCGGCCCGTGGTCGAGATCATGTTCATGGATTTCATCACCCTGTGCATGGACCAGATCCTGAACCACGGCGCCAAATTCCCGGCCATGTTCGGCATGGAGATCCCCGTGGTGGTGCGCACGCCCGCGGGCGGCGGCCGGGGGTACGGGCCCACGCACTCGCAGTCGCTCGAGTCGCTCCTCAACCCCATCCCGGGCATCGAGATCGTGGCCCCGGCCACGCCGCAGGACGCCTGCGGCCTTCTTCGGAGCGCGATCGCCAGCCCGCGTATCACGATCTTCGTGGAGGGCAAGACGCTTTACGGAGTAAAGGGCGAAGTCGACCTCGACGCGCCGGCCGTCCCCATCGGCAGGGCCGCGGTGGCCCAGTCGGGGCGCGACATCACCATCACCGCCTTCGGCCGCATGGTACCCGAAACCCTGCGCGCGGCCGGCCTGCTGGCGCAAACAGGCGTGGAAGCCGAGGTGATCGACCTGCGCACCGTGAAACCGCTCGACATGGATACCGTGGCCGCCTCCGTGGAAAAGACCAGCCGCCTGGTGACCGTGGAGGAAGGCCCGCTGGCGGGCGGCATCGGCGCGGAGATCGCGGCCTCCGTGTTCGAACGCGCCTTCTTCGCGCTGGATGCGCCCATCCGGCGGGTGGCCGCGGCCGACGGACCCGTGCCCGCCAGTCCCGCGCTGGAGAAGAAGCACCTGCCCGACGCGGAGCGCATCGCAGCGGCGGTGCGCGCGGTGATGGCCGCCAACGGTTGAGATGGAATGCCGATGGTTTCGACCCCGTTTGGTAATTTGGCCTCATTTTGTGCTTTGAATTTGTTTAGATTTTAGGATTTAGTGTTTAGAATTTACCGCGCAATTACACTTATGCCAAAGGGTCCATGATGCCCGATGCCAAAACGACCATTGCCGCCATGGGCGCCGCCTCTCGCGCCGCATCGCGCATGCTGGCCTATTCCTCGACAGCCGAACGCAACGCGGCCCTCACCGCCATGGCCGGCCTCCTCGAGTCCAAAGCCGACGCGATCCGGAAGGCCAACCGGCGCGACCTGGCCGCGGCCCGCAAGGCCGGGCTGGACAGCCACATGCTCGACCGGCTGGAACTCAACGATAAGCGCATCGCGGACATGGTCCGGGGGATCCGCGAAGTGATCGCCCTGCCCGACCCGGTCGGCCGCGTGCTCTGGGAACGGACCCGCCCGTCGGGCCTCCGCATCCGCAAGGTCACGGTGCCCATCGGCGCGATCGGGATCATCTACGAGGCGCGCCCCAATGTCACCGCCGACGCGGCCGCGCTCTGCATCAAGGCCGGCAACAGCGTGATGCTCAAGGGCGGCAAGGAGGCGATCCGTTCCAACCTGGCCATCGCCGGCCTGCTCCGCGAGGCCCTCCGCGGCGCCGGTCTGGACGAGAACGGCGTGCAGGTGGTGGCCAGCACTGCCCGTTCGGCCACCCGTCATATGGTCCGGCTCGAAGGGACCCTCGATCTCCTCATGCCGCGCGGCGGCGAGGGGCTGATCCGCTTCGTGACCGACAATGCCACCGTGCCGGTGATCAAGCATTACAAGGGCGTATGCGCCATCTACGCCGACAAGCGGTGCGACCTAGACATGGCCGTGAAGCTCATCGTCAACGCCAAAGCCCAGCGGCCGGCGGTGTGCAATGCCATCGAGAACCTCTTCATCCACAAGGATATCGCCGCGGCCCTGGCCGCAAAGCTTGTCCCGGCCTTCAGCCGGCACAGGATCGAGCCCATCTGCGACGCGGCCGCCCTGAAACTGTTCCCGGGCAGCCGGCCGGCGACGGCGGCGGACTGGACCACCGAATACCTGGACCTCAGGCTCACGGTGGGCATCGTGGACAGTCTCGACGAGGCGGTCGACAAGATCAACATCTATGGGTCGGCCCACTCCGACGCCATCGTCACCTCTGACCCGGCCGCCGCCGCCGCGTTCCTGCTCAAGGTCGATTCTGCGGCCGTCTACCACAACACATCCACGCGGTTCACCGACGGCGCGGAGTTCGGCCTGGGCGCCGAGATCGGCATCAGCACGGACAAGCTCCACGCCCGCGGGCCGATGGGGCTGGAGGAGCTCACTTCGTACAAGTACTTGGTGGTGAGCGAAGGAGTCGTGAGGGAATGAAGACAAAAACTCTAAATCCCAAATTCTAAACTCCAAACAAGATGGACTCGCAAAAAGGTTTTTTCATGTTCCATGGGTCATGGAAAAGTCGTGCCTCCGGCAATGCTACACTTCCCGGGCCGTGTACGCAAGGCATTGTAGCTGCGGGGCTTGACCCCGCCTCCGGATGGGCGACCGCAAGGGTCGCAGCTACGGGGAAAAATACCGGGCACAAATGGATTGCGGACTTTTTGCGAGTCTGTCAAACAATGAAGGTACAAATTCAAATCGGAAATAAACCGGGCCTAAAAACACATGCCCATTTGAATGGGCCGACAGGCCTGATGGGGTCAAAATGTTTTGAATTTGGTGCTTCGCGCCTCATGCTCTCCATTGTGTCTTATTGTTTAGAATTTAGAGTTTCGAGTTTAGGATTTCCCTCCCTTGGGAGGGCCTCCTTGTGAGGATACACTGCATCGGCGTCGCCGGCAGCGGCATGCTGCCGCTGGCGGTCTACCTGCGCACCCGCGGCCACACGGTCTCCGGCTCCGACCGGTTCATGGACCAGGCCGTGGGCCCGGAAAAATTCAGCCTCCTCCGGTCGCACGGCATCACCCTCCATCCGCAGGACGGGTCGGCCGTCACGCCGGCCGTCGACCAGGTCATCTATTCCGGGGCCGTGGAGGCCACGGTGCCCGACCTGGCCCGCGCCCGGGAGCTCAACATCCCCTGCTTGAGCCGGGCCCAGGCCCTGGCCGGAATCTTCAACGCCGCGCGCGGCGTGGCCATCGCCGGGTCGAGCGGCAAGAGCACCACCGCGGCAATGGCCGGGTTCATCCTCAACGAGGCGGGGCTCAAGCCCGCGCTCATCAGCGGCGCGCCCCTCATGAACTATGTCGACCGGCCCGAACGGGGCGCCTTTCTGGCCGGGGAATCGGACCTGCTGGTGATCGAAGCCGACGAAAGCGACGGCACGGTCACCGGCTACCGGCCGGCGATCGGCGTGGTGCTGAACATCTCCCTGGACCACATGGAGATCCCGGTGCTCAAGGAACTCTTCGGCCGTTTCGCCGCCAATTCCCGCAGTGTGATCTACAACCGCGACTGCCCGCATGTCATGGATTCACCCGTGCCGCGGGCACCGGACGCCATGGCCTTCGGCACCACCCCGGGCCTGGCCTGGTCGATGACCGATGTGGCCGCGGGCCCGGAAGGCGTGACCTGGCGGCTCAACGGCATCCCCTTCCGCATCACCCTGCCCGGCGCGCACAACGCGGAGAACGCCACGGCCGCGGCCGCCGCCGCCGAACTCGTGGGCCTGCCGCTCGCGGAATCGGCCCGCATCTTGGCCCGGTTCCGGGGCGTCGAACGCCGCATGCACCTGGTGGGCGTGCGCGGCGGGGTGATCGTGCTCGACGACTACGCCCACAACCCCGCCAAGGTGCGCGCCGCGATCGCCACCGCCCGCACCATGGGCCGCAGGATCGTGGCCGTATTCCAGCCGCACGGGTTCGGGCCCACCAAGTTCATCCGCACGGAGCTCGTGACCGCCTTCAGTGAGGCGATGGACCCGTCCGACCGGCTCTTCATCATCGACATCTTCTACGCCGGCGGCACGGCCGACAAGTCGATCTCCTCGGCTGATATCGCGGCCGAGGTCGCCGCACGCGGCATCGCCGCCGCCCAAGTCACCCGTGCCGATGCAGCGCAAGCCGCGGCCGCCGCCGCCCGCCCGGGCGATGTGGTGCTCGTGATGGGCGCCCGCGACATCACGCTGGCCGACCTTGCCAAGGCGATCCACGCGGCGCTGCCGTTGTAAGTGCCCGTAAATAAATAACCTATCCATTTCGCGTGCGGTGCAGAGTGATGGTTTGACAAACAGGTCAGGCACTGCCGCATCATTAAAGGTATAGCTGCCATGGTTGGCCCCCGCCACCAAACCCCGCACGCCCGGAAGGGACATGATCTTCCGTCCGCATCCGGCGTTGCTCGTCGACGCTGGATCTTTCCATTGATACGGCTCCTCCTCGCGCCTTGGCTGCGGACGGAATCTCTATGTCGAAATGGATACTTTATTCATTTACGGGCACTAAGTCAATAAGCATTTGGCGGGAATTATATGGCCGGCCGCCCGGGAAAGCAAGCGCAAAACCGCGCCCTGTAATCGGTGGCGGCATACGGAAACGAAAGGCGTTTCGGCCTACGGAATGCGGTTTACGGCTTTGATCCAAACCGAAGGCCGTGAACCTATACCGTTTCGCCTATTGTTTTAGCCGGCCGATGGCCGTATCCTGGCCTTGTGTGGCTACCTTGATCTCTCCCGCACCCAGTCCGCGGCGGTGCGGTCTTTTCAGGCTATCCGACTTTCCCACCTTAAACATTCGAAAATCGGTGTTCGATATTCGATATTTTCCCATTCTCTCCGGCCCTTGCGCCCCGTGCGCCCCGTGCGACTTTGCGACCCTGTATTTCTTTTTACTTGCCAATCCCGCTCCGCGGCATAGAATACAGGCGTCCATCGATGGAGGATGAGCAATGATCGAGCCCCGCGCAATAGCCGACTGGATGAAGGCCCAGGTGCAGGCCGCCGGCATGGAAGGCATCGTGCTCGGCCTTTCGGGCGGCATCGACTCGGCCGTAGTGGGCGCCCTGGCCAAAATGGCCGTGGGCGGCAAAACCCAGGGCCTGATCATGCCCTGCCACTCCCTGCCCCAGGACGCCGACCACGCCCTCCTCGTGGCAAAGGAATTCGACATTGCCACCGAGTTCGTGGACCTCGGCCCGGTCTACGACACGGTCATCGAAGCCCTGCCGGCGGGGACCGACCTCGCGACGGCCAACATCAAGCCGCGCATCAGGATGATCACCCTCTACCACCAGGCCCAGTCGCGCAAGTCACTCGTGGCGGGTACGGGCAACCGGTCGGAAATCGCCGTGGGCTATTTCACCAAGCACGGTGACAGCGGGGTGGACATGCTCCCCATCGGCAACCTGCTCAAGGTGGAGGTGCGCGAACTGGCCCGCGAGTTGGGCGTGCCCGAGCCCATCATCACCAAGCCACCCTCGGCCGGGCTCTGGGAAGGCCAGACCGACGAGGGCGAGATGGGATTCACCTACGACGAACTCGACCGCACCATCGCCCGCGCGACGCGCGGCGGATTCACCCCGTCCACCAAGTCCGAAAAACGCATCGCCGCCATGATGGCCGGCTCCGAACACAAGCGCCGCATGCCGCCCAGCTGGAAGCCGTAGGGACTTCAAAGCGGAACATCAAGCGCCGAGCTCCCCCGCTGCAACCCGGCCCCTCCGGAATTATACCCGCCCCTCGCGGGGTTTGTCACAGGGAAACAGGGATTCGATCCTCGGCTGGCATCAGCCGGAATCGGCCGGCATTTCCCGCCCGAGCCCCAGAGCCTCCCGACTGCACGCGGTCCAAAGCCCCGAGCCAAGATCCCTAAGCCACTTCGCCGCATGGCGCTTGCGCCGGGCGCCCCTGTATCCGGGATTCAGCCATTCGTCATAGAACTTCCGCACATACTCCGACCGCCCCACCACCTTGCCCAGGATGTATTCCCGGACCCTGTCGCCAAGACTGCCGACTTTGACCTCGATCCCCTTCTCTTTCAGCTCTTTCCGCATCGCCTCGGTGATGACCAGCCCATTGGTTTTGCCCTTGTGCGG
>JBDREB010000036.1:0-2501 GCA_043820325.1 Planctomycetota bacterium | reverse complement strand
GAGGGCGGGTTTCAAACCCGCCCCTACACGGTTGACATCCGGATGTTCCCCGCACAATCACCTGTGGGTCGGAAAAAGCGCCAAACCTTTTTCCGAAAAACATGCCCGGTTACGGATAGGGATCAGGAAATCTGAAGTGATGTGAATGCCCACCGGGAATTTTTCACCCGCTACATCAGCACGGCCCAGCTCACGGGCCGCATCCGCGCCGACATTCCCGCATCCCAGGTCTTCCGCATGGTCTTCGGCGCTTTCCGCCTGCTGGTGAAACAGTGGCGGCTGGCGCCGGACGGCGGCGACCTGCGCGTGGAAGGCCGCGGACTGCTCCAAGCCCTCCAGACCGTATTGAAAGGAGCCAAACGATGAAGCGCGCCATGATCACCATCGACGAAGCCAAATGCACGGGGTGCGGCGACTGCATCCCCAACTGCCCCGAGGGGGCGCTCCAGGTGATCGACGGCAAGGCCCGCGTGGTGAGCGACCTGCTCTGCGACGGTCTGGGCGCCTGCGTCGGTCACTGCCTGGAAGGCGCCATGTCCGTGACCGAGCGCGAAGCCGAGCCCTATGATGAGCGGAAGGTGATCGCCAACATCGTCACGCAGGGGCCCAATGTGGTCAGTGCCCACCTCGTGCACCTGCGCGACCATGGCCAGACCGCCTTCCTGAAGCAGGCGGTCGACTATCTTACGGAGAACAATATTCCCAACCCGATGCATACCGGCACCGGCCATGACCACCACGGCCATGAAGGCTGCCCCGGCGCGCGGATGCGCACCCTGAAGCCCGCCCCGGCCGCGGCCGCCGCGGGTGATGAAACCGGGCGCCGGCCCTCCCAGCTCGCGCAATGGCCGGTCCAGCTCCACCTCGTCTCGCCCAACGCCCCGTATTTCCAGAAGAGCGATTTGCTGTTGGCGGCCGACTGCACCGCCTTTACGCTGGGGGACTTTCACAAGGATTTCCTCAAGGGCAAGAGCCTGGCCATCGCCTGCCCCAAGCTCGATGCCGACAAGGAGGTCTATGTCGACAAGCTGGCGGCCATGATCGACCAGGCCCAGATCAACACGCTGACCGTCCTTGTCATGGAGGTGCCCTGCTGCCGCGGCCTGCTCGCTCTCGCCCAGCAGGCGGTCCAGCGCGCCACGCGCAAGGTGCCGGTGAAATGCGTCACCGTGAGTCTGCAGGGCGAGGTTCTGAATGAGAAGTGGGGCTGAGGACGGCGGAGGGTCGCAATGGTCTCAAGGGTCGCACAGTCGCAAGGGCCTGAGCGTAAAGATGGCAAGAGGGTCGGAAAGTCGGAATGGTCGGAAAGTCGGAAAGCCTGAAAACCCGCGACGGGCCGGAAGACCGGGATCAGCCGCTCCGCGGCGTTTAACATCGCACATTCTTTTGAAGGAGAAGACCATGTTCTGCCACCAGTGCCAGGAGACGGTCAGGAACCAGGGCTGCACCAAGCGGGGTGTGTGCGGGAAGGAAGGGCCCACCGCCGACCTGATGGACCTGCTCGTGTTCGCGCTCAAGGGGCTCGCCCTGCACGCGGAGAAGGCCGGCCTGAGCGGCCCCACCGGCCGGGACACGGGCGACCTTATCTGCAAGGCGCTCTTTGCGACGATCACCAATGCCAATTTCGACCCGGACCGCATCAATGCTCTGACCCGCGAGACGCTCGCCTGGCGCGACGCGCTGGCCCAAAAAAACGGGTCCCTCAAGGGTGCGCCGGACGCGGCCGTGTGGCAGCCGAAGAACGACGGCGATTACGCGGCCAAGGCGGCGACCGTGGGCATTATGGCCACGGCCGACCCGGACATCCGCTCGCTGCGGTCACTCCTCCTTTTCGGCATGAAGGGGATCGCCGCCTATACCCACCACGCGGCCGTGTTCGATGCCTTCGACGACGCGATCCACGCCTTCCTCGTCAAAGGGCTGGCCGCCATGGCGCGCGAACACACGGTCGCCGAATTGACCGCCCTCGTGCTCGAGGCGGGGGGTGTGGCTGTGAAGGCCATGGCCCTCCTCGACGGCGCCAACACCCAAGCCTACGGCAACCCGGAGATCACCACCGTGAGCACGGGTGTGCGCACGAATCCGGGCATCCTCATCTCCGGCCACGACCTCATGGACCTGGAGGAACTCCTCAGGCAGACCGAGGGCACGGGCGTCGATGTCTACACCCACAGCGAAATGCTGCCGGCCCACTATTACCCGGCGTTCAAGAAGTTCAAGCACCTGGCTGGCAATTACGGGAGTTCGTGGTGGCACCAGAAAGAGGACTTCGCCGCGTTCAATGGCCCCATCCTCATGACCACCAACTGCATCGTGCCGGTGACCGACGCCTACAAGGACCGCATCTTCACCACCGGCATGGCCGGTTAGTGCCCGTAAATAAATAACCTATCCATTTCGCGTGCGGTGCAGAGTGATGGTTTGACAAACAGGTCAGGCACTGCCGCATCATTAAAGAGGTATAGCTGCCATGGTTGGCCCCCGCCACCAAACCCCGCACG
>JBDREB010000035.1:0-2435 GCA_043820325.1 Planctomycetota bacterium | reverse complement strand
CATCTGGTGCATGACCAATCATCCTGAAGTCAGACCCCAGGAAGGATAGCCGCCGCAGCCCATTTGTCACGCGGAAAATGCGCCAAACCCGTTCCGGAAAACCATCAGTCCACCCCACAGGGATCAGGAAATCTGAATTTACAATGCTCAAGTTAAGAACAAGAATGACAGGTGAATCGGTCTGGGGCATATGGTAGGCGGCGTGGCCCAAAAGTCTAATAGTCCAAAAGACTCAAAGTCGGATGTCGCCGGCTTTGCCGGCACCTTCGACTTTTGGACCTTTAGACCTTTGGACTTTTAGACCCCTTTGCCGGGTCGGCTGTTATATGTTCCGCCTTACGCGTCGAGCTGGCCGAAGGGCACATCCTCGGGCACGGGAGCGGGGAGGTTGCAGGTGCTGGTGATGAGTTTATGACGGCCCGCCTTGGAGGCGGCATGGACGGCCGACATGACCTCGAGGACATGGAAGGTGAGGGTGCCGCTGGCGCGGTGCTTGCGGCTCCGGCGGCGGATGGAGCAGGCCAGGTCGGCCACGCCCACGCCGCGGCTGTTCTCCGCGTAGGGCCGGCTGTATTCGACGAGCTTCCATTCCTGGTCGCCCGGCTTCTTGATGAGCACATCGCCGCCGAACCCGTTGGGGTCGGGGACGCGCAGGGAGCCTTCGCTACCGTAGATCTCGATGCACGAATGGGTATGGGCCCACACATCGAAGCTGGTGACGAGGGTGGCGATGGCGCCGCTGCGGAAGTCAAGGACGGCCGCCAGGTGGGTGGGGGTCGCCACCTTGATGACCTTGCCGTGCTTGGGTTCGCTGGTGATGGTCCGTTTGGGGAACGAGATGCGGGCCGAGCCGGTGACCCGCCGGACGGGGCCGAGCATGTTGACCAGTGCGGTGACATAGTAGGGGCCCATGTCGAGCATGGGGCCGCCGCCGACTTCGTAATGGAATTCGGGGCTGGGGTGCCACGATTCGTGGCCGTGGCACATCATGAAGGCCGTGGCCGCGACCGGGGTGCCGATCTCGCCGCTGTCGATGATGGCGCGGCAGGCCTGGTGGCCGGCGCCCAGGAATGTGTCGGGCGCGCCGCCGACGAGGACGCGTTTTTTGGCGGCCAGCTTGAGGAGGGTGCGGCCCTCGGCCGGGGTGAGCGTGAGGGGCTTTTCGTTGTAGACCGATTTGCCGGCCATCACGGCCCGCTTGGCGACGCTGTAGTGGGCCTTGGGGACGGTGAGGTTCAGGATGAGTTCGATCTCGGGGTCGGCCATGACCTGGTCGACCGTGAGCACGCGCGGGATGCCGAACTCCTTGGCCCGGGCCGCGGCGCGCGAGCGGTCAAGGTCGGCGCAGGCGGTGACCTTGAGGCTTTCCATCCGTTTGCAATTGGTGAAATAGATGCCGCTGATGTTGCCGCAGCCGATGACCGCGACCGAAACAGGCTTGAAGCTCATGGTGTTCTTCCTCTATTCTTTATGATACGGGTCCGGCCGGAGCCGGGTCATTCTGCCTTTAAAGTGACGGTGACCCCGGCCTTCACGATGCCGGGCTGTTCGCGGGGGGGCATGGTCGAAAAGGTGAAGGCCGTGTTGTCGATGATCACGGAATATGTGCCGGCCGGTACGCTGCCGGTGAGGCTGACCTCGCGGGTGCCGCAGGCGGACATGCCGGGCAGGACTTTGATGCCGCTGCGTTCGCCAGCGGCCCACCGGGTGCCGGTGGCCTCGTCCACGACGAAGGCGTCGAGTTGGATGCCGTCCGAAACGGTGCAGGTGACGGTGATCCGGGAAGGCTGGGCGGCAGCGGCCTGGATCTGGCGGAATTCACCGATCGGCAGGGTGATCTCTTCGTCGAGGATTACCACGGGTGAAGCGGCCGGCGGGGCAGGCGCGACCGCGGCGTCCTCGACCGGGGCCGCAGGGGCGGGTGGTGTTTGGGGATCTTCGGCCGGATTAGCGGGCGCAGGCTGGACCGGTGCAGGTGCGGGCGGGCCGGAAATGGCGTTTTGGACCGCTTTTTCGATCGCTTTAGGCATCAACCCTTTTGACTTCAAGTAGATATAACCACCGATGGCGGCACCGATGACGAGGATGATTATCACGATCCACACAGTGCAACCGCGGCGCCTGGGTTTGGCAGAGGCCTGGCCGGCATACATCGGTTTGCCGCACTGGGGGCAGCTGCCAGCCTCATCGGTATGGTCTTGCCGCACTCAAGGCATCGGACGAGAGCCATGTTCGGCCTTTCTTTCGCGGTTGTAAAAAAAGGATATTATACATGCTTTGGACGGAAGGTCAAGTCAATTCAGATTTCCTGATCCCTATCCGTAACCGGGCATGTTTTTCGGAAAAAGGTTTGGCGCTTTTTCCGACCCACAGGTGATTGTGCGGGGAACATCCGGATGTCAACCGTGTAGGGGCGGGTTTGAAACCCGCCCTCC
>JBDREB010000034.1:0-5207 GCA_043820325.1 Planctomycetota bacterium | reverse complement strand
GGGAGGGCGGGTTTCAAACCCGCCCCTACACGGTTGACATCCGGATGTTCCCCGTACAATCACCTGTGGGTCGAAAAAAGTGCCAAACCTTTTTTCCGAAAAACATGACCGGTTACGGATAGGGATCAGGAAATCTGAATTATGGCTGTTCCACGATCCGGGGAAATGCGCCTTTGATACTGCCCTGGTGAAAGCGGACGGCATTGCGTTTCCGGGCTTCCGCAAGCGCCTCCGGTCCGCCCCGGAACAGGTCGCCGGCCGCGGTCAACACGCATGCGCCCGCCTCGTCCGCGGGCAGACGGTCGATGATCCGGCCCGCCTCTTCCAGGATCTCACGCCAGCGCCGGCTCAGACCGGCCGCGTCCGGCGGCGGACCCTCAAAGGCCAGCCGGTCGACCTCCGCGGCGGAATAATGACTGCTCCGCCGGGCCTCCCCCAGCAAAGCGGCGGGACCGAACCCGGGATCCTTGCCGCAGGCGGCCCAGAACAGGTACCCGGCGTTCTGCAGGGTATCGTGGCAATGGATCACATCGATCCAATCCCGGACCTCCAGCCGGCCCGCCATGGCCAGCACCTTGTTGGTCGCCAGGTCCAGGGGATGAAGCGCCAGGCCCAGGACCGCGTGTTCGATCAGGGGGAAGAACCGGAAGGCGCTGTCCTGCGCCCACTGTACGAGTACGCTCTCCCCACCCTTGCGAACGACGGCTTCAACAAAACCGGGACGCTCACGCGTGGATGCGACCGTATACCCGTTCTTCTCCAAAACGGCACGATCGGACGACCACGCACTCCATACCGCGGTTTCCGTGTCATGAAAAATATCAATGTCGCGCGAAAGCCGGGTGCCGTTCGTGAGCGCGTTAAGCGCCACCCCGCCCGCGACATAGCTGATGCCCGCGGCGATCCGGCCGGCGGACATTAATCGGCAGACGGTGCGCTGGAAATCTGTAAGAGCCATGTTTTCAAATGCCGGGCCTGGATAAATCCGGCCCGGTCCCCATAGCGTTCGATATAATCGAGGGCCATGACCGCATCGGCCCGGCTGGCAGGCACAAAATCCGGCTTCAGGAACCACAGGCACCGCTCGCGGTAAGTATCCACGAGCCGGCGCAGGGAATCGATGAGCCGTGCGTCCGTGATCAGCGTCATGCCAAAGGCTCCCATCTCAACTGTTCGTACATCGATTATAGGACGAATGGCGCCGAAGTCAACCGGAAAGTTCCATCGCGGACAGGCGAAGGTCCGCAACCGCGGACATGATCCCGCGGCGGGCTATCTGCCCGATCCGCTGCCGGTGGCCAGGATGTCGAAATACAGGTCTTCCAGCGCGCGCTCGTCGGGAACGGGCACCGGGCGGCCGGCAAGCATGCCCATGATCACATAGGGGAGCTCGTAATAGCATGGGTGCTTTTCCGGCTGGAAGCGGGTGGCGCCGTCGAACAGGACGAAAATGTTCTCCGTCTCGGTCATCGTATAGACGACATCCCGGCCCAGCACGGCGGGAATATGATCGGCGATGACGAGGACGATCGCATCCGGATCGATCTCCCGAAGATTCATGATGAAGTCGTATACCGCTTTGGTCCGGTAGTAGAACTGGTTGGCGATGCGCCCGATGGCGGGGACCGGCTTGCCGTTGATACGGGCTTCCAGCACATCGGGATGCCGCGCCGCGTCCCGCGCGAACGGGGTGTGGCCGTACATGCCCAGGACATAGTTGATGACGGGCTTGCCCGCCGCGATGTAGCGGGACCGGATATATTCGAGGTTCTGCTCCAGCAGGTCGCCATCGAACAGATAGGGTTCCGTCCCGGTCTTCCGGTAGATGTTGTTCCGGTCGTCGAAATGCACCTCGTCGAAGCCGATGCTCTGGTAGGCATTGATGGAATTGAAATAGAACGCCTTGGTCGAGATCGACGCGACCGCGGCATAGCCCTAGGCTTTCAGGGTCGTCACCAGGCTTTTCACCGGCGTGCCGCTGAACACATTGAAGTCAACGCTCTCGACCCGGCCCAGGGCCGGGACGCCGCACAGGATCTCGAATTCGGCCTGGGCCGTATGCCCGCCGTAGACCGGCGACACCGCCACATTGAAATATGAATCCGGCAGGAGCCGGGGCATTTCTTCGTACAGCGGGGTCCCCGGACCGGAAAAGGCGATGTCCGCCACATAGCGCGGGTCCATGAAACTTTCCAGGACGACGATATGGACATTGCGTTTCCGCCCGACCGCCACCGCCAATGGATCGCGGGTGTTCCGGATGCTGACCGCCGCCAGTTTCGCCGCCGCCGCGCGGCTCCGGCCGCTGTAATAGATGACGGAGGCGAACCGGCCGTGTTTTTTTATATTCCTTGCGTCTGAAGTCGCCCGGAACCGCAAATCTTTTTCGAGGTAGGGATAGGTGATGCCGGAAGCGAACACCAGCCAGAACGACATAGCGGTCAGGACCGCCCGGAACGCCAGACCCGACACGATATGCCGCATGGCCCTCTGCCGCCCGCGCATACCCTTCACGAACAGCCGTATCGCGGGCAGGAACACAAGGGCGGCAACGCATATCAGCCCGAAAGGCAGGGCGGGCTGAAAATCCCACAGGGTGCGCGCATCCTGGATATCGGAGAGGCGCAGGGCCCGGTGCAGATAACTGTAATGCACATCGAACGCGACATACGCGGCGATCAGGGGCAGGGACGCGGCGAGGGCGGCGATGATGTTCGGCCTGACCGCCCCCCCGGCCGGGACGAAGAACAGGGCCCCGAAAAGCAGGAGCACCGGGTACTCGAACCGGACCAGACCGTTCGATGTCCCGCCATAGACCGCCCAGAGGCGCGACAGGATACAATACAGGGAGAAGATCACGACGAACGCTACGACCAGGACCGCGTAAGCCTTGACGCGGTCCATGCACGCGCGCCCCGGAGCCCCGGCGACCGCTTCATCCGCTTTCGCCAGGAGCCCGCCCGGCGGCGTGCCGTGGTCCAAACTAATCCCCCGCTTCCTTGCGCCCGCCCGCCTTTTCCAGGATCACGATGACAAGGAAGACGCACAGCCCCTGGACGAGCGCCAGCACGGCCCCGGCCGTGCTCAACCGCACGAGGTAGAAGGCCGAGAACCCCACGCCCGCGGCCACGAGGGCGATGGTGGCGAGGGTCTGGTGCGGGGAGAGACCCAGGCGCTGGAGACGATGGGAAAAGTGGTTGCGGTCGCCCTTGAGCACCGGCCGGCCCAGGCGCAGGCGGATCCAGATCACGGAGGCGGTGTCGAAAATGGGGACGGCCAGGATGAGGAGCGGGGCGACGAGGGGTAGAATGCGGTTGGAAGCCTGGGGGAAGTACCAGGTGGACTCGACCGCGCCGGCCGCCATGAGGAAACCCAGAAACAGGCTGCCGCAGTCGCCCATGAACATGGTCGCGGGCGGGAAGTTGAAGACCAAAAACCCCAGCGCCAGCCCGGCGACCACGAAGTAATACCCGGCGATGAAGAGCTGGCCGGTCTGCAGGCCGAAAAGGGCGAAGAGGAGGGCGGTGATCAGGGTCACGGTGGCGCACAGGCCGTCCATGTTGTCGAGGAAGTTGAAGGCGTTGGCGATGCCCGTGATCCAGAGGACGGTGAGGACGAAGCTGGCGGCCGCCGACGGGATATGGCCGGTGATGCGGATGCCGACCCACCAGAGCGCGGCAGCGAAGAAGATCTCGAGCGCCAGTTTGAGGATCTCCCTGACGGGCTTGATGTCATCCAGGAACCCCAGCAGTCCCATCAGGACGGCCGCGCCGGCAATGATGTAAAGCTCATTCAGGCGCGTGCCGAGCCCGGCGAGATGGACGCGGGTGTCGGCGGGCAGAAGGCCGGGCGGCGTGAACCGCGCCACGACCAGCAGGCCGCCGCAGACCGCGAGGAAGGCGGCGATCATGGCCAGCCCGCCGCCATAGGGCATGGGCGCACCGTGGAGTTTGCGCGCGCCGTCGGGCCGGTCCACATACCCCCAGGCCCGCGCCAGCCGGCGCACGGGCAGGCCGAAGAGCGCCGTGAGCAGGGCCGTGCCCGCGCCCGCGGCGATGAGGAGGGCGATCATATCCGGGGTCCCGGCCGGCTCACTTCCGGCGTTCCCGCAGACGCGCCCGTAGCCTGGCCGCGATCGCGGGCGTGGTGAATTCCTCCACCGGCCCGCCCAGGGCGGCCACTTCGCGCGCCAGGCGGGAGCTGAAGAAGGCGTAGCGCTGGTCGGGCATGACAAAGAGGGTCTCGATGTCCTTGGCCATCTGGCGGTTGGTGAGCGCCAGGGAGAATTCGTACTCGAAATCGGCCACGGTGCGGATGCCCCGCAGGATGATGTGGCTCCCCTTGCGGCGCACGAAATCGACGGTCATGCCCCGGAAGATCTCGACCTCGATATTGGGCTGACCCTCCAGGGCCTCGGCGATCATGTCGCGCCGTTCCTCGGGCGAGAAGAGGCACTGCTTGGATTCGTTGACCGCGATGGCCACGGTGACCGTGTCGAAAAGGACCGAGGCCCGGCGGATCACATCCAGGTGCCCGAAGGTGATGGGATCGAAACTGCCCGGATAGACGGCGGTGCGCATGGTGACTCCTTTATGGGGGGGGACCCGCATGATTGTATGCACCGGCGGCGGCGTGTCAACCGTTTTCCGGCGGCGAACCGGCCGGACCGCCATAAGGTCCCAACGCGGACAATCCGCAACCGAACAGGATGTCCGCGTTGGGCAAGCTCCAAGTTCCAAGCTCCAAATCCCAAATAAACGGATGAACTCGCAAAAAGTGGTTGTGTATGTTCCATGCGACCCGGGAAGATCGTATCGGTCGCATCCCACGCGGTGCACGCAAGTTCTTGTAGCTGCGGGGCTTGACCCCGCCTCCGGATGGGCGACCGCAAGGGTCGCAGCTACGGGCGGATGGGCGACCGCAAGGGTCGCAGCTACGGGGAACAATACCGGGCACCATTGGATTGCGGACTTTTTGCGAGTCCGTCAAATAAACGGATGAAATAAACCGAGCGGAACAAAGGGGATCAATCGGATTTTAAACCAGGCGCTTGGTCCCGATTGTTCCCATTTCAGATTTCCTGATCCCTATCCGTAACCGGTCATGTTTTTCGGAAAAAGGTTTGGCACTTTTTTCGACCCACAGGTGATTGTACGGGGAACATCCGGATGTCAACCGTGTAGGGGCGGGTTTGAAACCCGCCCTCC
>JBDREB010000033.1:0-12412 GCA_043820325.1 Planctomycetota bacterium | reverse complement strand
AGGGCGGGTTTCAAACCCGCCCCTACACGGTTGACATCCGGATGTTCCCCGCACAATCACCTGTGGGTCGGAAAAAGCGCCAAACCTTTTTCCGAAAAACATGCCCGGTTACGGATAGGGATCAGGAAATCTGAAATGACGCATTACCAACGCGAAGACGGTTGCACCGGGGCGGCCGATATCACCATGTGAATTAATTTGACTGAAAATTGCAGAATAATTGGCTAAAACCCGATTTTGACTCCATAATTAGATATCTTACGGTTTTATATGTAAACATAGCATGGATCAGGACTGAATTGGCTGCATATTACGGGACCGAACAGATCGAACGGCTCAAACGGAGTGTCGACATCGTCAGCTTGATCGAATCGTATGTACCCCTGCAGCGGGCCGGCCGCCTGATGAAGGCCTGCTGCCCCTTCCACGACGAGAAGTCACCCTCCTTTGTCGTCTACGCCGACGACCAGCGCTACCACTGTTTCGGCGGCACCTGCGGCAAGGGCGGCGACGCGCTCCATTTCATCATGGAGATCGAAAAACTCTCCTTCCCCGAGGCGGTGGAACAACTGGCCGACCGGGTGGGATTCACCCTGGTCGCGGAAAAGGGCACGGGGGGCGAAGCCCCGCGCAGCCAGAAAAAGGACCTCTACAGCGCCAACAAGTTCACCATGGAATTCTACCACCAGGCGCTCATGACCCCCCCCGGCCAGGCCGCCCTGGCCTACCTCCGGGGCCGCGGCATCACCGATGAGATGATCAAACGCTTCGGGCTGGGATTCGCCGGCACCGGTCTGGCCCAGGCCGTGCGCAAAGCCAAGCTGGACCTGGACCCCTTCACCAAGGCCGGGCTGCTCTTGCAGGGCGGCAATCCCCCCGGGCTGTATGAGCCCTTCCGCGGCCGCGTGATGTTCCCCATCCGCGATGTCCAGGGCCGCATCACCGGCTTCGGCGGCCGGATCCTGGAAAAAGCGGAGGCCAGCAAATACATCAACTCTCCGGCCACGCCGGTCTTCAACAAACGGGAGAACCTCTACGGCATCGACCTGGTCAAGGAGATCCACGCGAAGGACTTCCCCTTGGTGATCGTCGAAGGTTACACCGATGTGATCGGCCTCTACCAGCACGGGTTCCGCGGCGCGGTGGCAACTCTCGGCACGGCCCTCACCCCCGAACACCTGCGCCAGCTGCGCCGGTTCACCGACCACTTCATCATGCTCTTCGACGCCGACGCGGCGGGGATCAACGCGGCCGAAAAGACCATCGACCTCTTCGCGGCCGAGGACATCGAGGTGGCCTTCGTCACCCTGCCCGAGGGCAAGGACCCCTTCGACTTCGTCACCGCGCGGGGGCTGGAACCCTTCCAGGGCGTACTGGCCGCCGCCGTTTCGATGTACGCGTTCAAGAAGCGGCTGCTCGAGGCCCGCAACGGCGGGGCGACCCTCACCGCGCGGTCGCGCATCATCCAGGAACTCGTGCGCTCGTTCACCCGGCTCCCCTCGCCCGTGAAGCGGGACCTGGTGCTGAGGCAGATCAGCGCCGACTTCAGCGTTTCGATCGACGCCCTGACGGCCATGACCGCCCGCGACGCGGCCGCCGAGCGTCCCGCCCCGCCCCGCGCCGAGCCCCCGGCGCCGCCGGTCGATCCGCTCGGTTCCGCGTCCGAGGAGACCATCCTCAAGGCCTGTTTCGCCTTTCCCGTCCTCTTTGCCGCGGCCTACGACCAGGTGGGCCCGCAGCACTTCAACGATCCCGCCCTGCGGACCATCTTCGCGGCGGGCGTGGAGCAGTTCGAGGAGGACCGTTCGTTCGATCCGGTCCGGGCCCTGGGGCGCCTGCAGGACCCCGGCCTGGCCGGCCGGGCCTCCCGGTACCTGTATGAGCCCATGACCGGCGGCGAACAGGCCGCGATCGCCAACCGCGAAGGCATCCGCCACCTTCTCCTGCGCCACTTCGAGGCCGAGGAGGCGCGCCTGCGCCAGGAATACATCCGCGCCGAACAATCCGGCGACGAGGAACAGGCCCGCAAGGCCTTCGTCCTGCTCGACACCATCCAGAAGCAAAAACACGCCTTGGTATGAAGGGACCGCGTACATGCAGAAAACGGCCGATGTGATCGCCCAGATCGACAAGCTCACCAAGAAGTCCAAGAAGATCACCTATAACGAGCTCAACCTGATCCTGCCCGAGGAGAGCATTTCATCGGAGGAGATCGACAAGATCCTGGGGTATTTCGGCAAGAGCGGCATCAAGCTGGTCGAGGACCCCGTCGGCAGCGACGATGATCCGCCGGCCGCCGCCGCCGCCAACGCCGAGGAGGACCCCGAGGAGGAGCCGGAGGAGGAGCCCGCCGACGAGGATGCCGAGGAGGGCACCGGGACCGGCGCCGCCCGCCGCCGCAAGCGCAAGACCAGTGAGGCCTCCGACGACACCTACGATGATCCGCTCAAAGTCTACCTGTCCCAGATGGGCAACCTGCCCCTCCTGTCGCGCGAGGCCGAGATCGAGTTCGCCAAGCGCATCGAGATCCACCGCAAGCTCTTCCGCCGGCATGTGCTCATTTCCGAGCTCACCGTCCGCCGCGTCCTGGAGGACATCGACCTCATCAACGCCGGCAAGCTCCACTTTGACGAGGCCCTCAAGGGTAACTCCTTCTCCGGCAACGAGAAAAACACCATCATGCAGCGCATCCCGGAGAATGTGGCCACGGTCCGCAAGATCCTGGAGCGCATCCCCGCCCTGCGCCGCAACGGCGCCAACGGCGTGCTGATGGACCGGCGCCTCGCGTGCCGGAACCTCATCGAGGAACTCAACATCCGCACCAGTTACCTGCGCAAGATCTATGTCGAGACCATCGTGCCCTTCCGCGAAAAGTGGGAGGAGCACATCCGCTCGGGCCGGTCCCTGCGGGCCGCGCGTGGGGCCAAGGCCAAGGCCGTGAAGGACAACGAGGCCCGGTCACGGGAATTCGAAAAAATGGCCGGCGAGACCCTGGCCGGGATCCAGGAACGGTCGGCGGATATCGACCGGTCCTTCTCCGAATATGAACGCGCCAAGCAGGAACTCGCGCGCGGCAACCTGCGCCTGGTGATCAGCATCGCCAAGCGCTACCGTCACCGCGGCCTCTCCTTCCTGGACCTGATCCAGGAAGGCAACACGGGCCTGATGAAGGCGGTCAAAAAATACGAGTACCGCCGCGGCTGCAAGTTCTCCACCTACGCCACCTGGTGGATCCGGCAGGCCATCACCCGCGCCATCGCCGACCAGGCCCGCACCATCCGCATCCCGGTGCACATGATCGAGACCATCAGCAAGCTCCGCTACATCCACCGCAAACTGGTGCAGGAGACGGGCAAGAAACCGAGCATCGAGGCGCTCGCCAAGGCCGCGGATGTCTCCGTCAACGAGGCGCGCCGCGTGCTCAACCTCTCCCGGCACCCCATCTCGCTCGACAAACCCATGTCGAACAGCGAGGATGATTATTATCTCAAGGAATTCATCGAGGACAAGACCGCCGAATCGCCGGTCTCGCTGGTCTCGCACAAGGCCCTCAAGGACAAGATCACCGAGGCCCTGAAGACGCTCACCAAGCGCGAACGGGAGATCATCATCCTGCGCTACGGCATCGGCGACGGCGGCACCTACACCCTCGAGGAGGTCGGGCAGAAATTCGATGTCACCCGCGAACGCGTGCGGCAGATCGAGGCCAAGGCCATCAAGAAGCTTCAGCACCCCACGCGCGCCAAGATCCTGGAAGGTTTCATGAGCAGTTTGAAACGGATTTGAGAGGGCCAGAGCACATGAGCGACATGCAAGCGATCCTGATGGAGATCGGCCAGGACGAGCGGAAGATCCTGGCCTTTGAAAAGCACCGCCACGGTTTCGTGGCCCAGAAAGAGATCCTGCAGGCGAAGATCAGGGAACTCGACGACTCGATCGACAACCTGAAGAAGGAGAAGCTCGAGACCCAGAAGGCCCTCGACAGCCTCAACTTGAGCGTGTCCGAACACGACCTGAAACTCAAGGATCTCGACGGCAAGCGGACCTACATTCTCTCCGGCGGCGGCAAGAACGCCGACCTCGATGTCGTCAAGAAGCAGATCGAGGAGGAAAAGGCCGACCGTTCCGTGATCGAGGACGAATGCCTCCAGCTCTGGGAAAAGGTGGAAAAGGTCGCCGCCGACCTGGTCAAGTCCACGGCCGAGGTCGCCGCCGTGAAGCAGGAGATCAACCAGAAGACCGCCGCGGTCGACAAGGAGATCGCCGCGGTCGACAAGGAGATCGCCGCAGCCACGGCGGTGATCAAGGGCCACCTTGACACACTCAGTACGACCGATTTGGACGCCTTCTCGTTCTTCCAGCGCCTCCATGGCAAGGCCGTGCGCCCCGCCGTGGTCAGCATTGTGCACGACACCTGCCAGGGCTGTTACCTGGCCCTGCCGCCCGATGTCCGCAACAAGGTCTACGAAGGCGACTCCCTCGTGAAGTGCCCCAACTGCTACCGCATCCTGTACGCGGGCGATGCCGGCGGCCAGGAAGAAGACGGCGCCGGGGCCTGATCGCCGCAATTCTGCATGATTGGGCCCGCCGCCTGGCTACATCACCCGTGCGGGCACCCGTCCGCCCTTCGTTCTTTCGACAACCAGCGCCCGGTATTCCTCCGGGCAGGTCATGCCGTCGCGACCGGCGCAAGCCGGCCGAGGAAAGTCCGGTCTCCACAGGGCACGATCGTGGGTAACGCCCACCGTCCGCAAGGATAGGGAAAGTGCTACAGAAACAAACCGCCCGCCCAGGCTTCGGCCGCGGCGGGTAAGGGTGAAAAGGCGGGAGTAAGACCCCGCCGGACCCGGCGGTGACGTCGGGACCGGGTAAACCCGATCTGGAGCAAGGCCAAATAGGGGAAGAGGAGCGGCCCGCTCCGTTAAAATTCCCGGGTAGGCTGCTTGAGGCCGCCGGCAACGGCGGTCCCAGATGAATGACGGCACGCGACAGGAACCGGCTTACCGACCTGCCCGGAGGAATACCGGGCGTCACCCATGACGCCCGTGACACAGACCTTTCCATTTCCGATCCCGGTAGGCGCAAGCTTCAGCTTGCGTGGCTTCAACTCGCGGAATGTTGCGCACGACCGAACCGGGCAACGGTGACGATGCCCGTATCGGTTACGGCCGGGGCAAGGTGTGGCGGATTTCCCCTCTCCAAGTCGTTACCGTTACCTTTACCGAAACGGGCATCGTTACCGTTGCCGCTCCCGTCCATTCCCCAACCCACAACATGATTCTTCATGCCCGTTGTGGTCTCTACGGCGGGTCCTGCCCTCCCAAGCGCTCCGGCAAAGAATTGAGCATTGTGCAGTTATGATGTTGTTTTTTCTTTAAATGCCTTCGTTGGATCCGCCCACCCTTCCGGCGCCCGCACCGTGTATGTCACCCTTGCATCCACGGTGTGGACGATGATCGCCCGGCGGTCGGCCGGGTCCTGGGCGTACCCGGTGATATTTTCCATCGGCAGCTGCACGGCCGATTTACCCCACCGGGGAACAAAGATCAGTTCGTAGGCGGTCATCGCCGCCACCCCGGGCCACCGGGCCGCCGCACGCCCTTCCCGCGCGATCACCTGCACTCCCACACCAGGCGGGATCACGAATGTCACCCCCTCGGCCGCGCACTTGACCGTGAGCAGCTGGATGATCATCCGGTTCTTGGCGTAGAGCATCGCTCCCACACCCGCGATCAGAACGATCAGCATCACCGCGGCCATCGCCGCGATCCACCAGCCGAGCGTACTCCAGGGCATCCGGGACTCCACATCTAAAGATGTTCATTATACCGGTGTAGCGCGGCATGTCAATAGCGGGCTGGGCGGTTCCGCCCGGGATGTGGGATCTTCGATGTCCGATGTAACAGACCGGATATCCCATACATTGATGACCGTCGCGCACCAAGCCCTAATTAACCTTGCAAAACAGGCGGTCAACCGTACAATATCCCTGTCAACCCCTGCAAGGAAGACCGATGCTTAACCTGCCCCGCGACCGTAAATTGGCCATGATCACCGTGTACGACCACCCCACCGCATGCGCCTTCGACACCTGCGCGTTCGATTTCTTCCTGGTGGGCGACTCGGGCGGCATGGTCGAACTGGGGCTCAAGGACACCAAGACCGTCACCATGGATATGATGCTCGGCCTCGTCGCGGCCGTCAAGCGCGGCACCAGCCGCACCCACATCATCGCCGACATGCCCATCCGCACCTACGACACCCCGCCCGACGCCCTCGCCAATGCCATGCGTTTTCTGGAAGCGGGGGCCGACAGCGTCAAAGTCGAAGGCCCCTGCCTTGAGGTGATCCGGTACCTCCATACCAACCGCATCGAAGTCCTCGGCCACACCGGCCTCACCCCGCAGACCGCGACCAGCCTGAAGATGAAAGGCACCACGCCCGAAGACGCCGCCCGGCTGAAGCGCGAGGCCGCCGACATCGCCGCGGCCGGGTGCTATGCCCTCATCCTCGAACACATGCCCGCCCGTCTGGCGCAGGATATCACCCGGAACCTATCCATCCCCACCATCGGCATCGGCGCCGGCCCCCACACCGGCGGCCAGGTGATCGTATCCAGCGACCTCCTGGGCCTTTCCGAAAAAGTACCCCCCTTCGCCAAGAAATACGCCGACCTCAGGTACGAAATGATCCGCGCCGGCCGCCAGTACATCACCGAAGTCCGCGACGGGTCGTTCCCCTCCCCTGGGTATTACAAGTAAAAGCTCGCACGATCATTTACGGCACTAATGTTTTGTTGTGCCTATCGCGGGAAATAGCTGCCTTTTTATATTACCTAAAGAGGATTTAAGAACCGCGGCGCAGCCAATGCCCCCCATGTCTTTAAGCCTGATAACATGCTCACAAAGAAGCGCGGCATCATAGATGTTTTTCACAGACAAAGGAGTGCAATCCAAGTGGAATGATCCCTTATAGAGGTCCATAATAAAAAGACCCGCAACATACAACCCTGCCCTTCCGAGATTAACAACAGTCGGCTTGCGCATGAAACCCGGTCCAATATTGGGATTGGCAGCAATGGCGTGTTGCGCGACTTCCGGGATGTTATGGAGTTGCCCGATCCTCAGAACGGCATTGCTTACATCAGCGTATATGTCATTCGGTTTTATTGCTGCTTCTTCCATCATCTTGATGATGATTTTATCCATATCAAGTGTAAAACCCCGGAAAAACGGAAGCTTGTCCCGGGCCTGGAGAAAACATTCGGCAATTAGCACCGTCAGACTTCGGCACATGACAAGACCGGAATGGAACGGGAGGTTGTCTTCACTTAAATACTTCCGGTTCGCCTCGGATGACAGCGAACCACCCAATCCACTTGCGCCAATGCTATGATGGGAACAACCGCCGATCGTATATGGCCGTATCGAATCAATATAACTATCAACGGTCCCGGCAATGGCAAACCCCGAATACACATCCGGTGTCATTGAATGATAAAACCTTCCTGATATATCCTTGATGTCTTTAATTGTTTCATACGCGATCGCCGAATTCATGTACAACATCGGCAGGATTCGATAATCGGCCTTGAGAGCGATCACATTCCTGATCGTGGCTGCTGGAACCCGTGTATGGATGCCTGGTCCCAAGGCAGGGATATGCATTTGATTCGCACCCCTGCCACCCATGGATGGCCAGCAATAAGTCGGCAGATCCCACCGCATAACCCGGGTTTGGGTTTGACCGATAACGGTGTTGATAGCATGGATCGCATTTGGAAGAAGCCCATCGTCATCGCCGATGTATATGACATAACCTTCGGGCCTGATGTGGGATAACGCGAACTCAAAATTATCCGTCATGCTCAACCGTTTACCCGTGTTCAGGTAACGGATCCGGGGGTCGCGGAAGGATGCGACTACATCCTTGGTATCGTCTTGGCTGAAATTGTCACTGACAATGATCTCCAGGTTGCCGTAATCCTGAATTACGCAAGTATGGAGCGCGTGTTCAAGAGTGTCGCATCGTTCGCGTGTAGGTATTACAACGGTAAAGAATTGATCCTTGGTATGGCCCTGCATATTTAATACCGACGCAACCATACCGTTCCCCTTGTGCGGCGATCGGTTATATACCCATGGTATTTCATGGGGAGGATCATTGGGCCGGGAAGCGGATTATAGTCCTGTTCAATTCGCACGATAACCCCCCCCTGCTGCAATTTTTATTCGAATCCAGTCCCGGGTAACGGGCGTGGCCAGGACCGTTGCGCCCATCGTGATAGCGGACACCATGCAGATGCATACGCACAAGGGTATATTGTTCGCCGGCAGCGGTATGGCCCAGTGGAGAGCACCGGCGGTAATTACGGCAACTCCAAGTGGCAGCCCGACATCAACGAGATACCAGTGCCATTTTTCTGCCGGTAACAACCTGCGATGCATTATTGGAACGGCCGCCGCAACATACCCCGCGTTCAGGATCACCCATACGCTGGCCGCGCCCACGGCACCGTACGAACGCGCAAGAATGATCATTAACGGCGCCAGAACAAGGACGGAAACAAGATTGACAAGGAAAGTCAGCCGCGTCCACCCATGGGCCAATTGAAGCGCATAGGGTATGTGCATGAGGCCATTCAAGGCGGTGCCAATGACAAGGATGCTTACCAGCACATGGGTATGCCCGGCGGCGGCAGGATCCTGCGTCCACAACAACAGGATCTCTTTGGAATAAAATGCGACAACGAGCGCAACGGGTAATACGAGCACGGAAACCAACTGGGCGCTCTTATGGTAAAGTTCTTTTATCTCCACCGTGGCGCCCAAAGCGACAAGATTGGTCAAGCGTGGGTAAGCAGCCGAGAAAACCGGGACGACGAAGCGGGTAAGTGTCATGGCGATCACATAGGCCAATGTATAATACCCGAACATTTCCAGGCTCAACATGCGGCTTAAGATGACTTTGTCCAACTGCATAAGTATTGTGGCAAGAACAGTGATGCCCGTGACACCAGCAGCGAAACGCCAGATCTTCACCAGAAGTTCACGGCGGAAACGCTGTGATCCGGCGGCGTGCGGCAAACTTCGCCGGAGATAAAATACCACCAGGCCAATATGGACCGCGCTGACAATGATCTGCCAGGAGAAGAACGCTTCCACGGTGGGTGAAACCAGCCAGATGACCAATACGGCGCCCAAGCCACGAAAGGTGGCCATCACCGCATTGATACTGTTGAGCAGTACCTGGCGCTGGAGGCCCATGAGCCCCCCCGAATAGAAAGCTATCGGCCATTGAAAAGCAAGCGCCAGGCCCATGATCATGATGCCGGTTTGCACACTATGGGGCGTTAGTTTTTCAACCTTGACCCAATGATAAGCGATCAAGGGTGACGCACATACGACCACGACGGCAATAAGCAGACCGACCAGCCAATACGGGATTTCCAGAGTCCGGACCAGGTCCCGCATTTCCTGGGACCGGTCCGGCTGGACGGCCAGCCGGGCCATTTCCCTGTTAACGGTATTGCTTAACCCCATGTCAAGCAAACCCAAGCTCGCGACAAGCGCGGCAAATATACCGATCAACCCGTACGCCTCGATACCCATGAAGTGGATGTAGAGCGGCACAAAGACCAGCCCCATCAGCCCCGTCCATACACTGCCCCCGAAGTTGGCCGCAATGTTTCTTTTAAGGACGCTCATGTGAGACCGGTCACCCTCTGCATCCATGGCCTTAGCGCACCCGTTTCAGATACCCATCCGGTGCGACGGTGATCAGAAGCTTATTTGCGATGCTCTTGTCAATTGCGAACTCCGGGTGCGTTTTCAGGTATTCCCTGACTGCGGTTTTGGGGTTGTTACCCTTGCCCCAGGGACGGTCGGGAAACATATCACCGGGCAGATCTTCAATAACGGTATCGAATACCACGCAATAACTGCCGATACTGGTGAGTGGCGCATAGGCTTCAAGCTCGGCCAGGACATGGGCGTGGGTGTGATTGGAATCAAGAAACACAAGGACTTTCTTGCTACCTTTGGCAATCTGATGTACCTGGGCGGTAATTTCAGGGGCGGCACTGGAGCCCTGGAGCATAACAATCTTGTGCGCCAGCGGATGCGCCTCTATGGCGGTCCGGTTATGGGCGCGGATATCGATATCCACACCCAACACCCGGCGCTGACTGGCTTTGGGTTCAAGCACCTTCCCGGCCTGTGCCGAATCTGTATAGTCCAGCAAGGCCAGCATGGATGCGCTCAAGATGAGCGAGCCGCCATGGGCAATGCCGGTTTCAATGATCAGGTCGGGTCGCACCTGCCAGATGATCTCCTGCATGGCGACCATATCCTGGGGATATTGGATGATGGGCCGGCCAAGCCAGGAGAAATTGTATGAGTACTTGGGGATGGTACTGGCGGTGAGGAACTGCGCCGCGCTCCGTGCCAAACTGGAACCCGCATACGATGCGATGCGTTGTTCGCATTCATCCGCAAACAGGGCGATGGGATCGTCTGGCACAACAGCCCCCTTATATGGCGGTATATTTTGCATTGTCGCCCCAGAACGCCATGGGCTCATGGTCCGGATACGGGTAATGGCCCAAATTGATCTGTATTGACCACCCGTTCTCGCGGATCCAACCTTCGACCAGGTCGCGTACGGTGATCGGGGTGCCGGAGCATATATTGACCACGCCGGAATCTGTTTTCCGAATTGCCAATGCAACCAGGGCCGCGGCAACAGCCGTCACGGGCAGGTAGTCCCGCAGCTGCTTGCCGCCCGACATATTGAAGACCTTGTCGCCCCGTTCCACGGCGCTTTTGAGCTGTGGGTAAAGTGCGGTGGCGGCCTGCCCCGCGCCATACATGTAGAATAGTCGCGCCCATGTCAAGGCAAAGGCATGTGTGCCGCGCAGAAATTCAAGTTGTCGTCTCAGCGCATCCTTGGCGTAACCATACGGATTATCCGGTAATGCCGGCAATTCTTCCGACAGGGCCCCCGACTGCATCCCATATTCAAAGCATGTTCCCGCCACCACCATGGCGGGCAGACCGGCTTCCACAAGCCCCTTCAGGAAACGGTACTGTTGCGGCAGTTCCGTTTCAAAGTGGTGCAGCGCGTTGTAGTTCGGCAAACCGCCCCAGGCCAGATGCATGAGCACATCGGGCTTTTCAAGCCTGGCGTAGTCGGCCGGACCCGGGCGGGCGATGTCCATTTCAACCACCCGGACCCCCGACCCGCTATTGGCCAATTTTGCTGCATTCCGCGTGACGGCGGTGATTGCCACTGGATGGAGGGCGAGTTCGGCTAATACATGCCGGCCGATGAATCCACTGGCGCCTGTGACTGCAACTTTTAATGCAGTCATATCACCTCCAAGGTTGGCACTGCCGTCACAAATCTCCCGCCCCATTTTCTGATAAAGGCGAGTTGGTTGGTAACTTCCTCACAAAGATTCCAAGGCAGGATCATCACATAATCCGGATGTTTGTCAATGAGATACGCCTCCGTAACAATGGGGATACGACTGCCAGGCAGGTATTTTCCCTGCTTGTCCGGGTTGCGGTCCACCACATATGCAAGCAGATCCGGCCGAACACCGGCATAGTTGAGCAATGTGCTGCCCTTGGCTGCGGCGCCATATGCAGCGACCTGCTTGCCCTCGCTTTTGGCTTTGATAAGGAAAGCCATGAGATCGTTCTTGATCTTGTCGGCCTTTGGTTGAAATCCCGCGTAGTATTCGGGTGCGGTCATACCGGCGGCGGATTCCCGTTCCAGCAGTCCGGCAACATGGCCGGCCGCTTTGTGTTGCCCAGCGGCCCGTCTCTGCGCATATACCCGTAGACTGCCGCCATGCGTGGGCAATTCTTCAACATCAAACACGGATAGGCCGTTGTGCTCGAAGATCTGATTGACCGCATGCAATGACAGATACGAAAAATGCTCGTGGTAAATGGTATCGAACTGGCTTCCTGCGACCAATCTAAGGAGATGCGGGAATTCGAATGTAGCGACTCCATCGGGCTTTAGCAGACCTGCAAATCCACTCACGAAATCATTAATATCCGGGACATGGGCAAGTACATTGTTGGCCACGGCAAGGTCAGCCTGCTTGCCCTGCTTGATCAGTTCCCGAGCCAGCCGTATGCCGAAAAAATCTTCGATAATTTCGATGCCTTTGGCCCGCGCGGCGGCGGCCGTGCTTGCGGTGGGCTCGATGCCGAGGCAGGGTATGCCACGCCCCTTGACATACTGGAGCAGATAGCCATCGTTTGCAGCCACTTCAACGACGAGGCTTTGGGTGTTGAGTTTGAAGCGGGCGGTCATGTCGGCTACATAGCGTTCGGCATGGGCCAGCCAGGTGGTGGAAAAGGAGCTGAAATAGGCGTAATTGGCGTTAAAAAGCTCC